>NZ_CAMMHD010000021.1:0-42880 GCF_946496565.1 uncultured Barnesiella sp.
AGGTGAGCGCAAAAAGACCAAACTTGTTTGAGTTTTTTTGCCGAACCGCATCCTGGCTTATCCAAAGATAGCGAAAGGTGAGCGCAAAAAAGCCAAACTTGTTTGAGTTTTTTTGCCAAACCGCATCCTGACTTATTCAAAGTCCAAGAGAGAAACGGGACTCCAGGACCTTCGGGCAACCCGCTATAAACCAAGCGACGGCCTCGCAAAGAGGCCGCCGCTTACCAATTACACTATCACGTTTCCACCGTCGGTCGGGGCTCTCAAGCGCCCGACACCCGGTCAGTTGTTCTTCAACAGATAGACTACCGACGAATAGGCCCCAAGCCTGAGGGTAGTCGTCTCGCCCTCTACCTTCGAGGCCACCGTACCCGATGTGGCCACAGCCTTCTCTATCGGGTCGAGAAGCGGCAGACTGATAATGGCACTCCCGAAATTGTGCACGACCAGTACCCGCTGGTCGCCCTCCGTCATATACCAGGCGGCAACCGTGGGATATTGCGTATTCTCCTCGTTATAGACCTCGTGCCGCGACATCGTACCCGAGGCCAAAGCCGGATAGGTCTGCCGCACGTGAGCAAAAGTGAGATAGGTGTTCAGGAGCGAAGTCGCATCGGTTTGCTGCTCGCTCACCGGCTTCACCTGCGAGGCTACCGAGGGGTCTACCTTGGAGGTGTAGCTCGTGGTGTAGCTGTCGCCCCAGAGCATGGGACTGCGCACATACTCGTCGCCATTCGCCTTGGTGCCATAGATACCCAGCTCTTCGCCATAATAGATATAGGGCGAACCCGGTGCCGTGAGCAATACGGCCGCCGCCAGGCGACACTTGTTGGCCGAGCGGTTCAGCTTCGAGGCCGCCCGGTCCTCGTCGTGGTTGCTCAGTTTGGTCGCCCGGATATAGTCGGGTCGATAAGCGGCATACTCCTCCTGATACGAAAGCAGGTCTTTGACCAGATAGCAGCCCTGGTTGTTGTTGATGGCCCACTCTACCCGATACCAGAACGAGAACTCGAACAAGGCGGGCAACCCCTGATAATAGGGTGCCACCTCGTTGTGCTCCGAGAGCACCTCGCCCACCATGTAGAAGTCGTCGGTGTGGCCCTGCTGCTTGTAATAGCTGTTCATGTCGTCGTAGAAGAGGCGTAGGAAACGGGGGTTCTCGTCGGAGGTGGCATTGTGGTAGATGTGCTTCACGGCATCGAGGCGGAAGCCCCCTACCCCACGGTCTATCCAACCCTTGGCCGCACGGCTGATGGCCTGATAGGCGGGCGACTCGGCCGCCTGGTCTACGGGACCGTAGTTCAAATCGGCAAACCAGTCGGTACCGAAAGCCGAGTGGAAATACCACATCTCCATCCCCTCGAGCAAAATATTCTGGGCATTCTCGCCCTGCTTCAGGGCAAAGGGCTCTCCCAACCGGGCCTGGTCGCCCTGCCGGGCCGCACCATATTTGTAGTTGCCCCACTGGGTGTTGCTGGTGCGAATGAGGAATCCCCACGACGAGGCAAAGTCGACCGTCAGCTCGTAAATGCCGTTTCCCTTGTCGTAGAACTTTTTGCAGACGGCATCGCCGTAGTACAGATACTTGTCGCTACTGGTCGAAGGGCTCGTGTTGTCGGCGTCGACATCGGCCCGGGTGGCCTGGGTCACCGTGACCGTGGGTTGCGACGGCGAGCTCCAGTCGAGGGTAAAGGTGTAGTAGCCGCCGGCCTCGGTAGGCACGGCAAACCATTCGCCCGACTTATAGCCGGCTGCCCCCTCGCTGGCAATCATGGGCACCCGACCGGCCTGAATATCGGCTGCCGGGTCTTGCGAAAAGGTGTAATAATCGCGATAGGGATTGTCGAGCGACGAGGTGGCCTGGGTAAACCAGGGGTGATTGCAACCCGTGTGGTTCATCACGTAATCGAGATAGATGGTGATGCCCCGCGCCCGGGCCTCGCTCACCAGCCGGTCGAAGTCGTCGAGGGTGCCGTATTGCGGATTCACCGCTGTATAGTCGGTCACGTCGTAACCGTGGTACGACATGGCGGGGTGTATGGGCGACAACCAGATGGCCGTGATGCCCAACTGTTGCAAGTAATCGAGTTTGGCGGTGATGCCGTTGAAGTCGCCCGTACCGTCGCCATCGCTGTCGGCAAACGAGTAGACGAGCAACTGATAGGTGATGTCGGCCCGCGGAGTACCGTCCCACTCGTCGGGCGAGGGAACCACATCGGTCCATTGGCCCGAACCGCCGGCCCCGTTATCGTCGCCGACAAAGTGCTCTTCGGTGCACGCCGTACCGGCGAACAACAGGCTACACCCTACCAGAAATGAGAATAGAAACTTTTTCATACTGTCTTGTCCATAATCGTAAATTGCGATGCACATCTCCCGCAAGAGAGCTGCGGTCATCGGGAATAAAAAGAGAGAGACCGGTCTCTACCCGGATACCCGGGGTCCGGCCGGTCTCTCTGTGCTATCGGATTTCTGCTATTGAGCGGTAAGTGTGCAGTACATCTGTGCGCTGCTGGTGCGTTGCAGATACATCTCTACGAGATAGTTACCAGCCTCGGCCACAGCTATGTTACTCCCTTTGAATACGAGATCGTCCAAAGAGCCGCCCAGGTCGATGCCCGAGTCCCAGGTGCCGTTGGCCCGGAACTTCATCTCACCGGCCGTGAGGGCAACCGTACAGCTCCAGCAACCTTTCTCGGCGTCGTAGGTCATGGCCGTTTCGCTATCCCATCCGCCGGGAGTAGCGGCACCGATGAGGCCCCAGCTCTCGATGAGGGTAGCCTTGAGACTCTGCGTCATCACGTCGGCCTCGATGTAGTAGAAGCCCGGATTGGCCATGTTGATGTTGGTGCTGCCGCTGGCAGGAGCGAGACCCTCGCTATAATCGGTGAAGTGGGTGCTGTTGTACTCACCATCCTCCCAGTTGCGGGCCAGGGTGAACTTGAACTCACCGTCCAGACGGCTGAAACCGGTATAGATGCCGTTCATCTCGAGCGAACGCAGGGCCGGAGCCGTAGCGGGATCCCAAGCCGTGGGGGTCTGGTGGTTACCGAGCACGTAGATATACTCTTCGGTGGGGAAGGTCGTGCTCACAATCTTGGCCACATAGGGGTGCTTGCTCACGTCGAGAGTCACGTTGTACTCGCCGGTAGCCTTGTCGAATACGATATTGGGAGTTCCGTCGGAGAAGCTGCCCTCGCCGTCGATGGCATAGCCCCAGTTGTTGTTGGCGCGGTATTTATACTCGCCGCTCTCGGTCAAGGTGGTCTTCAGGGTGAAGGTGTTGGAGGCGGCATCGTAGGTCATGGGCGTCTCGGCATCCCACCCGCCGGGGGTAGCGTTGCCAATCATACCCATGCTCTCGATCTTCACCAGAATGAAGTTCTTGAACTTGATGTTGGCACATACGCGATACAAACCGGCCTCTACGCCGATGGCGCTTCCGCCCTCGGTCAGGGCACCGCTGGCCACCAGGTTACCGTTGGCATCGTTGGCAAACTGGGCATCAGCGCCATACTCTACCTGAGCATCACCATCTTCGAAGGTGAAGCTGGCTGCCTCGGTGAAGTTGACGAAGCACTCGAACAACCCCTTCTGAGCCGAGCTCTGAGGTATCTGCTTGTCGGTACCTTTCAACGTGACGAAGGCGGGGAAGTTGGCTTTGTAGGTAGTCACCGTCATGGTGGCAGGAGCCGAGGGCAACCCCTCTTCACACGAAGGCGAATAGGCCTTTACGGTGAAGGACACTTCGCTGGCAGCCCCCTCGACAGCCCCGGCACTCACAAAGAGTTCGTTCCACGCGTCGACCGTAAGGGTGCAGGAGGTTTCGGTCAGACCGGTAGCGGCGGTAACGGGCTCGCCTCCCCCGCAGCTAACCAGCACGTCGTAGGTGATGGCCTCGTTGTAGTTCAGCCGCGCCGGCTCCCAGGTGAGCAACGTGAGCTCCTCGGTGAGGTTGTTGATGTCGAGCGTGAACTCGCTCTCGGCCGGTGTGGCTACGGCCGAAATAAAGTTGCCGTAGGAATAGACGGTCATCATCAGCTCGGCCGACTTGTAGACCGCCTCGGCATCGGCAGCCTCGACATAGAAGTTGAGGTCGAAGGTCGAGTTTTCGGGAATGGAGGTAATGCCCTCCAGCAAGGTGCGGAATGCGGTCTTGCTCATCGTGAGGGTCAGAGCCGTGGTGCTCCCGCCAACCTGCACGGGCTCTTCCTGCCCGTAGCGAACGAAGAGCGAATAGGTGACATCACCCTTCAGAAAACGGGCGGCGGTCCAGGCCCACCGGATAGGTTCGTCCATGGTGTTCTGGGTCATCAGGATGCTCCCGTTGTTTTGCAACGAGGGAGCCACAGGCGCGGTCGAGAAGGTATCTTCCGGGTCGTCCTGACACCCCGTGGCGGCCATCAGGGTGATGGCTGCTATGGCTATGTATTTGAGATATTTTATCATGATTGTATCGATTAAAGGTTATCGGTTTTATTGTTTTTGAAATTCCAGTACATAGGGGGTGCGGTTGGCATGGAGCACGACCACGAAGGTTCCGCTCTCGGGTACCTTGAGGTTGTCGCCACCGGCTGCCAGCACGAAACCGCCGGGCACATCGGTACTGGTCGAGCCGTCGCCGCCCCAGTTGGTAGTCCAGGCACCATCGGCACGCACCTTCAACTCCTTGCCGCCCTCCAGTTCGAGGGGTGCGGTCTTCCAGGTATTGTCGGTCCAGTCATAAACCAGAGGTGCATCGGCACCGTCGGCCCAACCTGAGAAGTCGCCGGCCAGACCCAGGGTCTTACCTATGGGTGTCTGCGTGATAGACATGGCCACGGTATTGACCGACAAGGCATAGATGTTGGTCTCGGTAATGGGCAGGTTGAGGTTGTTGTCGTTGTTCTCCACGTTGGTCCAGTTCGACTGCAACGCACTGTAACCCCAGTTGGCATCGGACCACGACCGGGCCACCGTCACCTTGAAGTAGGAGTTTTCGCCATCGGTAGGCGTGCAATCCGAGGGGATGGAGAGGTCGACCATACACTCGTAGGTATTGGTTCCGCCACCGGTCTCCCAGAACTGGGATGCCTGGTCGATGGTCCACTTGTTGAACTCGCCGCACAGGAACAGCCACTTAAGCGGGGCGGCATAGGTCTGTACCGAGAAGGGATTGGAGAGGGGCGATTTCACCACCTCGGCATAGGCGGCACTGGCAATCTGGGCCGATACATAGGCGGTCACGCCCTCGGCCTTGTCGTTTTTGGTCACACCCAGGCTATTGATCACCACGCCATTCAGGTCGCCCTTCTTCACGGCCAGCGAGGTGCCGTTGGTCGTTCCCAACAAGCCCTCTTTCTCGCCCAGGGTGAGATAGACCGAATAGAGTATCTGCACCGGCTGCCCGAAGTCGGCCGGAGTCCACGAGAAGATGACATTCTCGTCGTCGGAGTTGTCGGCATTGACAACCACGTTGCCGCAATCGCTCATGACGGGAGCCACAAAGTCGGCAGGCGCATTGAGTTGCGGAGTATCTATCTCCGTTTCGCAGCCGGCCAGCAGGGCTACCGCTGCGAATAATGCTATATTTTTGAATAGTTTCATAATCGTTTCTTATTGAGGATTGATGATATTGTGGTGATGATTAGTAACCCGGATTCTGCGTGAGGTTGGAGTTCTCGGCCACGTCGTTGTCGAGCAGCGGGAATATGGTGCGATAGGCCGGAATCTCTACGGCTCCGGTGGGCACACCGCCCTTGTAGGGCCAGGGGAAGCTCATGGAGGTGAAGTAGCCGTAGCGAATGAGGTCGGTACGACGGTGACCCTCCATCATCAACTCGCAGGCACGCTCTTTCAGGATGAAATCGAGGTCGATCGATGCGGGAGTATCGAGCCCGGCACGGTCGCGCAACTGCTTGATATAACCGAGGGCCTTGGCGTCGGTGGTAATGCCGTTGTCCAGGCGGGCTTGTGCCTCGGCGTAGATGAGGTACATCTCGGCCAGACGAATCACGGGGAAGTCGGCCGACGAGAAGTTGTTGTCGAGGTGGAGCTGATTTTGAGAATCCATGCTGTTGAACTTCCAGCAGCGCCAGCCGGTCTCGGCCACCTTCAGGTCGAACTCTTTCTCGCAACCCGTGTTGCAGAAGAAGGCGCGCTTGTCGCTGCCCTCGCGGTCGTAACCGATGCCGGTACCGCCCCACGAGACATTCTTCATCTCGAAGTTGGCCTCTACGTATTCGTTGGGGATGTGGTATCCGTTCCAACGCTCGGGCGACATGAAGGTGTTGTCGCCGAAGCCCAGCTCCTTGGCAATGGCCTGACTGGCTGCATCGTGCACGTTACCGCTCACCAGGTGGGTGGTTCCACCCCAGCTCTGCATCAGGTTGCTGTCGTAACCGATGGCAAAAATCATCTCTTTTTGAGCGTCGGGATTCTCGCCGTTATCCTGCAGGAAGAGGTGGGCATAGTTCGAGCACAAGCCGTAACCCATGCCAATCACCTTCTCGGCTGCCGTGCGGGCATCTTCCCAACGGGGAGTGCCGGTATAGACCTCGGCATTGAGATAGAGGCGGGCCAGCAAAGCCTGTGCACTGCCTTTCGTGGCACGCGGATAGGGAACCTCGCCTACGTTGGGCATGGCGCTGTTGGGGTCGGCCAGTGCTTTCAACTCACTCTCGATCCAGGCAAACAGCGCCGGACGTCCTATCTGCGTCGGCAGCGAACCGCCACCGATGTTCTCTTCGGTAGCAAACGGCGGGTTGCCATACAGATCCATCAACACGAAATAGGCATAGGCGCGCAGGAAACGGGCCTCGGCAATCAGTCCGGGCAGACCGTCCATCTCGCGGCCTGTGGCACGGGTGAGGAACTCGTTGGCACGGGTAACCGTGATGAGACCAC
This sequence comes from uncultured Barnesiella sp., assembly GCF_946496565.1. Classification (NCBI taxonomy): domain Bacteria; kingdom Pseudomonadati; phylum Bacteroidota; class Bacteroidia; order Bacteroidales; family Barnesiellaceae; genus Barnesiella; species uncultured Barnesiella sp. The sequence goes on from NZ_CAMMHD010000021.1 coordinate 6,886, forward strand.
GGGTGTAGGTGGCCACCAGGGCGGCATTACCGCCGGCTGTCCACGAAGCCGTTTGGGTCTCGGTAATGTAGCTGTCGCCCCAGATACATTTCATGGCGTCGGTACTCATCTCGTTCAGCACCACAATCTGGCGGATAAACTCGCTCTGTCCGGCATCGTCGACATTGATGTCGGCCTTTCCCGGGTCATTCTGGCTCGACAGCGAGAAGGAGCCGTAGATGTAGGCCAGTCCCCGTTGAAAGTCCTGTATGTTCTGGTAGGCCGTTTCGCCGGTCTTGTCTGTCTCGTTCAGAGGTACGGTATCCAGGTCGCCGAGACAGGAGGTCATCGAGAGCGCCGTCGCTGCGATGGCCAGTGTATAATATATCAGTTTTTTCATAATGCTGTGTCTTAGGGTAGTTAGAAGTTAATGTTGAGTCGCAAGGTGTAGAGACGGGGACGGGGAATGAGGTTCTGGTCCACACCGTCGAGTTCGCCGCTGCTGTTGACCGTGAGTTCGGGGTCGAGGCCGCTGTACTTGGTGATGACAAATACATTCTGTACCGAAGCACCGATGCGGATTTTGCCCTTCCAGTTCTTGATTTTGTCGAAGGTGTAGCCTACGTTGATGTCGTCCATGCGGAAGAACGAGGCATCCTCGAGGAACATGTCGGAGAAGTGCTGGAACTCGGTGAGGCTCTCGGTCCAACCGGTCTTCTGGCAAATGGGCATGAGGTTGTCGATGTAGCCCTTGGTGTAGTCGTCCTTGTAACCGCTGGAGTTATCCTTGGCCACCTTGTTGAGGGCATAGCCGCCCAGTGAACCGTGGGCATTGAAACCGAAGTCCCAGTTCTTGTACACGATTTGCGTGCTGATACCGAAATAGAAATAGGGCATGATGCTCTTGCCGGTTACATAGCGGTCGTCCTGCGCGATTTGGCCGTCGCCGTTGCGGTCGACCAGCGCATTCTCTATGGGGTTGCCGTTGGAGTCGTATACCTGTTGGAAGAGGTGATAGGTGTAGGGAGCATAGCCTACCCGGTAGAGCGACGAGTATCCGCTGGTACCGCTCAGGTTGGAACCGACGCGTACGCCCAGATAGTCCTCGGTAGGCACATTGCTCAGCTTGGTGATTTTGGTGTCTTGCCAGGTACCGTTCAGGTTGATGTCCCAGTGCAGGTCTTTGGTCTCGATGGGTACGAAGCTCAAGTTCACCTCCACGCCCTTGTTTTCCATGTCGCCCACGTTGGTAATCACCGTGTTGGAGAAGTTGGAGCCGAGCGGCGTGGTGATGTCGTTGAGCAGGTCGTAGGTGTGACGCAGATAAGCATCCACGCTACCGCTGATGCGGCCGTTCAGGAAGCCGAAGTCGACACCCACGTTGTAGGTTTCGGTGGTCTCCCACTTGATATTCTTGTTGTAGGCCATGGGCGAGATGGTATAGGCATAGCCGTCAACGCCGTCGCCCAAACCGGGGAATCCGGGAATCATCATGTTGGGGCTGGTCGAGATGACATACCGCGGCTGATAGGCGTAGCAGTTGTCCATACCGATGTCCTGCTGACCGGTGCGACCCCAACCCAACCGAATTTTCAAGTTGGAGAGCGGTGTCTGGTGGTCCTTGATAAAGTCTTCTTCCACGATATTCCAGGCAAAGGCGGCCGAGGGGAAGAGACCCCAGCGGTTCTCCTTGGAGAAACGCGAAGAGGCATCGTCGCGCAACGAGAAGGTGAACAGGTATTTCGAGTCGATCGAGTAGTTTACACGGCCGAAGAACGAGAGCAGGTAATACTCACGACGGTCCGAGGGGCTGTCGAGGTAAACCTCGTCGCGGTTGGCGTTATAGAACGAGATGTTGTCGTACTTCACATAGTTGTGTTGCCAGGAGTAACCGGCCATCACATCGAGGTGGTGGATACCGAACTGCTTGTTGTAGTTGGCATACAGCTCGAGCAGCGTGTTGGAGTTGATGTTGGCATACTCTTCGTAGAGGTCGCGACCCGACATGTTGTTGCGAGCCGAGGTTACCGACCCGAGAGCGGCATATTTGTAGCCGTCGGTACGAGCCACGTCGTAACCCAGGTTCAGGTTCAGGCGCAGGTCTTCGAGGCCGTGAATCTTATAGTCCAACTGCACGTTACCCAACGAACGCCACGAGTCGTTGCGGTTGGTATAGTCGTAGAGTTGCGACAGGGGGTTGATGCCGTAGTTGGTACTTACCTGACCGCCCACGTTCCAGTTCCAGTAGCCGTTGAAGAGCTCTTTGTTGATGCTGCCGTCGGCATTGCGGAAGTAGGGTTCCTGCGTCGGGGTGAAGGAGATGGCGCTGCCCACGGCTCCCGAGTTGGGATAGTTGGCCTTGTTGTAGATACCCTTGGCGTTGATGTTCACGCTCAGGTGGTCATCGAAGAATTTGGGAGTCATGCTTATCGAGAGGTTGGCACGCTGGTTGTCGCCCACCTTCAACGTAGCCTCGTCGTAGGTGTAGCCCATGCTCACCCGGTAGGGGAACTTGCCTTTCACATTGCCATAGACACTCAGGTTCTGGTCGGTCGTGAAGGCCGTGCGGTAGATGAGGTCCTGCCAGTTGGTATTGGCCGTACCCATGAGCGACTCTACGGTCTCCAGACGGCTGGTGCCGGCATAAGTGCTGCGCATGTAGTCGCGATATTGGTCGCCCGTCATCACGTCGAGTGTCGAGCTGTTCTGTTTCAAACTGTAGCTGGAGTTGTAGCTCACCTGCACATTCTTGCCGGTGCCCTTCTTGGTGGTGATGATAATCACACCGTTCGAAGCACGCGAACCGTAGATGGCGGTGGCCGAAGCATCCTTCAATACCGTATAGGTGTCGATGTCGTTGGGGTTGACCGATGCCAGCGGGTTGGCCATGCCGGCACCACCCTCGGCCGTAACAGGTACCCCGTCGATTACGATCAAGGGGTCGTTCTTGGCCTTCAACGAAGCGGCGCCACGAATACGAATCGTTGCACTACCGGTGGGGTCGCCCGCTGCGGGAGTAACCAACAGGCCCGGTACCTTGCCCTGCAGCATCTGGTCGGGCGAGGTGACGGCACCACGGTTGATGTCCTCGGCCTTGATGGCGGTAATCGAACCGGTGAGGTCGGTCTTTTTCACCGTACCGTAACCAATCACAACCACCTCGTCAAGCAGCTCTTCGTTTTCGTGCAAAACAAATTTCATCAACTCGCTGGCAGGTTGTTCCTGAGGTTGATAGCCAATGTACGAAACGGCGATGATGTCGCCCTTGTTGGCCTTGATGGTAAAGTTTCCGTCGATATTGGTACTCGTTCCGTTGCCAGTTCCCTTCACCAGGACGTTGGCTCCGATAATAGCCATACCCGTGTTGTCCAATACAACACCCTTCACTGTCATGCTCTGTGCGAAAGCATGTGCAGGTAGCAAGAAACCTACTATACACCATAATAGGATTTTGCTCGCAATTTTCAGAATTTTTCTTTTCATGTTATTAGCTTAAAGTAAAAAGGTTTCTTAATATTATTGGAATCATCGAATGCAGGCCTCTCCAGACATAACGCCTTTGCGGCTACGAATCAATGACTTCTGTGAAAATACCGTGTGCCTCCGCGATAGAGAAAGAGGCCGGGCTCCCCGACGGGAGCCTCGACTTCTTTCACGAGGAGAGAAATTTACTTAATCTCTTTAATCGAGATGGCGTATCCGCCACCCACGGCTGCGGTAAGTTTGAGTTTGCTCTTGTTGGTTACTTTCTTGTGAGTAATGGTATAGGCCTGCGGATTGGTCTCCCAGTGGGCATCCTTGGCGTCGGCATAGATGGTGGCCTCGTACTTCTTGCCCGGGGTGAGGAAGTCGAGCACGAGCTCCGACTTATGTCCGTTATAACCGGCCGTACAGCCTATGTACCAGTCGTCGGTCCCCTTGGCCCGGCGGGCAATGGTGATGTATTCGCCCGGCTCGGCCTCCAGGTATTTGCTCTCGTCCCAGTCGATGGCCACATCCTTGATGAACTGGAAGGCATCGGGGAAGCGCTGGTAGTTCTCGGGAATGTCGGCAGCCATCTGCAGCGGGCTGTACATAGTCACATAGAGGGCCAGCTGACGGGCCAGCGTGGTGCGGGCACGCGAGGTGTTCGAGGGGGTCATCTTGCTGCAATCGGTCTCGAAGATACCCGGGGTGTAGTCCATCGGGCCGCCAATGAGGCGGGTAAAGGGCAGAATGGTGGTGTGGTTCACGTGGTTGCCGCCGAATGCCTCGTACTCGGTACCCCGGGCCGACTCGTTGGCAATGAGGTTGGGATAGGTGCGGCACAATCCGGTGGGGCGCACGGCCTCGTGGGCATTGACCATGATCTTATAGTCGGCAGCCTTGTCTACGGCATAGAGGTAGTGGTTGACCATCCATTGCCCGTAGTGGTGTTCGCCACGGGGAATGATGTCGCCCACATATCCGCTCTTGACGGCATGGTAACCGTTGTCGACCATGAAGCGGTAGGCATTGTCCATGTGACGCTCGTAGTTGCGTACCGACGAGGAGGTCTCGTGGTGCATGATCATCTCCACCCCTTTCTCGGCGGCATAGCGGTGAATCTCCTGCACGTCGAAGTCGGGATAGGGTGTTACGAAATCGAATACATAATCCTTGCTGTTCCCGAACCAGTCTTCCCAACCGATGTTCCAGCCTTCGACCAGCACGGCGTCGAAACCGTTGGCGGCCGCAAAGTCGATGTAGCGCTTCACGTTCTCGGTGTTGGCCGAGTGGGTGCCGTTGGGCTTGGTCTTGGAGTAGTCGGTCTCGCCCAGGTGCACGCTATACAGGTCGTTGGTGTAGGCCCAGGTGCCTTTGCCGGTAATCATATCCCACCAGATACCGATGTATTTCGTCGGTTTTATCCAGGAGGTATCGGTGAGTTTGCAAGGTTCGTTCAGGTTGAGGGTGATGCGCGAGGCGAGGATGTCGCGGGCATCGTCGCTCACGATAATCGTGCGCCAGGGCGAACGGCAGGGGGTCTGCATGTAGCCCTTGTCGCCTTTGGCATCGGGGGTGAGCCACGACTCGAACACCAGGTTCTTGTCGTCGAGGTTCAGGTGCATGCACGAGTAATCGACCAGAGCGGCTTCGTGCAGGTTGATGTAGAGGCCGTCGTCGGTCTTCATCATCAGGGCCGTCTGCACGCCGGTGGGCGAGAAGGGAGTTTGCGACGAGTTGGGCGTAATGGCTTGCTTCATCAGCCCCCGAATCTCGGAGAGGCGCGAAGTGGTGTAGTCGTACTCCTGGGTATCGTAGTCGCCCGGAATCCAGAAGGCGGTATGGTCGCCGGCCATGGCAAACTGAGAGTGTTCCTCCTTGATAACGAAATAGTTGAGCTCTTTCTGCTGCGGGAACTCGTAGCGGAAGCCCAGACCATCGTTGAACAGCCGGAAGCGAATGACAATCTGACGTTTGTTCTGAGGCTGGTCGAGGGTCACGGCCAACTCGTTGTAGTGGTTGCGTATCTGGCTCTCTTCGCCCCAAACCGGAGTCCAGGTCTCGTCGAAACTCGACGTCTGAGTCTGGGCCACCGTGAATCCGTTCATCAGATTGGCCTTGGCTTCCAGCCCTTCGATTTTTTTCGGACCGGAGAGTTGAAAGTCGGTTTGTGCGTTGGGGTCCTCCTGCTTGAGTTCCAGACCCAGGGTGCTGGTCTTGATGACCGGCTTTCCTTTATAAGATAAATCGTAGGCAGGTGCCCCGTTGGCAGTGAGGCTGAAGTTCATCACCAGATTGCCGTCTGGCGAAACCAACTGCTGGCCATTCGACAGGATGGGTATACATACCATGGCCCCGGCCAGGATGAGATGTTTGATGCTATTCATGGTGCGTTTTTTTGGTTAACTTGTTACGTGTTTGAGTTTGGTTTCAAAATTAGAGGATAAAGAGCCCTTTCTATTCGGATAGAATAAATTTATAAACGCTTTATCTTCTCAAACTTCTTATTTACAAACAATTGAATCTTTCGCTCCACCGAAATATTATAAACGGTTTAGAAGCAGAGCAGCAGCGATTCGCGAGGCTCGAGCGAGAGTTTCTCCCCCAGTTCGACCGTGCGGCCGCTCAAGAAGTCGGTAGCCGAAGCTGCGGGCAACACCTCGCGATAGGGAGTGAGGTTGATCTCTTGCGGCTCGTCCGACCCGTTCATAATCACAACGGCCGAATGCTCGCCATACTTCCGCTCATACACATATACGTTACTCATTATCGAGAAGTGGGTCAGACTTCCTTTCCCGATTACGTCGTTGCCCTTACGCCAGTTCAACAGCTTGCGGGTGTAGTCGAAGGCTTCGTTTTGCAGGTCGGAGCGCCCCTCGGCCGTGAAGCAGTCGCTCTTGTCGCCCGACCAGCCGCCGGGGAAGTCGCGACGCAGCATACCGTCGCCTTCGCTCTTGTCGGCCGCCATCACAATCTCGGTGCCGTAGTAGAGTTGCGGGATGCCGCGTGTGGTGAGCAGGAAGAGCAGCGCCTGTTTGTAGCGGGTGAGGTTGGCGGTATCCTCCGCTTTCTTGTAGAAACGCGAGGTGTCGTGGTTGTCGAGGAAGATGAGCAGACTCATGGGATTGGGATAGACCAGGTCTTGCGTGAGGTAGTCGTACAACCGGTAGAGGCCGCCGCCCCAGTCGGTCGTCTCCTCGTCAAAGGCTTTGTTCATCAGGTCGGTGAGGGGGAAGTCCATGACGGTGGGCAGGTTGGAGTTGCGGGGTGCAGCCAGCCGGCTGTCCTTCTGCCAGAACGACACCAGCACATTGCTGTTGAGCCACGTCTCGCCCACGATGTTGAAGCGGGGATACTCGTCGAGTACCTCGCGACACCACTGCGACATGAAGTCGAAATCGGCATAGGGGTGCGTATCCTGGCGGATGCCGTTGATGCCGGCATACTCGATCCACCAGATGCTGCTCTGAATCAGGTAGCGGGCCACATGACGGTTGCGGTGGTTCAAGTCGGGCATCACCTGGGTAAACCAGCCGTCGGTAGCCAGCCGACGCTCATACTCGCTGGCATGGATGTCCTGCACGCTGGCCGTCTTGAATGAGGTCTGGGTATAGTGCGACTTGAAGTTGAACCAGTCGGTCGAGGGCTTATCCTTGAACAGGTAGTTCTCGCTGCCGCAGTGGTTAAAAATCATATCCATCACCACCTTCAGCCCCTTCTGGTGAGCCTGCTCGGCCAACGCCTTGAACTCCTCGTTGCTGCCCAGGCGGCGGTCTACCTGATAGTAGTCGGTGATGGCATAGCCGTGATACGAACCGTCGGGCATGTCGTTTTCCTGGATGGGATTGAGCCAGATGGTAGTCACGCCCAAATCGGCCAGATAGTCGAGGTGGTCGGCCACCCCCTTCAGGTCGCCGCCGTGGCGGGCATACTGTCCGTTGCGGTCGACCTTATTCTCCAACATGCCGGGCACCACGTCGTTGTCGGGGTTACCGTTGGCAAATCGGTCGGGCATAATCAGATAGAGTACATCCGAGGCGGTAAAGCCCTCGATGTCGTTGCCGTTCCGGCTACGGGCTTTCAACTCATAGGGGACCGTAAAGCTCTTTTTCCCCTTCTTCAGCACGATGTCGAAGGTCTGCGGAGCCGCCTCGGAGAGGTCGACATACAGCAGCAGGTAGTTGGGATTGGTCTGTTTCACGACCTCTTTCAACTCTACGTCGCGACTCGAGAGGGTCACGTCGCAGGCGGCAATGCGGTCGCCATACAATAAAATCTGTAACTCCGTATTCTTCATGCCCGCCCACCAGAAGGTAGGGGCAACTTTCTTTACAATCGGTGCAGAGGCAAAGAGATGAGCCGGCCAAATCAAGAAGCTAAACATGATGATAAACAATGTGCAGGTCCTTTTCATACTATTAGAATATTGGTGTAATACAAATATATAAAAAATGTGAACGCAGCCGGAGAGCCAACATGTTTTTATAAATCGTGCAACGGTCTATTATATTGTAAAACAATCGATTGAATTTTTATACAGAAAAGAAAATATAAACCGTTTCAACGCCTGTTCCCGCTTTTTCAAACCATTTCGTCTCCCCATAAAGGGGGTGTATGGCCACAAAGCCCCCGGGGTACTCCCCCACTCGATTTCTACCCGCTCCCAGAACTTCGAGCAAGGCGAGAATAATCCCTCTCGTTTTCATTTTTTAATGGAAAATTTATTATATATTTGTATTAAGGATTAAAAACTGTTTATGCGTAAGGTTGTATTTGCTCTATGGATGCTGATTCTTTGCCCCGTGGCCGGTGCAGAGAATACAGAGACACAACAGGTACTGGAACGATTGGATGCCGTGATTGCACAGAAGGAGAGCTACCGGTCCCGCAAGGAGGCCAAAATCGGCGAACTGAAGCAAAAGTTGCGCCAAGCCTCATCTCCCTCGGAGAAATACAGGTTCTGCAACTCGCTTTTCTATGAATACCTTCACTATCAAGCCGATTCGGCTACCCGCTACCTCAATCTGAAGGAGGAGATAAACCCAGACCCCATATTCCCCGACAGCAAGGCCGAACACACGATATGCCGGGCCGAGGTGATGAGCGTCATGGGCATGTACAACGATGCCTTGCTCGAATTGGAGACCATAAATCCCGGTCGCCTGGGCGAGGAGACCCGCCTCAAATACTACTATGCCTGCCGCTCGTGCTATGGCTGGCTGGCCGACAACATCGTAGACCCGCAGGTGAAGCAGAAGTATCTGGAGAAGACCGACCTCTATCGCGACTCCATCGCCCAATTTCCCCTGAACGAGACCGACCGCACCATCCTGATGGCCGAGCGGCTGACTCTGAACGGCAACCCCGACGAGGCTATCCCGATGCTCGACAAGCAACTGGCCACCGTCCGCGACATGCAGTACCTGTCGTATCTCAACTACACCATGTACGAAGCCTATCGGGCCAAGGGCGACGTGGAGAAACAGATCTACTACCTGGCACATACGGCCATTTGCGACCTGGAGCGGGTGGTACGCGAGTATGCCTCGCTGCAGAAACTGGCCTGGCTGATGTATGAGCAGGGCGACATAGACCGGGCCTACTGCTACCTGAACTGCTCGATGGAGGATGCCGTGAGCTGCAACGCCCGCCTGCGGTTCCTGGAGGTGACCGAGTTCTACCCCATCATCGACCGGGCCTATCGCGAGAAAGACGAACACGAGCAGTCGGTCGTGCGCGGCATGTTGATGGGCATAAGCGTATTGTCGCTGCTGCTGATTGTGGCGGTCTTCTACTTGTACCACTGGATGAAGAAGCTCTCGGCCATGCGGAAGAGCCTGTACGAGGCCAACTGCGAACTGAAAAACTCGAACGCCACGCTGGCACAAATCGGCAAAATCAAAGAGGTGTACATAGCCCGCTATCTGGACCGCTGCGTGGGCTACCTCGAGAAGCTGGAGCAATACCGCCGTTCGCTGGAGAAGCTGGCCATGACCTCCAAAATCGACGAACTCTTCAAGACCATACGCTCCGACCAGTTCCTGCGCAGCGAGCGCGAGGCCTTCTACCGCGAGTTCGACAAGTCGTTTCTCGACCTCTTCCCCAACTTCATCGAAGACTTCAACAAGCTGCTGGTCGAGGAGGGGCGCATCTATCCCAAACCGGGCGAACTGCTCAACACCGAGTTGCGCATCTTTGCCCTCATCCGTCTGGGGGTAACCGATGCCAACCGCATCGCCCACTTCCTGAGCTACTCGCTGGCCACGGTATACAACTACCGCAGCAAGATACGCAACAAGGCAGCCGGCGACAAGGAGCGATTCGAACAGGAGGTGATGAATCTGTAACCGCATGGAGCGGTCGGGAGCGGTGTGGCCGGTGCCTGTTCCATAAGCTGTATATTACTATTCACGGCCGGTCAATCGGGCTGCGGCAAAACGCACGGCAAACCACAGATGACGCACGAAGGTGGGCAGCGTGCCGTAGTAACGGCACATAATCGCATATCGCTCACGCAGCGAGGCCTTGCGGTTGGCGGTGGTAACCCCCTCGTTGAGGTAGTCGACGAGGGTCTCGTGCGTGTTGGTAATCGTGCGGGCCGCCAGCATGCAGCGGATACACCAGTCGTAATCGGCCGAATAGCGATATTGCAAATCATACTCGGGAGCTATCGCCCGCCGCACCACGAAAGCCTGGTGGCACACCAGCATACCCATGCGGAAACTCTTCACCGTCAACACCTCGGGGGCCTGCAACCGACGCATGGCCACGAAACGGCGCCGGGCATCGACGAGAGCCGTCTCGCCATAGACGATGTCGGGGTCGGTTTTTTCGATGGAACGGGCTATTTTCTGCAACGTATCGGGGGCATGCAGGGCATCGCCGGCATTCAGAAAGATGAGGTATCGGCCCTTAGCCCGGCGCAGTCCCTTGTTCATGGCGTCGTAAAGTCCCCGGTCGGGTTCGCTCGTCACCGAGGTGACGGCCCACGAGGCCCGGGCCAGGGCTACCGTGCCGTCGGTCGAGGCACCGTCGACCACCAGATATTCATAATCGGTAAAGGTTTGGCACTCGACACTCTGCAACGTGGCAGGCAATGTAGCCTCCGCCTGGAAGGTAATCGTGATAATCGAGAAAAGCGGACTCTCCATCATAACTTGTTTTTCATAAATAACTCTATATCAGTAAAGCTGTCGGCCTGTTGGCGGAGCTGGTCGAAGGGGCGCTCCCACCAGCGCGAGGCGAGCAGATAGGCAATCTGCCGGTCGTCAAACCGCTTGCGTATCTCGCGGGCCGGTACCCCGCCTACAATCGTATAGGGCGGCACATCGTTCACCACCACGGCTCCCGTGGCAATGACAGCCCCCGTACCGATGCGTATGCCCGACATAAGCGTCACGTTGTTGCCCATCCACACATCGGCCCCCACCTCGATGCTGATGCCCCGCTCGGGGTCGCAGTAGCGGCTCTCCTCGAACCGTTGCTCCCGCACAAACGAGAATCCCGGCTGACCGTGGGGCGAGAAGAAGGCGGGGTGAGTAGAGACAAAGGTGTGGGTGGGGTGCTGTCCGTTGACAATGCGCACGTTGCGCCCGATGGAGCAGAAGGGCCCCACCTCGGCATCGGTGAAGTTGCTGCCGCGGCAAATGTAGGTACCCCGGCCTATGCGGGCCCCGGCCAGCAGCACGTTGTCCTGTATGGTGTTGTAGCCCTCGAGGCGGGTACGGCCGTTGATATAGGCCTTGTACGATACACGCGAATGGTGGGCCAAGCGGTAGTAAAACTGCATGAAAAACATGACGATGCGGCTGGCCAGGCGGGTTAAGTCTCTCATCGGTTCATCTCCTCTTTTTAAATAATCGAATCCACAGGTTGCCGATAAATACCAGCAGTTTGTGCCGGTAGGAATAGTTGTAACGATAGGTACGCGAATAGACCTTGCGGGCAAGCTGGCACTCCTTGATTGGTGAAATGGGCACCACCTCGATGGGATTGGGGTCGAGGGTCTGCGTGCAGAGCTGCATGGTGTTGCAGTGGGTGCCGCTGCCGTCGAAACCCACGTTGTCGACCAACGACCGCTCGGTGCCCAGCATGAGTTTGTCACGCAGGAAGAGCGAGGCATACCACCGCACGAACCACGAGTTGTTGCGCCCGGCAATCTGGTCGCGCAACATCTGGGTGAAGTGAAAGCCGCCGTCGAGGTCGAACTGCCAACAGAGCCCGCGCGACTCGATTTCGTGCAACAGCTTGGCCCCGTCGGGCTCGAAGTATTGCCAGGCCCGACGCCAGGTACCCCACCCCCAACTGTTGCACCACTTGATGAGGAAGGTCTCGGGCAAGCGGCCCTTGTGGTCGAGCATGTGGCAAGTCACATGGCACACCTGCTCCTCCTCTTTATAGGTCTCAAGGGCGTCGTTCATAAAGCGCAGGAACCAAGGCGATACCACCAGGTCGTCTTCCAGCACAATCACCCGGTCGTACTGCTTCAGCACAGTCGTGACTCCGTCGATGACATTGGCGGCCAACCCCCTATTTTCGGGACGCTCCACCACCGTCACCCGGCGGAATTTCCAGGGCCGGGACACCACCCGGCGCACGGCTGCCACGGCCTCCTCGCTGCCCGGTTTGGCCCCGTCGGCAAAGATATAGAGCTCGCTCTCGGCAGCCAGCTTGTTCTGCTCCAGATGCTCCAGGCAGATACGGGTGTGCTCGGGCCGGTTGTAGACAAACAATATGACAGGAGCTAATTCCATATCGGTCGTATTTTCGAATGAATAGATTCCAGGAATACCGGGAGACCTCGCTTGCAGCTCTCCCTCACGGCGGTAATGTAGCTGTACTGCCACAATAGTCGACCGCTTGCCGCAACATAGAAAAGGACCTCGCTCCAGCGCCCTCGCAAGAGAGCCCGCAAGGCCGGTTTCCACGGAGCCAGGATACCTCCCCACAGACGGCTGAAAAGAGAGCCGTTTACATCGGCAACCACTGTGAGGTAATAGATGCGGTCAAGGCGCATCTGCATGGCACGAGGTGTAGGCCGATCCTGCCGGTCGTGATACCCTTTTGTCTGCGGAGCATACCCCACCCGATAGCCGTAGTAACGGACTCGGTGGATATAGTCGACATCCTCGCCATAATGGAAGAAGAGGGGCGAGAAGCCACCCACTTTCCGCAATACCGTTACGGGCATAAACCAGAATGCCGCATTGATGAACGTCACCTCGACGAGAGCCGATTTTTTCGATGAAATGGACAATTTACCTCCTATATATCGGGCAAATGAACTGTCGAGACGACTGCCCTGTCCGTTGAAATGAACCGGCGAAATCACGCCATACTCGGGATTCTGCTGCGACAACTCCACCCATGGACCTATGGTGTCGGGCTCAATCCAGGCATCCTGATTGAGCAGAAATACATAGTCGTAATTTTCGTCAATAGCTATCTTCATGCCCAAGTTGTTGGCCTGTCCGAAGCCCAAGTTTCTTTGACTCCTCAACAGACGAACCCATCGATATTTCTCAGCGAGAATCTCTACCGTGCGGTCGGTCGAAGCATTGTCGACCACCACTACATCGGTCGGATAGTGCGACTGCTCGAGGCTACCCAGACAACGCTCTATCCACGGCTCGAAGTTGTACGAGACGATAATCGTGAGCACCCGGGGGCACTGAGCTCCATTCTGTAACGTCATGCCTCACCTCCTTTCTGCAAGCGGGCTTTCAACATCGACATGCTCTCTTGCCACATCTCCAGCTTCAGCAGATAGGCTCCGCCCAGGTAGGCGACAGCGTAGACCAACGGCACAATGCACAACCTCCACACGTCGCCCGGCAACAACAGGTAGACTCCAGCCGAAACGATGGCCGAACCTAATGCCAGCAGGAAATAAGGAGATATATCCTTGAGGTATCCGCCAAAGCCATAGCCGATGAACCTGCGGGCAAAAAATATGCCCGTGACCAGCGACAGCAACGAATACGAGACCCACCACACGATAAGGCTCATAATACCCGACGAATAGAACAGGGCGATACCCAGAAAGAGATAAGACTTCTTGCCAATCTCGATAAAGAGATTGAGTCGCGAATAGCCCAAGCTATTGAACAAATCGTAAAAGAGAATGATAAAGGGCGAGCAGATACCCGAGAGGCACAACAATCGGAAGTAGGGCACCGAAGGGAGCCACTGAGCCTTGAGCACCAGGAGGATAAACGGGTAGGATACCACAATCATGAGCAGCATGATGGGGAAAATGAAGAAGGCGATGGCCTTCACATTCTTCCGGCAGATGCGGTTGAGCCGCGGCAGGTCGTCCTGCACGGTCGAGAATACCGGAAAGGCTACCGAGCGGAATATGTTGCTGATGAGCGACGAGGCTATATCCTGATATTTGTCGGCCTGGGTATAATAGCCCGTCTGTGTCATGCCGTAGAACTTACCGATGATGATGGGATAGATTTTGTTGAACACGTTGTTGATGATGCCCGAGACCACCAGGTTGGAACTGTAGCCGAAAAACTCGCGCAACGACTCCATGCGGAAGACCCACTGCGGCCGCCAGTCGTTAAAGAGCCAGAAAAAGAGGGCCCGCAGTGCAGCCAACCCCAGCGTCTGGGTAACCAGTGCCCATACTCCCATGCCGCAGTAGGCCATCACTACCGCCGCAATCGAGGCCAGCCCCAGTGCCCACAGGTTGACCCGCGCATTCACCGAGAGCTTGAAGTGCTTGAAAAGCAGCGTCTGCTGAATGAGCGAGAGCGCATTCATGGGGATAACCAGAAAGAGCACCCGGCAGATGGCTGTAAGGTCGGGCTCGTTGAAGAAGTCGGCAATCCATGGAGCTGCCGCGTAGAGCAACCCGTAGAGCAGGCAACTGATGGCGATATTGAGATAGAACACCGTGCTGTAATCGGCCTGCGTCGCCTCCTTCTTGCGGATAAGTGCCGAAGAGAAACCGCTATCGATCAAGATGCCCGAGAGCGCGATAAAGATGGTAAGCACCCCCACCTTTCCGTAGTCGGTAGGCGAAAGCTGCCGCGCCAAGATGATACCGGCCACCAGATAGAACAGCTGTTGCCCCAACTTGTCGGCCGAACTCCACACGAGCGCCTTTGTCGTCTTTTTCTTCAAATTCTCTTCCATATACCCAATGGCAGTCGATAACCTTCTGCCCTACAAAGATAATGAAAGTCGAAAGTAGAAAAACAAGCTCGCTTGATTTTTATACTGAGACGCATCTTATCTTCGTGTAACAAAGATAATGAAAGGTGAGAGCAGAGGCAAAAAGAAAGCCAAGTTTTCATTTTTGGCTATGCCGAACCGCATCTTGTCTTCTGCAAAGATGAGAAAGTCGAAAGTAGAAAAACAAGCCGGCTCCAGATTTTTATCAGCCAAGTCCGTCACGAGCTCCACAGACAACCGACGACAACGCCCCGAGAGCGGCTGTAAGCACATTTTTCGAGACGAAAAAGCACGCATATACTTTCACTTTTCGTAATTTCGCGCCCGAAATCGGTTGTGTCAAACAATTTTAAAGGCTGTTTTCAGTTATTATAAATACCGGGATTTTGACGAACGCCACCGAAAAGCGTCCGGGAAAGAGAGTATGAAGATTGCGAAAATCGTTGTCGTTGCCTTGTGCTGTCTGGTCTTTGCCCCTGCAAAGGCCCAGATCGACACGCAGTTCAGCCAATACTGGGCGCTCCCCGGCTATTACAACCCGGCAGCCGCCGGCAGCACCGACAAACTGAACATACTCACTTCGACCCGGCAACAGTGGATAGGCATGCCGGGAGCACCGCAGACCTACTTCGTCACCGGCGACATGCCCTTCAAGTTTCTGAAACAGAACCACGGCGTGGGTCTGGTCGTCACCTCCGAGACCGAGGGTCTCTACTCCCACCTGATTGTAGGGGCACAATACGCCTTCAAACTGAAGTTGTGGACGGGCGTCCTCAGCCTGGGCGTGCAGTTGGGCATGCTCGACGAACGGTTCGACGGAACCCAGGTGAGCATCCCCACGAGCGACTATCACCAGGCGACCGACGACGGAATACCCACCACCGAGCTGCAAGGCATGACCTTCGACATGTCGTTCGGCGTGTGGTACTCGCACCCCTGGTTCTATGCCGGCTTGTCGGTGTCGCACCTCAACGAGCCCCATCTCACTTTTGAGGACAAATACGAAACCTATATCGGCCGATCCTATTATTTTATCGCCGGAAGCAATATTCCCATTAAAAACACGTTATATGAAGTGCAGCCTTCCATGATGGTGAAAAGCAACCTCAACGTGACACAATACGAATTATCGTGCCGCTTGAAATACAACAAGTTGTTTTGGGGTGGCCTCTCCTACCGATGGAAAGATGCCTACATATTCATGATAGGTGCCGAATATAAGAACTTCATCGCGGGATATGCCTACGACTACCCGGCATCGGCTATCGTCAAAGCCAGCAGCGGGAGCCACGAGGTCTTTCTCGGATACCGTTTGAAACTCGACCTGTCGGACAAGAACAAGAACAAACATAAAAGCATACGCATAATGTAGCTGTAGCCTATGAAAAAGATAATCGTGTATATCACACTCGCCATTCTCCTCGCATCGTGCTCCCCCTCGTCGCGCCACAGCGGTGAAGTGACAGGAGTCGGAGGTACGGCATGGAATGAGCCCACCCCCTACGGCATGGTACTCATCTCCCGCGGTTCGTATAAGATGGGACCCGCCGAGAAGGACACGGTTTGGGGCACCCAGCAGGAACCCCGATCGGTCTCGATCGACGCCTTCTGGATGGACGAGACCGAAATCACCAACTCGAAATACAAACAGTTTGTATTCTGGGTGCGCGACTCCATCATCCGCGAGCGTCTGGCCGACCCTGCCTACGGCGGTAACGAGGTCTTCAAAATCGAAGAGGACCGCGAAGGAAACCCCATCAAGCCCCGCCTCAACTGGGACAAGGCTATCCCCTGGCGCAACCCCACCGAAGACGAGGCCCGCGCCATCGAGAGCGTCTACCGCATCAACCCCATTACGGGTCAGAAACAGCTCGACGCCTCGCAAATGAACTATCGGTACGAGGTGTATGACTATACCGAGGCTTCGAAGCGGAAAAACCGCCTCGACCCCGCCTTGCGCGACCTCAACACCGACCACACCCCCAACTACGACGAAGTGGTGATGATTTCGAAAGACACCGCCTATATCGACGACGACGGCCGCATCATCCGCGAGACCATCACCCGTCCCCTGGGCAGCGAGTTCGATTTCCTCAACACCTATATCATCAACATCTACCCCGACACCACGGTATGGGTCAACGATTTCGAGAATGCCTACAACGAACCCTACGTGCGGCTCTACTTCTCGCACGCCGGCTACAACGACTATCCCGTGGTGGGTGTGTCGTGGGAACAGGCCAACGCCTTCTGCGCCTGGCGCACCGCCCTGCTCAAGGGCTCGCTCGGCCGCAACTCCGTCGTGATAGAGCCCTACCGCCTCCCCACCGAGGCCGAGTGGGAATATGCCGCCCGTGCCGGAAAGAACGAGAACAAATACCCCTGGGCCGGCAACCTGCCGATGGCCGAAAAGGGGTGCTTCTATGCCAACTTCAAACCCGACGACGGTAACTACGTGAAGGACGGCAACCTCATCACCTCGCCCGTAGGCTCCTACTCGCCCAACGAGTTCGGCCTCTACGACATGGCCGGTAACGTATCGGAATGGACCTCGACGGCCTACACCGAGGCCATCTCGCAAAACACCAGCGACCTCAACCCCGAATACAAGTACAACGCCGCCAAAGAGGACCCCTACCGCATGAAGCGCAAGGTGGTACGGGGCGGTTCGTGGAAAGATGTGTCGAACTTTATCCGTTCCGACATACGCATGTGGGAATACCAGAACGAGCAACGCTCCTACATCGGCTTCCGCTGCGTACGCTCCCAAATCGGGTTCGCCAAAGTACGTAGATAATTCAACCCCACCTATATAAAACAGTTCAGGAATCATGGGAAAATACAAAAGATATAAAAACCGCATTGAAAAGTTCCTTTCGAGCGACAAGGGACAACGCTTTTTCAATTTTGCATACAGTTTAGGCGCCGCCGTCGTTATCTGGGGTGCCCTGTTCAAGATTCTGCACCTCCCCGGCGGCAGCTTGCTGCTGTCGATCGGTATGGGTACCGAGGTGCTCATGTTCATCCTCTCGGCCTTCGATACCCCGCCCAAGACCTATCACTGGGAAGAGGTATTCCCCGTGCTGAACAGCAAGAACCCCGAAGACCGTCCCGATTTCTCGGGCGGTGGTGGCGGAACCGTCATCATCGGCGGTAACGGCAAAGGCGGCAATGGTGGTAACGGCGGTAACGGCGGTGGATATGCCGGAGGCGGCCAACTCGAAGTATCGGCCGCAGACGCCCGTCGGGCCGTAGGTATCCCCGAAGGTCTCAACCTGAGCGAAGCCGATACCCAAAGCCTCACCGACAGCATCCAGAAGATGTCGGCCGCAGCCGACCAGCTCTCGCGCATGGCCGAACTCACCGACGCTACCCAGCAATACCTTACCCAACTCTCGGGTATCGCCGAGCAGATGGACCGGTTGCGCCAGACCACCGAAAGCCTCACGGCCGTATCGAACACGCTGTTGCAGTCGTACCGCAACATCACCGAGAACTCCGAGGGCATCTCGGACACCTCGCAAGGCTACGTCACCGGCATGGAGACCCTCAACCGCAACATCAACGGCTTGAACACCATCTACGAGATACAGCTGAAGAGCATCAGTTCACAAATCGACAACATCGACCGCGTGAACACCGGCCTGCGCAACATACGCGACATGTACGAACGCTCGGCATCGGACAGTACCCGCTACTGCCAGGAGGCCGAAAAGATGACCCAATACATACAACAACTCAACTCGGTCTACGAGAAGATGATCACCGCCATGACCATCAACATGTACCGGCCCATGGGAGGCGCACCTGCACCCGCACCCACCCCCGACCCGACCGAGAAACCCAAAGACGACCCCGAACAAAAGTAACGACATGGCATCGAATAACAACAGACTTTCACCCCGGCAGAAGATGATAAACCTCATGTATATCGTCCTCACTGCCATGCTGGCCCTCAACGTGTCGTCCGATGTGCTCAACGGATTCAAGCAAGTTGAAGACGGATTGGAAAGATCTACCTCGAATGCTTCGCTCCAAAACGACGCCCTCTACCAGAAACTGGCGGCCTTCAACAGCCAGAACCCCGAAAAGGGCGGCCAGTGGTACAAGAAATCGCTGGATGTCAAACGACAAACCTCAGAGCTGTACAACTACATCGACTCGCTCAAGACCCTCATCGTCAAGAAAGCCGACGGTAAAGACGGCGACGTGAACAATATCGAACGCCAGGACGACCTCGAGGCCGCCTCATACATCATGCTCTCGCCCGCCCAACGACATGGTTCGAAACTGAGAAAAAAGATCGACGACTACCGCACCCTCATCAGCGGCTTCATGACCGACTCGGTGAAACGGGCCACCATCGAAAACTACCTCTCGACCTCGATTCACTCGGGCAACAGACGGGTGGTACACAACCCCTCCCTGTGGGAGACGACCATGTTTGAAAACATGCCCGTCATCGCCGCCGTCACCATCCTCACCAAGATACAGAGCGACGTGCGCTACGCCGAGAGCGAGGCCCTGCACACCCTCATCAACAACATCGACGAGGGCGATGTGCGCGTGAACCAGCTCAACGCCTTTGTCATCCCCAACTCCAAAAACATCATGCGGGGCGGCAAATACAGCGCCAACATCGTGCTGGCCGCCATCGATACCACCCAGCGGCCGGCCATCTACATCAACGGCAAGCGTCTGCCCGACGAGAACCGCGGCCTCTACGAGACCTATTGCGGCAGCACCGGCATATTCGACTTCAAGGGATACCTCGAGGTTCCGCGGGGCGACGGCTCCATGACGCGCCACGAGTTCTCCTCGTCCTACACCGTAGTAGAACCCAGCGCCACCATCTCGGCCACCTTGATGAACGTACTCTACGCCGGTATCGGAAACCCCATCAGCATATCGGTTCCCGGCATCCCCAACCACGCCATCCAGGCCACCATGACCAACGGAACCCTCACCCGGCAAGGTGACAACTGGATTGCCAAACCCTCCAAGGTAGGACAAAACGCTGTCATCACCGTAACGGCCACCATGGACGGCCGTTCGCAGACGGTAGCCAACACCCAGTTCCGCGTGCGGCAACTGCCCGACCCCATGCCCTACATCGCCTACAAGGACGAAAACGGCTATGAACAGAAATACAAAGGCGGGAAACCCTTCCCCAAGACCCGGCTGCTCGCAGCCCCCGGCATACAGGCGGCCATCGACGACGACCTGCTGAACGTGTCGTACCGCGTATTGCGATTCGAAACGGTCTTCTTCGACTCCATGGGTAATGCTATTCCCGAAGTCTCCGACGGAGCCAACTTCTCGCAACGGCAGAAAGACTCCTTCCGCCGGCTCTCGCGGGGCAAGCGGTTCTACATCTCGAGAGTTCGGGCCGTGGGTCCCGACGGCATAGAGCGCGACCTCTCGCCTATCGAAGTAATTGTAAACTAAGGCTAATAACATGACATACAATTCGATAAACATGAATATCCTGATAAAAAGCTGCCTCACCCTCGGCCTGCTGCTCTCGGTGGTGGGAGGTCAAGCGCAAGTAATCAAGAAAAGCGACTCCAACGACAGCAAAAAGCCCGACACCCAGTTGAGCGTGCGGGCCCAGTCGCTCTACGACACCCAGGATGCCTCGGACGCCGACATCCCCTGGATGCGGGTCATCTATCGGCAAATCGACCTCACCAAAGAGAAGAATCTGCCGCTCTACTACCCCGAAGAGTCGACCGCCGATCAGGAGAACCTCTTCCGAATCATCATGAAGCTGCTGGCCAACAACCAGATAGCCGCATACGAATACCTCGACGGACGCGAAATCTTCACCGACGAATACCGCATCAAGGTGCGCGAGATGTTCGACCGCTTCCACATACTCTATGCCGAAGCCAAAGGCTACTCCGAGAAGAACCCCCGGTTCACCCTCGAAGAGAGCGACATCCCCGCCAACGAGGTACTCTCGTACTACATTCTGGAGAAGTGGAAATTCGACCGCCGCACCTCGCAGCTGAAACCCTCAATCGAGGCCCTCTGCCCCGTACTGCACCGCACCGGCGACTTCGGCGGCGAGCCGGTGAAATACCCCATGTTTTGGGTCAAGTACAACGATATCCGCCCCTACATCGCCCGCCAGTATATCCTGGCCAGCAACGAGAACAACATCGCGCAGTATAACTACGACGACTACTTCCAGATGCGCATGTACGACGGCGAAATCTACAAGACCCAGAACCTCCGCAACCAGTCGCTCATGCAAATGTACCCCAACGACTCGACGCTCAAACAGGCTCAAGACAGCATCGAGACCCAGCTGAAGAACTTCAACAAAAACCTGTGGGTACCTACCCCCGAGGAGCTGGCCAAAGCCCGCGAGGCTCAGGAGGCCAAAGAGGCCAAAGCCAACGGCGAAGAGGTAACCGCCAAGGAGGAGAAAGAAGAGAAAAGTACCTCGCGCTCCTCCCGAGCCAAGAAACAGAAAGAGGCCAAAGCCAAAAAGCAAAAGCAACCCAAGCAGCAAAAGACCTCATCGGCTCCTGTCCGCTCGGTACGACGAACCCGATAAAAACAGACCTTCATACACCGCAAAAGTCGCCTCTCACCCGGGGCGACTTTTTTTTGTATATATCAGAGAATAGATATATTAACCATAAAAATTGGAATATAATTTTGGTAAACTTAAATATATTTGTAAATTTCCGCCGTATTTCGACAGGATTCATTCACACTGAGCTCTTTTGACCAAAATCTAATTTGCCATAATGTTAACCAAAGAAAAACATATTCAACAACTCTATCTACAATTCTTATGTGGAGATGACGACGCATTTTCTCCCTTATACAATGCTCTGTTTGATGATTTAATGCACTATGGTTGGCGCTTGAGTCGAAACCAAGAAGTCGTTGAAGATGCTATTCAAGACCTGTTTCTGAAACTTTACCAGAAGAGTTTTACCCTCAACGACACCTCCCGACTTAAACCTTTTCTATTTAGGGCTCTGAAAAACACAATTTACAATCAACTGAAACGTAACGCTAGAAGTACCGAACTCAATATCGAAAATCTGGAGTTTACACTTTCTTATACCATAGAAGAAAAACTATTTTCTCAAGATAAATATGCTCTAACCGATGAAGTAAAGAACATAATGGACTCTTTGACCGAAAGGCAAAAAGAGATTATTTACCTGCGATTCATCCATGATATGACAATCGATGAAATAGCTCAAATCATGGACATAAATACTCAATCGGCTCGGAATCTTATTTCTCGCAGTCTGCAAAAATTACGGGAAAGCTCTACTAAAGTATCCATTATTATCCTAATATAACTTGAATCCTCCACAAAAAATTAGCATCCCTGTGAGTATAAAATAGCCCCTTGCTTTGTCTTCTATATGAAAGGACCTCTCTAAAGCGAGAAAACATAAAAAGATGAACAAGGACCATACATTTACAGATATAGAGAAATTCATTCTCGACGATGAACTTTTTCTGTGGGCAAAGTATGGTCCTCAAAAATCCGATTTTGATTTAGAAGCTTACAAGAAAAAATATCCGGGAGAAGAGAGAAAAATAGATTTGGCTATTTCCATGATACGTAGTATCTCAATAACTCCCGATAAGAACATTTTCATAAATTCTTACAAAAACGATCTACTCAACAATATCTACAAACGAGCCGGGAAAAAGCGCAAAAGATCTCGTAGTTTCAAGAAATGGAGAATTGCAGCCAGTATAGCAATAGGGCTCATACTCTCTACAAGTGTTTGGTTCTTATCAAAAGAGTACTTTGTACAAACTCCCGATGCTTGCCTAGCCCTTCTCTCCGATTCGGTAGAAATGGGAAATAACATTCAAATTATCATTGACGACAATCAATCTATCAATGTCGACAAAACAATGGCAAGTATATCAATTGAAAAAGGTGGAGTAATCATGGTCGATGATGTACAAGTTGCCAACATAAATGCAAAATCCAAAACGACTAACAGCCAAATAATAGTACCCTACGGAAAACGCTCACACATGACGCTACCCGATGGCTCGGCCTTATGGATCAATTCGGGTTCTAGAGTTATATATAAATCCGATTTCGAAGAGAATCGGCACTTATATGTCGATGGTGAAATCTACCTCGATGTGCGAAGAGACGTAAATCACCCGTTCATCGTAAAAACCAATCGCATCGAAGTAAAAGTTTTAGGTACGAAGTTTAATGTTTCGGACTATCATATCGATACACAATCGTCAGTTACCCTTGTAAAAGGGAGTGTAGAAGTTACAACCGGCGAAAGCCGTACCAAACTCTCACCCAATCAGAGACTAGCTTATGAATGCGGACAAACAAATGTAAGGAATGTCGATGTAACACCTTACATCTGTTGGAAAGACGATATCATCAACTTCAATGATATGAAGTTACACGACATACTCAAATCACTCTCGCGCTATTACAATATACCTATCGAAGGTATTACCTCGCTAAATAACGATACCTGCTATGGAAATATGGATTTGAACCTTTCGATTGACGACGTATTGGAAGCAATTGCTTATACAGTGCCTCTCGCCTATCGACGAGAAGGAGAAAAAATAATAGTATATCCCAAGCCCTAATATCCGACACTAATATAAACACAACAATCTACTAATGCCTATGAACAACGAATAATACAGCAAAAACACATAAAAAGCCGGATAATATGGGCTAGATACTATCCGGTTAACAATTAGTAAAAAAACCGTTTTGTTATTCACTAATTTTAATTATCCAAAGATATGAAATTAAATTTGCGGTTAAAAACGACCGGCAATCAGTTAACACTTATTTTAAAGAAAACATTATTATTTTGCTTTTTTATAAGTTTACCTTTCCTCTCCGTTGCCAATGAATCTAAAAAGGGGGTAACATTAAACCTATCGAATGTCTCGTTAGTTACATTTTTTCATGCCCTTGAAAAAGAAAGTGGATATATCTTCTTTTTCAACAAAAGTATCATCGACCCCAATGTCCGCATCAATGTCAAAGTCACGAATGAACCTGTCGTAAAAGTTCTGGATAAGATATTACCCCAACAAAATCTCACCTATACTATAAAAGGGAGACAAATCATTGTAGCTAAAAAGAGCCGAACGACAGCTCAAAGTACCCCTATAGAAACAGAGCCGAACAGATACATTGTTTCAGGTCGTATTGTCGATGAAAACAGCGACCCTCTACCTGGGGTCAATATCTTTATAGCCAATGGGAAAGAGCGTACCATCTCCGATATCGATGGAAATTTCCATCTTGAAATAGATTCGGACAAAGAAGCCGAATTAACCATCTCTTATGTAGGGTTTGAAACTCAATCACAAAAGGTCTCCCCGTCAAACAACTCTATACACATTACTTTAAAAGAAATATCTTCGTCTCTAAATGAGGTTGTAGTAGTAGGATATGGCACACAAAAAAAGCTGAATCTAACAGGAGCTGTCGCTTCTGTATCTGGTGATATTCTAAATGATCGCCCTATTGCAAATGTAGCCCAAGGTCTGCAAGGTGTAATTCCTAATCTCAATATTACATTCAATAGTGGACAACCCAACCAAGCTGCCAGTTACAACATCCGAGGAAATACCTCTCTGAATGGTGGTAGTGCTCTCATTTTAGTCGATGGGGTCGAAATATCCGATTTGTCCCTTATCAATCCTCAGGACATCGATAACATTTCGGTACTCAAAGATGCCTCTACGGCCGCCGTATATGGGCCAAGAGGTGCTTTTGGTGTAATACTTATTACAACCAAAAGAGGTGACAACAATAAGAAAATACGAATCAACTACAACAACAATTTCTCTTGGAATACCCCGGCCCGACTACCCGATATGCCTCGCGCCGATATTTGGTGCCGAGCCGTCAATCAAATGATGGACTATGAGACTCCGGGAGACTATTACTTCAGCGACCGTTTCTTAGAATTACTCGATGCCCATATCGCCGATCCTGCTAACAATCCCGGCGTAATGGTTGATACCGAAGGGATTCAAGACCCTCGTAATACACCCTCCAACCCAGGTTGGCTATATGTGTCGAATACCGACTGGATGAAAGAATTTTACCGTCAAGCCGCCTTTATGCAACAACACAATGTAAGTTTGTCGGGTGGGAACGAACGGAACAACTACTACGCATCTCTCGGATATAAAGATCAAACCGGAATCTTCCGCTATGGAAACGACTCGTACTCTCGTTTAAATGCGACATTCAACTACAATACAGCCATAACCAAATGGCTCGATTTTGGCGTAAATTTCAAATACAACGACATGAGAAGTGACGAACCCTATAAAGAAGGGAGTTCATCCGAAACTTGGTATTACGAAGTTTATCGCATGTTTCCTACTGTTCCTATATTCCTCCCGAATGGTGATTATGCCGGCATAACTATTAGAAAAGGTGTCAACAGTGTTATTGGCACTATGGCCGAATCGGGAAGGAAAACCAATAAGACTCAAGACTTTTGGTATGGCGCCCAATTTACTTTAAAGCCTATTAAAGGACTCTCTATAAAGGGAGATTTCACTCAAAACCAATACTACAATACTCAAAAGGCTCACAAAAAAACCATTTACCAAACCATGCCCGACCGTGAAGGAGGTGCCATACAAGAAGAAAATATCACCCCTAATGGCGTTACCAATAACCAAGAACACGAAATATATTCCGTATTCAATATCTGGGCTGAGTATCAAAAATCGTTTGCCCAAAATCATAACTTTCAAATAATGGTAGGATACAATCAAGAGAAAAAAAGCTATGAGACCAATCAAGTTATAGTCTCCGATCTCTTCGACAACGAACTACCTATTGCCGGTATGGCCGAAACATTCAAATCGACAACCGAAACCAAAAAAAGTTGGGCTGTACAAGGTCTCTTTTTTCGGGCAAACTACGATTATCAATCGCGTTATCTGCTCGAACTGAATGGCCGCTATGATGGCTCTTCCAAATATGCTGTTGGTCATAAATGGGGATTCTTTCCTTCGGCCTCAATTGGATGGAGAATCTCTGAAGAAAAATTCATGGAAGCAGCAGATTGGTTGGACAACCTTAAAATAAGGGCTTCAATCGGGTCTTTAGGCAACCAGGTAACCGATGGCTACTACCAACACTACAGCTACTTAAGTTCCTCATTACAAAATTACGTAATAAACGGATCTATCATTACAGGGCTCAATCAACCCACACTAGCAAGCACCAACATCACATGGGAAAAAGTAATTTCTAAAAATATAGGTCTCGATTGGAATTTGCTGAATAATCGATTGAGTGGTTCTTTCGACTTCTATATACGCGATGTCAACGGTATGGTACGATCCAAAACATACCCTGCCGTATTAGGCGCCAGTGGTGGAAAAGAGAATATCGCCGATATGCGTACAACGGGTTGGGAACTAGAGATAAGTTGGAGAGACCATATCAATGACCTGCTTGGAAGCCCATTCGGATATTATGTATCGGTAGGCCTTTCCGACTATCAAGCAGAGATTACCAAATATGATAATCCTACGGGATCTATCGCAGGCGGCATGTACTACAAAGGTCAAAAGTTAGGCGAAATATGGGGCTATGTCACCGAAGGATTCATCACAAACGAAGTAGAAGCATCTGAAATGGACTATGTCCAGAAATTCATCTACTCAAATTGGAAGCCTGGAGATATTCGCTACAAAGACCTTAACGGCGACGGGGTAATAGACAGAGGGAGTGTAACTCTCTCTGACCCCGGCGACGTAAAAATTATCGGGAATACCACCCCTCGATACCACTTCAATCTACAGGGAGGATTCAGTTGGTACAATTTCGACGTAAGAGTCATGTTCGAGGGAATAGGGAAACGAGACTTATGGACCAACAGTGACCTGTTTTGGGGATTTTCACGGGGTATATACAATTCAAACATCACCCAATACCATATCGATAATACGTGGAGTTACGAAAATACCAGTGCCTACTATCCACGTCCGTCCTCTCTCAATCATAGCAAACAGGTACAGACCAAATATCTTCAGAATGCTGCATACATCCGGTTAAAAGATGTAACAATAAGCTATACTCTTCCAAAGAAATGGTTCTCCAAATTACGCTTAGAGCAGGTCAAGATATATGCCAGCGGACTCAATTTATGGGAAAAAACGAGTCTTCCTCCATTCATGACGCCCGATATTGTAGATAATATGGTCAACAATACCGGTGTCAACTCTGGAAAAGAATATGCTTTTATGAGAAGCTATTCCTGTGGTATTAACATCACTTTCTAATGTATCAAGTCTTATGAAAAAAATATTTTTTTATTGTTCTGTTTTATTGAGTCCCCTGTTTTCAGGATGTAACGACTACCTTGATCTCAAGCCCGAGGATGTAATCGAAAGTAATCACTATTGGGAGACTGCAAATGCCTCTGCCTTGGAGCAATATTGTAATACATTCTATCCAAAACTTATTATCGGACAAGGAAATCCCAATACCGACGGAGCCATGGAATTCATCTCAATCGACTGCCAATCGGATAATATCTATTCGACCGGCGCCAATAACATCGCTTGGGGACAAAATCTCGTCACCACCTCCGATAGTCAATGGTCATGGTCTATTATCAGAGGGTGCAACGAATTCTTGAACAACTATCAGCGATCTCCAGCAGGGGAATCGGCTAAAAACCAATATGCCGGAGAAATATACTTCTTTAAAGCTTTGGATTATTTCAACAAGGTTGTTCGTTTCGGCGATGTACCTTGGTATACAAAACCTCTGACGACTAATAGTCCCGAACTGTATCAAGGTCGAAACTCTCGATACGAAGTCATGGACTCTATTCTCATGTGCCTAGATAGAGCCGTAGAACTAATGGCCAAAAAGACCAATGTAGCCCGTGTTAGCAAAGATGCCGCACTTGCTCTTAAAGCAAGAGTCTGCCTATTTGAAGGAACATGGCGGCTGTATCGGAATCTTGAGGGATCTGAAAAATTCCTCCGAGAGGCTTACAATGCCGCCGGAGAACTTATGAAACCCGAATATGGATATAGCCTATACAACACTGGGAATAAACCCTATTACAATCTTTTCATTCAAGACAATTACACCGGGAACAGTGAAATTATTCTTTCCAAAGAATATGACGCATCTATCAATATGGGCCATGACATAAGCCGTACTTTACCCTTATCCAATTATGGCATGAGCCGCGACTGCTTCGAAGAATACCTCTGTGCAAAAACAGGATTGCCCATCTCGCAATGTAGCTGTCACAAAAACAAGAGTTCTTCGATAGAGATGAGACTTCGTGACCCTCGCTTATTGCAAACAATCTGCAACCCAGCCGATGGCGAAGACTGCTACTACCTTTGGAAAACTGTCAATGGGAAAAGAGTAGGCGGTGCGCCCAATATCTTCTCTTACATGGAAGGAACCGATGACAGACCCTATTACGGAACCTCCACGACGGGATACTGCATTGCCAAATACTATAATCCCGCCGAATATGTAGATTTACGCTTCAAAGGTAGTGTCGACTCCCCCATCTTCCGCTACGCCGAAATTTTATTGATCCGAGCTGAAGCTGGAGCCGAACTGGGTGAAGATCCCGAACTGGATAAAACAATAAACCTACTCCGAAAGCGAGCCGGGCTGACATTCATGCTATCACCTACTCCCCCGGCAGAGGGTGAAGATCCCGACATGATTGAAAAATATCCCGACATCAAGGGCCCTAACGCCTACCTCATTCGTGAAATCAGACGCGAACGACGTGTCGAACTTTTTGCCGAAGGACTTCGATACATGGATATCTTGCGTTGGCACTGTGGACACTTGTTAAATCGTCCAAGGAGAGGAGCAAAATCCAACATGTATACAGCTAAAGAATTGGCTTATCTCACCGACAAAGTTCCTATCAAAGATGGGTTTATCATGCCTTATGATCTTCGAATAGACTATCAGCCAAATTTCACCGAGAAGAATTATCTATTCAACATTCCTCTAAACGAAATTTCATTGAACCCCAATCTTTTACCTCAAAACCCAGGTTGGGAATAATATATTTCAACCCGAAAATATTCGATTATGAAACAACTAGCAAAACATAGTACCCGTATACTAACAACGCTCCTGATAATTACAACGATAACCGGTTGTGGAGAAAACGACAACGCTCTCGACACCAAAGGAGCCCAATCACCTATGGTGCAAAATATTGCAACTCATGTAGAATATATCCAAAGTATCCAATCGGAAACCTCCTATAATTTATGTGATGGAATAGAAATCACCGACCTCTCTTTTACGTACATGAAAAAACCTACTCGCATGATCATTGCGGTCATCGATTTAAGTAAAAATGTCATAGTAGCAGCATCGTCTCCTAACAATAAAACGACCGGAATCAACGAATTACAAACAATACCCGAACAGGCCATGAGTGCCGAACAGGCCGGATTGAAAGTTTGGTTAGCCATTAACGGGGGAGAATTTAATTCAACCGAAGCCAAAGGTCTCTTCTATAAAGACGGCGTTGCTATCAAAGAGACCGCAGAGAAAAAGTATGACAACTGTGTCGTAGTCACTCGCGACGGTAAAGTACGGGTTTGTTCCGTTTCAGAATTTCTGGTTCTACGTCAGCAGGCAGTACATACCATAGGAGGCAAACAACGTCTTATGGAAGATGGAAATCTTGGTGCATTTCTGGCTGATGACAACACCATGTCCCTCCAAGCTCGCACTTTCGTAGGTACCAATATAGATGCATCCAAGTTCTATATTTTCGTAGTCGAAGGTAGCACTCCCGAATATTCTACCGGAATCAGACTCCGAGACGCCATGCTCATCTGCCAAGGGGCGGGTTGCTATCAAGCGACCAATCTCAGCGATGGTGTATACTCAACTTTTTCAGTACGGGAAGAAAACCCTTCGGGTGTTGTATTCAAGACGATTAACAGGCTTTCTCAAAATACACCTCAAAAGGTTTTGAATGGGTTAATAATTACTCAAGAACAGTAACATATTAAAGCGACAAACGATGAAAAACAAAATATTCTCTTATCTCCTTTTAGGGCTATTCCTCTCCTTTTTTATGAGAGCTATGATTTCGTGCGACGATGACGGAATCGTTCGCCGAGTAACGCCTGAACTCACTATTCAAGACGAAATTTCGGTCGGCCCCATGGCCGAACGGCTAGTGATCAACCTGAAATCGTCGTACCCCTGGTTTGCCGAGACCGAAGCCGACTGGATAAACATTCGTCGAGTGAGAGGCCATGCCCTTAAACCCGACTCCATCATTCTCGAAATTGCCGAGAATACCGAAATGGCCAACCGTACAGGATATATCGAAATACGACTGATGGACCAACTCTCCAAGAGAATACCTGTCACCCAACTGAGCCGGGGCAGCCTCATCACACTCCCCAAGAAGGTTATCTATTTTAACCGTCAGGGCGGCGACGAAATCGTCGACATCATCACCGAACAAGATTGGCAGTTCGAAACCATCTCTGGTGAGGGTTTCTCTATCTCGAAATCGGAAAACGGGAAGATGGTTATCCATGCCGGCATGAATACAACCGGTAATATCCGCCAACAATCCATCAGACTCTTTGACGAAAACCGTACGGTCGAAAATCAGTTAACAATTATCCAAAGTACCCGAGACGAACTGGTGGCATGGGCTCTTCTCCCCGAAGAAAAAGACTGCATCGTACAACGAGCCGGCGAAAGTCACGAATTTCTGGTTACACTCAATCGGGAAGCCGAGACCCGAAGCTCGGCCAACTGGATTAAGGTGAGTGCAATCCCGGCAACAAACAGTACCGAGAAGACAGATGTAAAAGTAACGGTATCAATCGACGAGAACCTCGACTATGATGAGCGTTACGGCTATATCCTTGTCGGAGAGAAAGGGAATATCGACAACTCTTGCGATACTATTTATATTGCTCAACGTGCAGCCAATGAGATAGTATATGTAAGAGCCGATGCCCCGGCAGGTGGTGACGGAAGTTCCTGGGAAAGAGCATTTAATACCATTTCTGCAGGTATGACAGCTGCCGACTATGCCAAATTGAAAGAACTGTGGGTGGCCAAAGGAGATTATCAAATCACCACTACCCTCAACTGGAAAGAGGTTAATGTTTTCGGTGGCTTCGAAGGGAATGAAGTAAAACGCAAAGACCGGGATTTTTCCCAAAAATCACGAATCATCGGAGGTCCGTTCCAGACGATGAATGCCTGGAACAATGAGAATGGAATTCGAGTATTCATCGATGGATTCATTTTTGAAGGAGCCAATAGCCAATCAGATTACATGGGTCCGCTTGAGATATACAAAGGGCGTGGACTTAGAAACTGTATTATCAGGAACAATACATACGGGAAAAACTCCGGTGGATATTATGATAATTGCGAACTTATAAACTGCCTCTTCTATGGAAACACCTCATTAGGCTCTACCGGAGCCGTGGTTCATGTTGCCAACGGCACAAAACTCTATAATGTAACTATCGTCAACAACCAAGGTGGAGGTGGAGCCGGAGGTGGTATCCGAATGGATAAAGGAACCGAAGCTTACAACACCATTCTGTGGGGCAACAAAGACACTCGACCCAAAGGAGGATACCACCAATTATACTCCGACTCAAATGTAAAACTATATAATTGTGCTATACAGACTGGAGATGCCATTTACCAAGAGCCAACCAAGAGTAATGTGATTTCTTTATCTTCCGACAACGATGCATCCGACGGGCCTCAATTTACTAACATCAATTCAGGAACCGAAGATTTTAGTCTTCGGAGTTCTTCAAGCTGCATAGACAAAGGGCTGAGCAGTGCCATTGAAACATTAAATATCTTCTACGACATCACAGGGAATCATCGTATTGCAGGATCATCAGTCGATATAGGAGCCTATGAATACCCTCAATGATAAATTTCTAAATACTAAAAAACATCGATTATGAAATTATATAAACTGACTTCCATATTGTTGTTCTTATCTCTCATCACCATATCTATGTCTTGTACTTCATCTGATGAAGAGGAAAAAAACTTTTCCAATTTACTCAATACCCTAAAAACAGAAACCGGGATTATTGGTGATATATATAATGAGTCTATCAATTCTTTGCGCAATGGGGTTACCGTACATGACATCGACTTTGAAAGCGAAGGAGAACGAACTCATATGTTCATTGCCCAAATAGACTTGAATCAAGTAACTATTATAGCTTCTACGCCCAACGACAAACCCGAATTGGCTAATCCCGATGCCATACTGCCTGTACATGCCGGATCGGCTGAAGGCAACGGAAAAACCGTATGGGTAGGAGTCAATGGAGATTATTGGGCCGAAAACTCTTCGGTTCCCGGAGGATTGGTTCCTATGGGTATATTTTACAAAGATGGCGTCGCTATTCGAACGACTTATTACAATCAGCATACCGAAGTTATCTACAAGACAAAAAGTGGAGATATAGGTATCGGCACCGTCAACGATATTTTCCCCCAATTAGATAACATGCAAGAGGTAATAGGCGGACGAGGCCTACTCATAAAAGACGACGTTCAACAAACCGTATTCGATGATATTTCACAATCGACCATACGCTATCCCCGGACGGCTGTAGGCATTAACAAAAAAAACAATACTCTCTACTTTCTTGTTGTCGATGGTCGTCAACAAGGATATTCTTCAGGTCTCGACCTAAATGCTATTGCTTCGTTACTTCATTCACTAAACTGTACCAATGCCATCGCATTAGACGGAGGTGGATCATCTACGATGATTGTACGAAAGGTAAAACCCGACGGATTAGTTACATTTCCCATCATAAACAGGCCTTCAGACAATGATGGAGCTCGTACTATATCCAATGGAATTCTGGTTATCGAAAAACAACAATAATACCATGTGTGTACATTACAAAATAGTTCTCTTATCGGGACTTCTTATTTCGTTTATCCTCCCGTCTTTTGCAATTGCTTGTAGTTGCACACCGCAAAACTCCAAGACAATCGCCATTGCCGAACAATCAAATCGGGCTTTTGTCATCGCACAAGAAAATGGTACAATTCTGTGGAAATGGGAGGCCGCCTCATCGTCAATTCCCGCCTCCAAACAAATATGGTTTCATAACCCCAGTGAGGTAAAACCGGTCTACAACGGCAAATATCTGCTTGTAACTGCTTCGGGAGGTGCGGTGGCTCTAATCAGAATTGCCGACAAGAAGGTCATGTTCTATGCTTACGCTGGCGAAAACCCGCACTCGGCCGAGCTGCTCCCCGACGGAAACATTGTCACGGCGTCGTCGACCGACCAACAAATAAGCATATTCCGCACCGACACGGTACTCGGAACCGGCCAAGCTATCAATAGCTACAAGGTCTCGGCAGCCCACAATGTCGTGTGGGACCGTATGAAAAACCTGTTGTATACAACCGACAATAACTGCCTGGTATCCTATGAATACAATTTCAATCAAGATACCCCGGCCCTCTTCAACCGGAAAGAAATATACCGCCTCACCGGAAACGGGTCGGAAGGCTCGCACGATCTGTTCCCAGTCTATGGCGAGAGCGCTCTCTTCTGGACAACCAACAGCAAGGTATACAAATACGACCTCATTACCGGGCAATGTAACGTCTGCTACTGCCTGAAAGAAATTAAAAGCATCTCGTCGGGACCGGACAACACGTCCACAATGATGCTTCAACCCACGGAGTCGTGGTGGTCCGACCGCCTGATCGATTCCTCTGGAAAGGTAATTTTTCAAAAACCGAATTATAAGATGTATAAAGCTCGCTGGATGGTCGATAATACCTTCAGTTATCCCCCTGTACATCAAATATCGAATAAATCGAAGCGTTCTTACTCCAACTTATCAAATACGCTAAACAAAAAAAGTGGTATTATTGAAAAGATAAATGGCGAATCTGTCCATTTACTACGAGATGGAGTAACAATATTTGACATCGACTGCCAAAGTAACGGTGATAGGACCCATATGTTTGTCGCACAAGTCGATCTCAACCAGGTTACCTGGGTTGCCTCTACCCCCAACGACAAACCCGAATTGGCTAATCCCGATGCCATACTCTCTGTTCACGCTCAAGCTGCCGAAAACAATGGTAAGACCGTGTGGTTGGGTGTCAACGGCGACTATTGGGCCAGAACCACTTCGGTTCCCGGCGGCTTAGTTCCCATGAGTATTTTTTACAAAGAAGGTTTCGCTATTCAAACATCTTATTACAACCAACACACCGAATTGATTTACAAGACGAAAGACGGGAATGTAGGTATCGGCATCGTCGACGATATACTTCCTCGTCTCTTCGAAATGCAAGATGTAATTGGCGGACGAGGCCTTTTAATCAGAGATGGGATAAAACAAATAGTAAACGATCAGGTTAGTCTGGCAGAAGAACGTCATCCCCGTACGGGTGTTGGAATCGCCAACCATGGTAAAACGCTTTACCTAATAGTTGTCGATGGCCGTCAACCGGGCTACTCTGCCGGTGCCAGTCTAAACGATCTCGCTACAATATTCCAGGCTCTAAACTGCTCAGATGCCATTGCATTAGATGGAGGTGGTTCTTCTACAATGATCATAAGAGAAGATACACCCGATGAATCGGCCTCCTTTCCTCTACTAAACAAACCGTCGGATAGTACAGGAGCCCGGAAAATTTCTAATGGGATTCTCATCATCGAAAACAAACCATAATACTTCTACGATTAAACCATATATAATTGACTTCGATCTATCATAAAAATCATTCACTAAAATTTAACAGCTATGAAAGCAAAACGATTACTTTCTTCTCTTTTAACGGCAGCCATCGCAGCATGGGGTCTCCAAGCTGCTGCCGAAGTGATTTACATCGTTCCTAATGGAACAGGTAGTGGAACCTCCTGGGAAGATGGAGCCAACATCAGTTCATTAGCCAAAAAAGTAGATGTAGAGGCCTGGATTAAAGAAGGCAACTACACTATCGATGCCGGATTCTACTTGGGACAAGGAGCCCAATTATACGGCGGATTCAAAGGTAACGAAACCTCCTTCGACCAACGCGACAAAACCATCAGACCTGTTTTAACGTCAAATTGCACCATGATGTCAGTCGGAGGCAACAGCACCTCCCGCACAGTCTATTTCGACGGATTGGAGATTGCTAACTGCGATTTGCTTAGTGCCGGGAACCGCATAATCATCGAAGTCTACGGTTCGGCTCAATTCAACAACTGTATCTTCCGCAACAACAAAGCCACCGAAACGGCCGGTATCCTGGCCTATGCGGGTTGCGACCTTACCATCTCGAACTGTCTGTTTGCCAACAATACCGTCTCGTCCAAGTTTGGTATCATGCGCAGCCAAGGTGACGTAACATTCTGTAATACCACCATCGTCAATAATGTGGGCTCTGGCAACTTCGACTGGAACCGAGTTGGCGGTATCTTCATCGAAAAAGGCAACGTGCGATTCTACAACACGATACTCTGGGGAAATACACCGGGCAACATCCGTTGCGACGCCACCTCGGGCGCCTCGGTAGAATTTTCAAATACAGCAATCGGACTTACCGAAAATGCCGACGGACGCAATACTTGGGGTTACGACTATCTCATCACCGAATCTCAAAAAGAAGGTTCACAAATTGTCATCAATGATAACTGCATCAAATTGGCAATGGACAATAATCAAGATAATGGCGATGCTAAAGCTCCGCTCTTTGTCGATCCCGAAAATGGAGATTTCCACCTTTCTTCCACTTCTCCGTTAATAGCCGCAGGCGATGACCCTGCTGGCCTTTTAGGCACAGCTTACGATTTGGACGGTAATCCCTGCATCGACGATGACCTCAACATCGACTTGGGAGCCTACCAATATTCCGGCACATCTAGTGCAATCAGCCATATCAATGCCGAAAAATCAGCAGTTGTATGCTACCCCAATCCGGTCAGCGATGTACTCTACATCAGAGCAATCAATGCTTATCAGGCCGATGTTTACTCCATTACCGGTACACTGGTACTCTCGTCAAACATCTTAGCCTCAGGACAGTTGCAAGTAAAAGACCTTGCACCCGGCTTCTACCAAATTGTTATTAAAACGACAAATGGAACCGTATCAAGCTCGATTATAAAACAATAAGTTTCCCTAAAACATAATGGGATTCCCCCCATTCTTTATGAACCCTAAAAGTTGGAATAGCTTTTAGGGTTCTGCTTTTACCGCCCATCTGTTAACTTATCCTTCCATAAAAATCACATCTAATTAGGGACTGTCGTAAAAAGAATAAAACTTTATAACGAATTGATTGCCAATGTAA
>NZ_CAMMHD010000022.1:0-42623 GCF_946496565.1 uncultured Barnesiella sp.
GAGCACAACCTTGCCAAGGTTGGGGTCGCGGGTTCGAGTCCCGTTTTTCGCTCCATCGGTATCTCTATCGATGAACAATAAAATGCCCAGGTGGCGGAATTGGTAGACGCGCACGTTTCAGGTGCGTGTGTCGAGAGGCATGCAGGTTCGAGTCCTGTTCTGGGCACCAAGATGAGAGACGAGATACCGTATGTCCGGGTGGTGGAATTGGTAGACACGCTACTTTGAGGGGGTAGTGGGCGTTGGCTCGTGTGAGTTCGAATCTCATCTCGGACACTCGAAAAGGTCG
The DNA here is from genome assembly GCF_946496565.1 of uncultured Barnesiella sp. NCBI lineage: Bacteria > Pseudomonadati > Bacteroidota > Bacteroidia > Bacteroidales > Barnesiellaceae > Barnesiella > uncultured Barnesiella sp. The sequence continues at coordinate 290 of NZ_CAMMHD010000022.1, forward strand.
GTAATCTTGCGGTTACCGACCTTTTTGTTTTTGTGCCCTTCTGGCCCCGTATCCCCTGCGAGGGGCCTCGCCTGTCATACCGCGCTACGACGCGGTATCCAGAAATACCCAGCCCGTCATTTCGCATTCGATGCGGAGGTTTGGGGCATACCGCACTTGATGCGGTATCCAGAAATTTTCTCAAGCCTATTCGGTGGTCAATCTGTTGGAGGTTATTGTGCGGGGTGGGGTAAATCCGGTAAGTCTATTTGTGGCAAGGAGAGGAAGGTCTATATCTTTTTTTTCCGATTTCTGTAAAGGAGAAAAATGAATGGCTGAATAGCAAAAGCGGTGTTATTTATTTTGTATTTTCTTAATTTAATCTATATTTGTAAATAATTTGAATTTACAGGGACTGTATCTCAGGGGACGACAGACACATTCATTTATCATAAAACCCGACGACCATGTGGAAGTGGATATTCAAACCGATAGTTTGGATTTTTTCGAAATTCCTGAAGCTGCCGCTGTGGGGGCAGATGGCTATTCTTGTGGCCGTTTCGGTGACTGCGCTTGTGCTGATGACTGTCAGTTTCGGGCATAAGGCCGATTACCGGACTGTCGCTGTGGCCGAGGGGCCGATGTTTGTGGGGCGGGGAGGTGATCTCTCCGATACCTTGCATATTTCGCCGGGCGATTCGCTGCGACTGTTGGCCCGTCAGGGCGAGATGGTCTGGGCCGAGACACCCGACGGCCGTTTCCGGGGCGTGATTCCGGCCGGGGTGGCGGTGGCTCCCGAGGGGTTGCCGGAGCGCTCACTCAAGCAGGACCGTAAGATTTCGTTCCGTAAATACCTCCGAATGGTCGACGACCCGGACTTTTCGATGGAGCGGCTGTACGATCGGGTGACGGTCAACAGCGTGAAGACGACGCCCGACTCGATTGTGGTGGTGCCCAATCTGGTGCTGCTCGACGACTGGTGGAACATGTTTCGGGTCTCATTTACCTTTAACCCCGACGGCTCGTTTGCCGGGTCGCATTATTGGCCAACCTCTTTCCGACATTGGCTTTCGGCGGTTACCTCGCACGAACCGATGATGGGGGGCGATGGCTTGCGGGCTCATATCACCGACCTCTTTTCGTGGGTCATTTCGCGCCCCGAATTTCCGGCCGTGATGTCGACCTGGCTGCTGTCGGGGATATTCCTGAATCTGGTTCCCTTTCTGCCGCTCTGTCTGCTCATGGGGCTGCTGGCGTTGCGTCGCCCGCTCTACTATGTGCCCAACTGGGCGGTCAATCTGCTGATAGCGGCCTGCATTCTTTTCGGTTTCTGGCTGTGGCCCAAGCTGATGCTGTTGCGGGGCTATCCCTTTATCTCGGCCTATCCGCTGGTGTGGGTCATTACCATTCTGGTCGTGGGGCTCTTCTGGGGGCTCTACCGAGGGTTGAGGTGCCCTCGCTGCAAGCGGCTCGAAGATCACGAACTGGTGAGTACCGAGGTACTCAGCCAGCGGTATAGGGACCGGAAGGGCGAGACGGTGAAGCGCCGCACGCATACCGGCACGACGACCGCCTACACCGAGCGTACCCGCAACGGGCAGGTAGAGGGGCGTGAAAAGGAGTGGGAAGAGAAGCACTTCGACGAGGAGGTCGAGACCTGGGTCGACCGGGTGCGCATCGACAAGGTGAGGGAGCTGTACCGATGTCGCCATTGTGGCCACGAACGGGTGAAGATACGACGCAAGGAGTCGTGGGTGAGCCGCCGCGATACCGGTAGCGAGAATCGCAAGACCTCCGATTTCAAACGATTTTGAAGGAACTTCCCGGATGTACGGCCTCAGGCTGTTGCGTTCGGGAGTGTCAGCCCGCTGTCCCGTTCCCTGTTGCAGGGGGCGGGACATTTTTTGTGTCTCGGGCGCTGTCGGTCGGGGTGGCCGGGAGGGTGTCGGGTGCGGAGGTGTGAGGATAGATAGTCTGCCCCTGCCAGCGGCCGGAACTGCGGTAGCCCAGGTCGTTGACCTGAAGCAGAAGTCGGGCGGGGGCTTGAATGTCGAGCGAGCGCAAGGTTTTGGTAAACTGCTCGCGGCGAGCCAGTACGTCGACCGTTTCGAGGGCTTCGCGGAAGGGAGCCGACTCGAACGAGAAGGCCATCACTCCCGGGGCCGAAAGGGTGTGCAGGAAAGTACCGTTGCGCAAAGGATAGTGGCGCACGGATATTTCGTCATGCGTGTGGTATACAGGTCGATAGTCGTTTGAGAGCAGACGGGGCAGCCGCCGGGCAAGGCTCTTCTGCTCTTGTGGGGAGGTGCGGTACCACAGGGTCACATTGCCGTCGCGGGTGAATGAGAGTACGATGGTATCGACTTCGGGCAGGGCCGATGCCGTGCGAATCTCTTGCCACAGGCGCACCAGCGTGCGGGCGCGTTGCCAATAGGGCAGGGCGGCGGTCGAGTCGGGCGGCAGGGCCGGGGTGGTCTCGAGAATGGCCCGGCTCTCTCCGGCCGGGATGTAGTCGTAGGGCGAGGCCGTTTGGCAGGCTTGGGCGAGCCGGTAGTTTTGCCGCGCGATATAGCCACCCGCGAACAAGATGCACAGGACGATGCACAGTATGCTGATATGTCTGGGATTCACCCTATTGGCCTGCATGATTGACAAATATAACGATAATATTCGAAAAATGAACGGTCGAGGGGGTGAAAAGCATTTCGGGCAGGGTGGGTATAACGGTGTTGATAACTTATTCATTTATTCTTGCGAATTAGTCGGTCGAGCCAAAAATTTTCATTACATTTGTTCGTTAAAGAGATGAGGAACCGTTCGGCCTGACGGCGGTTCGCCTGCTCGGGTCTGCAGGGCGCTGTCCTTTTGCAGGGAAAACAGACTAAGAAACAAATAAACAAAAAGATATATCTATGAAATTTATCGTATCCAGCACCTTGTTGCTATCACATTTGCAGACTATCAGCCGGGTAATTAACTCGAAAAACTCGATGGCTATCCTCGACAACTTCCTGTTTCGCCTCGAGGGCACGCGCCTCTCGATGACCGCATCGGACCAGGAGACTACCATGACTACGGCTATCGACGTGATGGAGGCCGAGGGCGAAGGCGTCTTTGCCGTGAATGCCAAAATCTTGCTCGAACCCCTCAAAGAGTTGCCCGACCAACCGCTGACTTTCGAAATCGACGACAATAATCTGGAAATTTTCCTCTATTTCCAGAATGGCCGTTACAACTTTATCGGCGTGAATGGCGACGAATATCCCACCAAGATGCCGATGGATACCTCGGCCGTAACCCTCTCGCTCGATGCGCAACAGCTGCTCGGCGGCATAGGCTGCACGCTGTTTGCCACGGCCGAAGACGAGTTGCGCCCCATTATGAACGGTATCTATCTCGACATCTTCGAAGACAGTATTTCGTTCGTGGCTTCCGATACTCACAAGCTGGTACGTTTCAAAAATCAGGCCGTGGCTCCCGGGGTGCGTGCCTCGTTTATCCTGCCCAAGAAACCGGCCAATCTGTTGAAGTCGATTCTGCCCAAGGAGAACGGCAACGTAGAGCTCTCGTTCGATTCGAAGAATGCCTGCTTCAAGCTCTCCGATTTCGTACTCAACTGCCGCCTTATCGAGGGGCACTATCCCAACTACAACTCGGTAATCCCTACCAACAATACCAACCGACTTATCATCGACCGCTCCCTGTTTGTGAATGTGCTGCGTCGTGTGTCGGTATTTGCCGATGCCGCTTTGGGTCTGGCCAAGCTGCAGCTGAAGAACGGCGAGCTGCTCGTGTCGACCGAAAACAAAGACTACTCCATCTCGGCCGAGGAGAAGGTGGCCTGCAACTACACGGGCGACGACCTCACCATCGGCTTCAAGGCGTCGTTCCTCATCGAGATACTCAACAATATCCCCTCTACCGAGGTGCTGGTCGAGCTCTCCGATCCCACCCGTGCCGGTATCATCGTACCGCTGGAGAACAAGGAGAACGAAGACCTGCTCATGCTGTTGATGCCCATGATGCTCAGCGATTTTTAATCAACCCAAGCTATTGAACAGTAAATCATGCAACTGAACTTAAAGAACCCGCTCGTCTTCTTCGACCTGGAGACGACGGGTACCAATATTACCACCGACCGCATTATTGAACTGGCCTATGTCAAGGTGTTCCCTAATGGCGAGGTGGAAGAGAAAGACATATTTGTCAACCCCGGCATGCCCATTCCGCCCGCTTCGACGGCGGTGCATCACATTACCGACGAGATGGTGGCCGACAAGCCCCTCTTCAAGGAGGTAGCCCGCAACATCGCCAAGGTGTTCGAGGGGGCCGATATTGCCGGGTTCAATTCCAACCGCTTCGATGTGCCTTTCCTTATCGAAGAGCTGCTGCGGGCCGGCGTCAATCTCGACATCTCGAAACGCAAGTTCGTCGACGTGCAGACCATCTACCACATCATGGAACCCCGCACCCTCAAGGCCGCCTACAAGTTCTATTGTGGCGCGCCGCTGGTCGATGCCCATTCGGCTCTGGCCGATACCCGGGCCACCTACGAGGTCTTCAAGGCGCAGCTCGACCGCTATACCGAGGCGGTGAAAGACGAGTATGAGGGAAAATACCTCACCAACGACATCGACTCGTGGGTATCGTTCTCGACCCAAAACCGCAACGTCGATTTCTCGGGCCGCATCATTCTCAACGAGCACGATGTGCCGGTATTCAATTTCGGCAAGTACAAGGGGCGTTCGGTCGAGGAGGTGTTCCAGCTCGAGCCCAGCTATTACAGTTGGATGATGCAGGGCGATTTCCCCCTGAATACCAAGAATGTGATTACCGAGATATACACCCGCGCACGCCGTCGCTTCTGACGGTGCCCGGGTCTCTCTCCAAAGATTCGAAACTATGTTGAAAGGCAAACATATCATACTGGGCATTACGGGCAGCATCGCTGCCTACAAAGCCGCCTATCTGCTGCGGTTGTTCATCAAGCAGGGGGCCGAGGTGCAGGTGGTGATGACCCCTGCGGGCAAAGAGTTTATTACGCCCGTCACCCTCTCGTCGTTGAGCGGGAAGCCTGTGGTGAGCGAATTTTTTACCGCCAATACCGGCGAGTGGCACAGCCACGTAGACCTGGGCCTGTGGGCCGATGCCATGATTGTAGCCCCCGCTACGGCCTCGACCATCGGCAAGATGGCCCACGGCATAGCCGACAACATGCTCGTGACCACCTACCTGTCGTGCAAGGCGCCGGTGTTTGTGGCCCCGGCCATGGACCTCGATATGTATGCCCATCCGTCGACCCGGCACAATCTCGATCTGTTGCGCTCCTATGGCAACCACATCATCGAGCCGGCAACCGGCGAGCTGGCCAGCCACCTCACCGGCAAGGGCCGCATGGAAGAGCCCGAGCAGATCGTGGCCGTGCTCGACCGGTTCTTTGACCGCCCGCAGCCGCTGGCCGGAAAGCGGGTACTCGTGACGGCCGGGCCCACCTACGAAAAGATAGACCCGGTGCGATTCATCGGCAACTACTCGTCGGGCAAGATGGGTTTTGCCCTGGCCGAGGCCTGTGCCGAAGCCGGAGCCGAAGTGACTCTCGTGGCCGGGCCGGTGAGCCTGACGACCTCGCATGCGTCGATACATCGGGTCGATGTGGAGTCGGCTGCCGAGATGTACCGGGCCGCCGTCGATGCCTACGACCGGGCCGATGCCGCCATCATGTGTGCCGCTGTGGCCGACTACGCTCCCGAAACGGTGAGCGACGTGAAGCTGAAACGGAGCGGCGACGAGCGTGTGTTGCGCCTCAAACCCAACCCCGACATCGCTGCCGAGTTGGGTCGCCGCAAGCGCCCCGGGCAGTGCCTGGTAGGTTTTGCCCTCGAGACCAACGACGAGGAGAGCAACGCCCGCCTGAAGATGGAAAAGAAAAATCTCGACTTCATCGTGCTCAATTCGCTGCGCGACGCAGGCGCCGGATTCCGTTGCGACACCAACAAGGTGACCGTCATCGGGCGCGAGGGCGAGCCGGTCGAGATTCCCTGCAAGCTCAAGACCGAGGTGGCCGCCGATATTGTGGACATCCTGGCCCGCTATCTGACCGACAGCCATTGACGGGCTGCGGGTCGGAAACCATTTGCGTAACCCTGTTTCAAACGATGAGAATATGAAAAGAAATCTCTTGTATGTGCTGCTCCTCCTTTGTCCCTTCCTGTCGGTAGCCCAGGAACTGAACTGCCGTGTCGAGGTGAACAGCGACCAGATACAGGGCACGAACAAGGAGGTGTTTACCACCCTCAAGGAGGCCATTACCGAGTACATCAATGACCGTAAATGGTCTACGGCACAAATTTCGCCCGTCGAACGGATAGACTGCTCGATGCTCTTTACCGTCAAGGAGTATGCCGACAACCGCTTTGTGTGCGAGTTGCAGGTGCAGTCGCGCCGTCCGGTCTACAACAGCTCCTACACCACGACGCTGATCAACTTCAAGGATACGCAGGTCGAGTTCAATTATCAGGAGTACGAGCCGCTGGTCTTCTCCGAAACCAGTATCGAGAGCAACCTCACGGCCGTCATCAACTTCTATGTCTATATGATTCTCGGGGTCGACTTCGACAGCTTCTCGCCCATGGGCGGGACCCCCTTCTACGAGTTGGCTCGCCAGGTGGTCAACCTGGGGCAATCGTCGATGGAGACCGGTTGGAAAGCCTTTGAGGACAACCGCAACCGTCACGCGCTGCTGTCGGCCTTTGTCGAGCAGAGCACGGCCGGGTTCCGCCAGTTGTGGTACGACTATCACCGCGGCGGCCTCGACGAGATGGCTCTGAGTGTAGACAAGGGACGGGCCAAGATTACCGAGTCGCTGCAACAGTTGCAGAAGGTCTACGAGGCTTCGCCCATGTCGGTGGTGATTACCCTCTTCCGCGATGCCAAACTCGACGAACTGGTGAATGTCTATTCCAAAGCTCCCACTTCGGAGAAGGAGACCGTCTACGATATACTCACCGGTATGTATCCCACCGATAGAACCATTCTCGACAAGATTAAACAGACCGAATAAAGAGAGAAACGCAATTATGATAAAGAAACTGAGTGTCTCCAACTATACGCTCATCGACGAGCTCCACATCGACTTCTCGGCCGGTTTCTCGGTCATTACGGGTGAGACGGGAGCCGGCAAGTCGATTATTCTGGGGGCTCTGTCGCTGATACTCGGCCAGCGGGCCGACCTCAAGTCGTTGCGTCGCAGCGGCGAGAAGGCTGTGATCGAGGGGGTGTTCGACATCGCATCGTATCACCTGCGCGATTTCTTCGACGAGAACGAGCTCGACTACGACGAGGGCGAGTGCATCTTGCGCCGCGAGATTCTGCCCTCGGGCAAATCGCGAGCCTTCATCAACGATACGCCCGTGTCGTTGGCTCAACTGAAAACCTTGGGCGAACAGCTCATTGACATACATTCGCAGCACCAGAACATGCTGCTGGCCGACTCGCGGTTTCAACTGCGGGTGGTCGATACCATGGCCGGCGATGCCGCTCTGCTGGCCGACTACCGCGAGCACTACCGCCGGTGGCGCGAGCGGTTGCAGGCCTATACCCGCCTGCAGGAGGAGAATCGCTCGGGACGCGAAGAGGAGGACTACCTGCGCTATCAGTTGGCCCAACTCGATGAGGCCCATCTGCAGGAGGGTGAGCAGGAGGAGCTCGAGGCCGAGTTGCAGACGCTGCAGCATGCCGAGGAGATCAAGAACGAACTGGCCGTGCTGCAGGAGTTTCTGCACGCCGAGGAGACCGGCGTCGTGTCGTTGCTCAATGCCACCCTCTCGCGCATGCGGGCCCTCTCGCGCCTCTATCCCGAGGTGGACGAGTGGGCGGGGCGCCTCGAGTCGGACTACATCGACCTCAAGGATATTGCCTCGACTGTAGACCGTTCGCAAGAGAACCTCAACATGGACCCCGAGCGGCTGGCCTGGGTCGAGAACCGGCTCGACACCTACTATTCGCTGCAACAGAAGCATCGCCTCGCCAGTGCCGCCGAGCTGCTGGCCCTGCGCGACTCGTTTGCCGAGCGGCTCACCCGCATCGAAAACTACGACGAAGAGCTGGCTGCCCTCAAGCACGAGGTCGACGAGGCCGAGAGCCAGGTGCGCAACCTGGCCGAGCAGCTCACCCGGGTGCGCCGGCAGTCGGCCGCCAACATCTCGAGCACTCTCACCGAGCGGGTCAAACCGTTGGGTATGCCTCACCTGCAATTCGAGATAGAGGTTTCGACCCGACCGCAGTTCGACGAGACGGGCGGCGACGCCATCCGGTTCCTCTTCTCGGCCAACAAGAACCAGCCCCTGCAACCCGTGTCGGAGGTTGCCTCGGGCGGTGAAATTTCGCGACTGATGCTCTCGCTCAAGGCGTTGGTTGCACACGCCATGGCCCTGCCTACCATCGTGTTCGACGAGGTAGATACCGGGGTCTCGGGCGAGATTGCCGACAAGATGGCCCGCATCATGCGCGAGATGTCCCGCTGCATGCAGGTCATCAGCATCACCCACCTGCCCCAGGTGGCTGCGTGGGGACAGACGCACTATCGCGTCTACAAGAGCGACACCGCCACCGCTACGGCCACCCATCTGGTGCGCCTTACCGATAGCGAGCGGGTCGAGGAGATTGCCCGCATGCTGAGCGGCTCGTCGCTCACGGCTGCGGCCCTCGACAACGCCCGCGAATTGTTGAACCGTAACGAACAGAACAATGGAAAAGAATGAAATGATATTTGGCATTCGGGCCGTTATCGAGGCCATCGAAGCCGGTAAGGAGATAGACAAGATTCTGATACGCAAAGAGCTGCAGGGCGACCTGGCCAAGGAGCTTTTCGACCTGATCAAGGGGCGTGGCTTCCTGGTACAGCGGGTGCCGGTCGAGCGGCTCAACCGCATCACCCGCAAGAACCATCAGGGGGTGGTCGCCTTCATCTCGTCGATTGCCTACCAGCGGCTGGGCGACATTGTGCCCACCCTCTTCGAGGAGGGTAAGGTGCCCTTCATCGTGCTGCTCGACGGGGTGACCGATGTGCGCAACTTCGGTGCCATAGCCCGCACCTGCGAGTGTACCGGTGTCGACGCCATCGTGGTGCCCGAGCGGGGCAGCGTCAGTGTCAATGCCGATGCCGTGAAGACCTCGGCCGGTGCCCTGCTGCACATCCCCGTTTGCCGCGAGCGGTCGATACACAGTGCCATCCGTTACCTCAAGGATAGCGGCATACAGGTCGTAGCCGCGTCGGAGAAGGCCTCCCTCAACTACACCCGGGCCGACTACACGCTGCCCGTGGCACTGGTCATGGGGGCCGAAGATACCGGTGTCGACCCCGACAACCTGCGCCTGTGCGACGAGATGGTAGCCATTCCCCAGGTGGGAAATATCGGGTCGCTCAACGTCTCGGTAGCAGCCGGGGTGATGATGTACGAAGTGGTGCGGCAGCGGATGTCCGAGGTTTAGGACCGATGCTCCCGGAATAAAAGACAGTATAGTAGATACCAGTAATTTTATACAAGATTCAACCGATTCGAGAAGAGATACGAGACTTGTTTTTGAAAAACTATCAGGTAGAGGAGAAGGATTTCGAACTGCTCTTTTCGAAATTCCGTCGGGTAGAGTATGCCAAGGGCGAAATCATTATCGGAGCCGACAGGTTGTCCGACGAGATTTTTCTGGTCGAGAGCGGTCTTACACGCGATTACTTCTGGGATACCAAAGGCAACGAGGTCACCGAGTGTTTCGGGGTGAGCGGCGACCTGTTTGCCTCGATGTTCTGCTACTTCAAGGGCGAGCCGGCTTTTCTGCAATACGAGGCGGTGACCCAAATGGTGCTCTATTCTATCCGTAAAGACGATTTGGAGGAGCTCTGCCGGCAGAATCCGGCTATCTCGAACCTCTTCCGTACCATCTGCATCGAAGAACTTTATTGCCTGGAACGCAAATGCAAGATCTTCGGGAAAGACGACGCCCTCAGCCGGTACATCAGCCTGATAAAGGTGCGCCCGCAAATTGTCAAGAAGGTGTCTCTCAAGCATATAGCCTCTTATCTGGGCATCACCCAGCAATCGTTGAGCCGGTTGCGCGCTTCGATTAAGAACCAGTAAACAATACACTTACACGAGTCTCGAGCCTCTATATTGCCCCCGACCGAGGGGGGATATGGCTGTCGGGGACAAATAGTATTTCCTGTTATTTTATATGGTGTGATAAATATCTTTTTATCATATGTTAATTGTTTTGTCGATAATTTTCTTTTATTTTGTAAGAAATTATCGACATTTTATTAAAATATATAGGATTGAACTAAATTTTTGTGATTATGAGAAAGTTTTACTTGTTTGCTGTGTTTTCCTTGATGGCAGGGCTGGCATTTGCCGCCGATGCTGATTCGGGGAAAAGGCTCGACCATGTATTTGTGTATGCGGGCAGCGAGGTGAGTTCGAAGATTATTTACATCTACAACAGCGACGGCTCTTTGCAGTCTATGGAGACCATGATGCTCAACAACGACGGTGTGCTGACCAACAACTCGCGCGAGGTGTATGGCTATGATGCCGAGGGCCGCATGAACGACTATGAGAGCTATGTGTGGCACGCCTCGTCGATGTCGTGGCTGGGCAGTCCCAAAGAGGATGCCAAGAAGCACATGACCTTCGACGACCAGAACCGTATTGCCGAGGTCGACTATTACAAATGGGACAGTTCCATCGAGAAGTGGGGCGAGCACGTATACCTGCACGGGGTCTATACCTACGACGGCAACGTCGCTATCGAGGACCGGGAACGGTGGCTCAACGACAAGTTCTCTACCGCCGACCGCCGTCGCTACGAATACGACGACGCAGGCCGCCTCGTCACCTATGTGCGGTACAGCAACGGGGCCTTCAGTTTCGAGGTGGGCGACTATGTCTATACCCCTACCGACAGTGTGGTGTACAGCTACGACGACCACGGCAACATTACCGAGCAGTCCTCCTTCATGTACATCGATTCGTGGGTAGACGGCGAACGCCTGAAGTATGAATATACTTACGACGAGTATGGCAATATCGCCACCAAGACTTCGTATCGTTGGGACGACTGGACCGACGACTGGATGTCGGGGTCGACGCTCACCTACGAGAACCACTACCTGGCCGACACCGATACCTACGACCTGCCCTATACACGCGACTATGCACAGTCGGGGGCCCTCGAGGCTACCGATGCGGTCGACGGCAATGCCGACGGGTCGACCTGGCGTATCGAAAACGGGGCTTTGGTCTGCTCCTCGAGCACGGCCTCCGAAGCTCCCGATATTCTCTATCTGCCGCCGTTGAACATGGCTTCGGATACCGAGGTAAAGATTGTCTTCAACGCCCGCCTGGCCAACGACTGCGATTCGGCACAGATACAGATGATTCTGTGCAGCAACGACGAGGAGCTCACCCCGCTGGGTGCTGTCGGCAACATTCACACCATCGAGCCGGGCGAGGGCAGCGAAATCGAGGGATATATCATTGCCCCCCAGAACGGAGCTTTCCGCATAGGTATCTGTTTCAACAACAGCCTCGTGGGCTCGCAGGTGGCCATCGACACGCTCACGGTCTACAACTACCGGCCTTCCAATACCCCCATGGAGCCTTACGGCTTGAGTGCTATTGCCGCCAACGACCAGTCGCTGCAGGTACAAATTGATTTCTACGCACCGGTCTATACCATCGGGGGCGATCTCCTCGGTAGTGTCGACAAGATGGAGGTTTACCGCAACGGTTCGGCCGAACCGGTCTACACCACCGAAGAGGTGGGTGCCTCGCTGGTAACCCGCTGGGTCGATACCCATGCGGTGAAGGGCGAGAATACCTACGAGATATATGCCTATGCCAACGGGCAGAAGAGCGACCCGGCTACCATTCTGGCAGTGGCCGGTTATGCCCGTCCGGCCGAGGTGCGTAACCTCTCGATTGTCGAGCAGGCCGACTACTCGTGTGTCATCTCCTGGGACAAACCCGAGGGTATCGATGGCGGCGAGATGTACGACTGCCCCATCTACTACACCGTTATCCGCAACAACGAAACCATTGTGGCCAATGCCGTCACCGAAACTTCGGTAGTCGACAATACCATACCGTGTGAGTACGGACAAACACCGGTATTCTATACGATTCTGTCGAGCAACCTCTCGGGCGAAGGCCGCCGCACCTACTCCGAACTCTACTTTATCGGAGCTCCCTATTCGGCACCCTATGCCGAATCGTTTGCCGGCGGTGCCATGAACACCATGTGGCTCTCCGATAAACTCGAAGGACTCGACAGCGGTTGGGGTATAGGCGAGCAGGCCTATTCGCCCGACGCCCAGCCGCAGGATGGCGATGGCGGTCTCGCTTCGTTCATGGCTACCAACGTGAACGTGGGTACCAAGACCCGCCTGACCAGTGCCAAGATCAACATCGGCAACCTGTCCGAGCCGGCTCTGGGATTCTATATCTATCAGACCACGGGCGAGAAGAGCAACGACAACCTCACCGTAGAGGTTTCGCGCAGCAACGGTGAATTTGTGGCCGTAGCCGGGCCCCTCTACGCATCGGGCAACGAAACCGAAGGTTGGGTGAAGAAGGTGATTCCGCTCGACGCCTATCAGGGCGAGACGGCTTTGCGCCTCTCGTTCGTGGGCGAGGCTGTAGACGGTACGACCAACATCAATATCGACAATATCCAGGTACAGGAGCGCTCGGTGGTTGGTATTGCCGACAACAGAGCCGACAAACATCTGGTATATGCCACTGCCGAGGGGCAGATTGTGGTGAAGGCACAGCCCGGTCGTGAATACGCAATCGATGTATATGGCATCGGTGTCCAGAAGGTATATGCTACACAAGGGGACGAGGCTGTCGTCGATGTGGCTCCCGGTATCTACATTGTCGATGTGGAGGGTGCCCGTTACAAGGTAGCCGTGAGATAACCCGGACAACGGCAGGGAGACAGACACCTCTCCCGCCTATGACGAAAGCCTGAAAAAAAGACGGGAGGTTCGGTTTCTGACAACCGGGCCTCCCGTCTTCCTCTCTATAAACCTAAAACAATATTGCAAGATTACAGGTGGTGCTTGTGATGTTTTACCGCTTTGAGCCGATGCTTGTCGGGTTTGTCCGGGGCCTTCATCTGGTCGTCGAGCAATACGACCGTCGTATCGGTCTCGACCCACAGGTTTACCGTCTGGTTCGAACCGCTGTCGGGAACCAGTTTATACACCTTGGCCGCTTTGTTCTGCGGGGTGCCTCGCTGGAACAGCTTCTTACCCTTGCTCTTCATCTGCTGGCCGGCTTTGCCGTCGGCCGTCACATAGGTTTGGGTCATCTGGTACACCCCGTTTACCGTGTCGATTTGCTGGGTGATAATCACCATGTAGTCGATGCTGTCGCCTTGGCCCGACTCCGACGGTACCACGCCTTCGTAGGCAAAGATGTCCACCATACCGGTCGAGTCGGTACCCATCATCTCTACGGCTTCGCCTTCGTCGATCATTTGATTTTTGTTATTGTTCGATTGGCAGGCTATGAGTGCCGCCGCAGCAAGAACTGTAAAAACAATTTTTTTCATATCGTTGTATAATTGGTTTTCTCCTATAACATGCGTGGCGGCGAAAAGTTTACCGATTGGAGGAAAATAGTTTTACGGGTAGGAGAAGAAAACCAAAAAGTCGCTTCATCTCCCGGTTATGGGAGCGAAGCGACTTTTCAGTAATTGGATAAGAAATAAATTGTCAATCCCCTTGAGAATGATTATTCTTCTTCCTTAATGAGATTGAATTTGGTCGCAATTTCTTTCTGGTCGATTGCTTGTCGCAGGTTGAACCGTTTCTTTTGAACTACGTAACCGGCTTTTTCACAAACGATTTCGATTTGTATATTCCCCGAATTATTGAATGTAAGCCCCTTTATGTCAAATGCCTCTGTCGTTTCATAAGGCGTAGTCCCCACATATGTTTGGTTGGTATTCTTTACTTCAGGAGTCGATGAAATGACGCGAGTATATACATCGGCGCCTTTGGGCGTAGAGTCGACAAACCAACGTATAATGGTCGATTCGAGAGCCGTATTGCCCTCGCCGGTCACTTGCTTGTTTTTCTCCTGTGAAGGGCTCGATTGACGTTTCAGGAAGAAAGCGATGCGATCCCAGTCAATATCTTCCAGAGCCCGTTCATAGGCCAGATTGAGTACATTTGAAGCTAGAGTGAAGTTCTGTCCGTTCCCTTGTTGGGTGGCTCGTCCCGAAACCGTCACCGTAGGATATACGGGTTGATGGTCTTTGTCGGTGACAGAAACCTGCATTTGTACCGTAGCGGCCCATCCCATTCCCGAGAGATAGTTTATTTTGTACTCGTTAACCGATACACTCATCAAGTAGTCGGTTGCAATATCGGCATCGAGGTTGAAGCCCATGACGCGCATATAGCGGCGCATGCTTTCCGATACAAAATCTTGCACATCGGGTTGGACCGAAACCTGAGGGGTAGAAACCACATAGCTGTCGTGTTTCTGCAAAATGCGGCTGTCACTTCGCAAGTCTCGTATCTGTAATCTGATGCCGTAGTCCATATCGACATACTTGTTGGGTACTGCATTGGCCGTTAAATTCAGATATATAACGTGAGTCTGGGGTACGATGTTCTTTTTGGTTATGGAACACCCCGTCAGCAGGATACCTGAGATAAGAGATACAAGGCTGTAATATAGAATCTGTTTCTTCATATTTATCTGTCGGCTTTAAGTTTTATAATTTTGGCTTTGATGATGGTGCGATACACGATTTTTTTCCCTTGTTGTTCGACGTTGGTCGAGATGGTAGGTTCGATAATACCGTCGGCACCCTCTTGCTGAGCCATGTTTATCAGTCGGTATGTGGCAAAACCGCGGGCAATATCCGAGGGATTGGTCAGTTTTACCGGCTTTTGGTTGCGGTAGTCGTTGGCCAAATATCCTATGCGTACTATTCCTTTATACTTGGTGGTGTTTCCGGCACTGTTGAGTTTATGAGTTATTTCAAACTCTTGATTGGCTTCCTCTATATTGATTTCCGAGCGGGATGCCTGGTAGAAGACCAATGCCTCTGCCGTAATTGTGTTCAATACCGTATAGTCGCTTCTTTGCAGATTCAACTCGTTAAAAGTGGTGGCATGAATGGTATTTACGGCTTCGGGTATGACCGACGTGGTTACTTGGGTTGTTTGGCAAGCCGATAAAACAAAGGCACATACGGCTGTAAGAAGAATTGTCTTTTTCATTTGTCTTTGGTGTTTAATGGTAATACGATAAGTTTTTAAGGCAGGCCCTGAGAAGTAGACAAATAAAAAAGCGCGGACCTATTTTTTATCGGATTCTGCGGTCTTCCACAACCTTGCCTCCAACAAGAAATAAAGTCCGCACTGTGATATACAGCACGGACGTTCAACTTTATTTCTTGGAGGCATCTTGAATGAGTGGAAGTTTCAGAATCCCGAAATAAAAGCTAACGCCTTTTTATCAATATGTCTTTTAGTTGTTCGTTTTACATAGGCTATTCAATTATGATTTCCCTACAAATGTAAATATAAATTTTAAAAAATCAAATTTAGACATAAGTAGTACAATGATATGATTAGATTTTCAGAATGCGTTGTATCGATTCGACATGCCAGCGGGCTATCCGGTCGCGACCCTCGGGCGAGAGCAGTATCCGGCAGTCGTGCTCGTTGTCCATGAAGAGGCTTTCGGTGAGCAGGGCGGGGCAGAGGCTGTCGCGCAAGATGGCGAAGTTGGCCTCCTTGCACCCTCTGAAACGCAGGTCGGGGAAGACGAGGGGCCACACCTCGTCGAAGAGGCGGGCATACTGCCGGCTCTTGTCGGCACCCGGGTAGCTGTATACCTCGCCGCCGCTCCCGCCGCCGGCGTTGGCGTGGACCGAGACCAGCAGGCAGTCGCCCTGGCGGGCCCACTGGTTGGCACGTCGGCACCGCTCGGACAGGGCGATGTCGGTATCTTCGGGAACCAGGCACCGGCAGGCGATGCCCGCCTGGTCGAGTTGTTGGGCCATGCGCGAAACGATGTCGCGGTTGAACTCCCATTCGAGCAGTTGGCGCCCGTCGGGCCACACGGGCGATCGTTTGCCCGGCGTGTCGCAGCCGTGGCCGTTGTCGAGTAGTATCATCATCATCTTTTACGGTCTTTTTACGGCGTAAAATTAGGTGGGCCGTCTGCTCCGTTTGTGGCATGACGATACAAACTCCCAACAATTAGGTAGGGACAGGCGTTAGATTCATCTGAAAAGGGGATTGTACAGGTGACTGAAATGTAGTTCCTTTGCTGTGTCGAAAGACGATAGTGCCGGTATATGGGGATAAGATGTTATCTTTGCCCTTGTAAAGAACGAAAAAGAAGAGAATATGTATAAACTGGGAACCTATAATCGAGACAATCGCATGAGCGATTTGGTGTGCGACAACTACCCCGTACTGCTGGTGATGAGCCGCTTCGGCATCGTCTTGGGTTTCGGCGACAAAAGCATAGGGCAGGTGTGCGACGAGAACGGCGTGCATACCGATACCTTCCTGGCCGTGGTCAATCTGTTGCTCGACGAGGGTGACCCCGAGGAGTACAAGAGCGACATATCGGTGGGGGCCCTGCTGGGCTATCTGCACAACTCGCACGACTACTTCCTCAACTTCAGGCTGCCGGCCATCCGGCGCAATCTGCTGGGGGTAATCGACTGCGGGGCCAAGGATATAGCCATTGCCATACTTCGCTTTTTCGACGAGTATGTGGCCGAGGTGCAGAAGCACATGCGTTACGAAGAGCGTACGGTCTTTCCCTATGTGACGGCTCTGCTCAACGGCGTGCATCCCGGCGAATACAGCATTGCCGTCTTTCGCAAGCGGCACGACCAGGTCGAGGCCAAGCTCACCGAGCTGAAAAACATACTCATCAAGTATTACCCGGCCACGAGCAGCAACGAGTTGAACAGTGTCTTGTTCGACATCTTTACCTGCGAGCAGGACCTGGCCTCGCACAACTATATAGAAGATTACCTGTTTGTCCCGGCCATTCAAGAGCTGGAAAACCAAATAGACGAAACGAGATGAAGCCTGTCGTAAAAGTGATTGTAGCCGAGCCCTCGTTGATTATCCGCAAGGGGTTGCTCTCGGTGCTGAAGAAGTTGACCACCATCAATATCGAGACGACCGAGGTGGCCGACGTGCAGCAGCTCACCGCCTCGCTGGCGTGGCGTAAGCCCGATGTGCTCATCGTCAACCCCGGGTTGGCGGGGGTGGTCTCGGTCGCGCAGATCAAGAAGGGTGCCGACGGACCGGCCCCGAAGTGTATCGCCCTGCAAAACTCGTTGGTCGATGCCTCGGTCCTGAAACTGTACGACGAGGTCATCTCGATTTACGACACGGCCGAGCAGATACGCGAGAAGTTCGACCGCCTGGTACACGCCGCTCCCGAGGAGACGGTGCGCCAGGAGCCCCTCACCGAGCGTGAGAAAGAGATTATCATCGGCGTAGTCAAGGGCATGACCAACAAGCAGATTGCCGAGCAGCTGTGCCTGTCGGCCCATACGGTCATCACCCACCGGCGCAACATTGCCGGCAAGTTGCAGATACACAGTCCGGCCGGGCTCACCATCTACGCCATAGTCAACAAGTTTGTCGATATCAACGACATAAAGGATTCCATTTATAACCGTGAGGAGTGATTACTTCGTTATATAAGTTATTTGATGTTGTTTTTGGGAAAATCCGTCTGCTCGTTCAGGCGGATTTTTTCATGCCCGGCAGAGTCGGGAGCCTCGTGAAAAAAGGTTATATCCGGCTCGAGTCTGCGCGCTTTGATGTATCTTTGCCGTATGGAAAAGGAAAGAGAAATTAAAGCCCTGTTTTTCGATATAGACGGCACGCTCGTCAGTTTCAATACCCACCGTATTCCCCGCTCGACCATCGAGGCCATCGAGGCGGCCAAGCAGAAGGGAATCAAGATTTTTATCGCCACGGGCCGACCCCTGGTCTACATCAACAACCTGGCCGACATAGCTCATCTCGTCGATGGCTATGTGACCACCAACGGCGCCTGCATCGTCATCGACGGGCAGGTGGTGGCCTGCCATGCGATACCCGAAGCCGATGTGCGCACGATGATGCGCTTCTCCGACGAGCGTCATTTCCCCTGCATTCTAGTGGGCGAGATCGATGCCTTGCTCTACAACGCTACGCACGAGGTCGAGGAGTTTTTCCACCGTCTGCTCGACCTGCAACAGATTTCGAGCCCCGTATCGCTCGACGCCCTGTTGCAGCAGCGCATCACCCAGATGACCCCTATCATTACGGCCGATGTCGAGGCCGAGATTATGCCGCTGCTCCCCTCGTGCGAGTCGAGCCGGTGGTATCCCGCCTTTGCCGATGTGACCGCTCGCGGGGTCGATAAGGGCGAGGGGGTGAAGACCGTAGCCCGTCACTTCGGTTTCCCCGTCGAGGCCACCATGGCTTTCGGCGACGGGGGCAATGATACCCGCATGCTGCAGGTAGCCGGCATCGGGGTGGCCATGGGCAACGCCAACGAACCGCTGAAGGCTGTGGCCGACTATGTGACGACCTCGGTCGACGACGACGGGGTGAAGCGTGCTCTCGAGCATTGGCACGTGCTGTAACCGGCGCAGGCCGCTGTCTGGCATGTCTGTGAGGATACCGGGAAAAATAGAGATAGATTAGAGGCGAGGGCGGAGTCAGCTTTCGCCTTTTTTCCGTTTGAGAAATTCGGTAGGAATCTCGCCGAAATACTCCTTGTAACATTTCGTGAAGTACGAGGGCGAACTGAAGCCCACCTCGTAGGTAATCTCGGCCACCGTCTTCTCGGTCGAGGCCAGCAGCGAGGCCGCCCGTTTGAGGCGTGCGATGCGCATCAGTTCGTTGGGCGAGTAGCCATACAGCGCCTTGGTCTTGCGGTAGAGCTGCACGCGGCTCAGCCCAATCTGTTCGCCCAGCTCCTCGACGCTGAAGTTGGCATTCGACAGATTCTCGTCGATGATGCGGCGCAGCTTTTCGGCAAAGCCCTTGTCTACGTCGCTTACCGGAGTCTTTGCCGGGGAGAGAGGCGTATTGCCGTTCTCGGTAAAGATGTTTTGCAGGCGGTGCCGGTTCTCGATGAGGTTGTGCAGACGCACGGTGAGCAGCCGGGCACTGAAGGGCTTGGCAATGTACGAGTCGGCTCCGCACTCATAACCCTTGATTTTCTGCTCGTCCATGGCATAGGCGGTGAGCATCATCACGGGGATGTGCGAGGTTTGCAGCTCCGACTTCAGCCGGCGGCAACACTCCAGCCCATCCATCACGGGCATCATCACGTCGCAGATGATGGCGTCGGGCACGTACTTCATGGCCAGGCGTATGCCCTCTTGGCCGTTGGCCGCCTCGATAACCTGGTATTGGTCTTGCAGTATGGTCCGCACATAGTCGCGTATGTCTTGATTGTCGTCGATAACGAGCACACTCGGTTTGTCGTCGGGCGTCGTCTCGCGCGGCTGGGCCTGCAACGTCTCCTGGTCGGCAGCCAGTACGGCCCCCTCTTTCAGGTTGGTAAGCACGGCACTGCGGGTAGTGTCGGGGTCGAGAGCTCCCGACTGCCGGGCCGGCATCTCTATGGTGAAGCAGGTACCTTGCCCCTCGGTCGTCTCCACGCGTATGGTGCCGTGGTGCATTTCGACAAAGGCCTTGACCAGAGCCAGCCCGATACCCGAGCCGGCATGGTGGACGTCTATCTGGTAGAAGCTGTCGAAGATGTGCTGCACATGCTCGGCCGGCATGCCCACGCCGGTATCGGCGACTTGCAGCCGCAGGTAGGGCTCGCCCTCGTGGTCGTATCGGGCGAGGGTGATGCGAATCGAGCCATTGTCGGGTGTGAACTTGAAGGCGTTGGAGAGCAGGTTGTAGACGATGCGCTCCAGTTTCTCGGCATCGGCCGTGACGGTAAAGTCGGTATCTTCTTCGGCCTGGATGTCGAAGTGGATGTGCTTGCGGTAGGAGAGGGTGCGGAAGGCGTCGCTCCACTCGGCAAGCGAGTTGCGCAGGTCGAACTGGCTCAGGCGCAATTGCAGTTTGCCATCCTCGAATTTACGGAAGTCGAGCACCTGGTTGACGAGCCGCAACAGCACCGTCACGTTTTTGTGGATGATGTTGAGCAGAAAGCGCTCGTGCTTGTCGAGGTGCTGGCTCTGGCCGAGCTGGTCTACCGGGTCGGCAATGAGTGTGAGCGGTGTGCGGAAGTCGTGCGACACGTTGGTGAAGAAAGCCAGTTTGGCATGGGTGGCATCTTCGAGCTGGCGCGAGAGGGTGATGAGCTGGTCGCGCTGTTCCTCGAGTTGCCGTTTCTGGTCCGACAGTTCGGTATTGAGCCGGTTTTTGGTCCAGAAGGCCCGCACGACAATCACGAGCAGGATACCCACCAGCACCAGAATCACGATACAGGCATAGAGGAACATGCGTTGGGCCGAGTAGCGCATCAGGAAGGCGTCGAGCTGACTGTTGAGCCGCTCGATTTTCTCGTCGAGGGTGCTGATGTGTGCATTCTGCATCTGCATGATGCGGGCATTCTGATGGTTGACCAGTGCCGTCGAGAGCAGCGTTTCGCGCGGGAAGTCGCGTCCTTCGAGTATATCCATGGCTACCTGCACCACCCGGTCGCCCCCCGTGGGGTAGATAAAGGTGGCATCGAGTATGCTGTCGGCAACCAGTCCCACGCCCATCTCTTTACCCGACAGGGCATCGACTCCCACAAAGAGCATGTGGCCGGCACGGCCCTCGCGCACGGCTGCCTCGTGAGCTCCGGCGGCCATGCGGTCGTTGTGGGCAAAGACGAGATCGATGCGGGGTTGCCGGGCCAGAATGGAGTCGAAAGCCTCTTCGGCCGACTGCTGGAACCAACCGGCATCGGCTGTGGCTACGATGTGGATACCGGGATGATGCGAGAGGGCATCGACCAATCCCTGGTGGCGGTCACGGGCCGGGGTAGAGCCCTTCAATCCTGTGAGTTCTACCATGTTGCCCTGTCCGTGCAAGCGGCTGGCAATGTAGGTACCTATCTGGTAGCCCATGTCGTAGTTGTCGGCTCCGATATAGGCGGTATAGTGGTCCGAGTCGGTTTTGCGGTCGACCAGTACGACGGGTATTCCCTGGCTGTAAGCCTTCTCCACGATGGGGGCAATGGCTTCGGCCTCGTTGGGAGCCACCACGATGAGGTCGGCCCCCTCGTCGATAAAGTATTCGATGTCGGCAATCTGGCGTTGGTTATCGTCGTTAGCCGACCGAATCTCCACATCCAATCCGGGATAGAAGAGCGCTTCGCGGCGGATTTCCTTGTTCATCTGGGTGCGCCACTCGTCGTCGCTGCATTGCGATACCCCTATAAGAAAACGGTTTTTCTCCTGGGTACAGGCGGTAAGCAACAGCACGAGAGTGCACGAGGCGAGGAGCAAAAGAAAGGGTAGGCGTCTCATAGCTTCTCATTTTGAGGATTAAGATAGGCAAAGATAAAAAATTTAATGAGAAGAGCATGCCTGCCAAGTGAAAGAATTGCGGTACAGCCCCTTTGTCGAGCTGCCTTCGGGGTTGCCCCGGCCGGGTTTCGGCTGTTGCGCGAGTGGCGTAGGGTAGCCTGTTAAATGCTGGATATGAGAAAAAAACGGTTATACGACGAGGACGACCGCCCCGGTTCGTATCGGGAGGATCGCCCTCGTCAAAATAAAAGGAAAAAGTAGTATTAAGCCAACCGACTGGTGAGGCTCTCGGGTAGCACGGGCATGGCTCCTTGCTGCGTGCACACGTAGGCCGAGGTGTCGACGGCCAGCTGGTGGGCCTCACGTACCGAACGGCCGCGGATGATGGCGGCGGTAAAGGCGGCGGTGAACGAGTCGCCCGCACCTACGGTGTCGGCCACCTGTACGGTGGGAGTCTCTACAAACGACACATGACCCGGGGTAAAGACATAGCTGCCGTTTACGCCGCAGGTGAGGATGAGCATCTTCAGGTTATACTTGGCCAGCAGAATCCAGCACTTGTCTTGCAGGTCGATGCCGGGGTAGCCAAACAGACGGCTTACCGTTACCAGCTCCTCGTCGTTTATCTTCAGCACGTTGCAGCGGCTGAACGAGTCGCACAGAATCTCTTTGGTATAGAAGCTCTGGCGCAGGTTGATGTCGAAGATTTTCAACGTCTCAGGTGTATCGGGCATGGTGGCGAGGAATCGGGCTATGGTCTCGCGCGAAACGATGCTGCGCTGTGCCAGCGACCCGAAGCAGATGGCCTGTGTCTGGCGAGCCAGTTGGTCCAGTTCTTCGGTATAGGGTATGTTGTCCCAGGCTACTCCCTCTTTGATGTCGTAGCAGGGCACACCCTCGTTGTCGAGCGTAACCTGCACGGTGCCGGTGGGGTAGGGTACCGTTTCGATAATCCCTTGCAGCCGTTTCTCGCGGAAGTTGTCGAGTATTTCGGTGCCCAGCTTGTCCTGGCCTACGGCACTTACTACCCGGCTGTTCAAGCCGAATTGCGATACGTGATAGGCAAAGTTTGCAGGAGCTCCACCCAGTTTCTTTCCTTCGGGCAGCACGTCCCACAGTGCTTCGCCCATTCCTACGATGATATGGTCGTTATTGTTCATGGCGTTATAATTAGTGTTTGAATTTAATAAGTCGATAAGTTATTTTTTCAGTTTGATGGTGTATACAATCAGGTAGAGAACCCCTACGGTCATCACGGCTATGGCACCGGCCTGACCCACGGCGTCGCTGGCCACACCCATCAGCAGCGGGAATATGGTGCCGCCGAAGAGGCCCATGATCATCAGTCCCGAAGCCTCGTTCTTTTTGTCGGGAACGGCGGTAAGAGCCTGGGCAAAGATGATGGAGAAGACGTTGGAGTTGCCGAAGCCGATGAGGGCGATGCAGGCGTAGATGACGGGGAGCGACTCGGTAGAGAGCAGCCCGATCATGGCTACCAGCATGCAGGCCACACTGATGGCCAGGAATTTACGGCCCGAAAGGTGACGCAGGATAAAGGTTCCCAGCAGACACCCGGCCGTACGGAAGATAAAGTAGAGGCTGGTGGCAAAGCCGGCCTCCTCGAGGGTGATGCCCACCCGCTCGATCAGCAGCTTGGGAGCCGTGGTGTTGGTACCTACGTCGATGCCTACGTGGCACATGATACCCAGAAAACAGAGCAGGATGAAGGGCTTGCCCAGCAGGCGCAGGCATTCGCGGAATCCCGAAGCCTTGTCGGGTTTCTCTTCATCGATGGGGGTCGACGAGAGCCACAGGATGGCGATGATGGCAATGACCATGTAGATGGGGAAGAGCACGCGCCACCCCAACCCGAAGGTAGGCATGGCCTGCGTGGCACCCCACATGGCGATATAGGGGGCCAGGAACGAGGCGATGGCCTTGACAAACTGCCCGAAGGTGAGCGAACTGGCCAGACGGTCGCCCGAGATGATGTTGCTCAGCAGTGGGTTGAGCGAGGTCTGCATCAAGGCATTGCCGATGCCCAGCAGCGAGAAGGAGCAGAGCATGAGTCCGTAGCCGTCGCCAAAGAGGGGCAACAGCAGCGAGACGGCGGTCACCACGAGGCTCAGCAACACGGTGCGTTTCCGCCCGATGCGGTTCATCAATACGCCCGTGGGTACCGAGAAGATGAGGAACCAGAAGAAGACGAGCGACGGGAAGATATTGGCCTGCGAATCGGTGAGGCCCAGGTCGGCCTTCACATAGTTCGAGGCGATACCTACCAGGTCGACGAAACCCATGGCAAAGAAGCAGAGCATGACGGGGATAAGTCGGCCGTATTTTATTTGTTGTTTAGCTGTCATAATCGTTATATAGAGTAATTGTTGTTTCGTTTTCTGAAGAGAGGGAGAGAGAAGGGCCGCCACACAGAGCGGTCACCTCTCTCGTCCCCTCTTGCTTCTATCAATCTATCGCGGTAATTTCTATTACATGGCTTCGCATGGGGGTGAAACCCAGCACGTCGAGGCCTACCTTCATCAGATAGTCGCCCGAGAGCTCTTTGCCGTTGGCCGGCAGGGTAGACTCTACACCGGGCATGAGGTTTATCTCTTCGACCTTGTAGCGCTTGTGCGGGTCGAGGCCCTGCAGCTTCACGGGGAGCAGCTTCTCCTGGTAGCGCGGGTAGAGGTCATAGGCAAAGAGCACCGCCTTGAGGCTGTCGGCCCCGACATAGTTCACGGCCATGTGGTTGCTCTCGTAGGGCGAAACCAGGCGATACTGACTGCCGTCGAGAATAACCGGTTGCAACCGTTTCCAGTTGGCCACAGCCTCCTGGCAGTAGAGCAGTTCGTCGGCACTCAACTCCTTCAACCCCAGGTCGAAACCCAACTTGCACATCGACGCCACATCGGTGCGGAACTTGATCGACGCCTCTTTGTTCCAGCTCGTCACGTGGGCACACATGGCCTTGGCCGGGAAGAAGTGCGAGAAGCCCCACTGAATATAAACACGTTCCACGGGGTCGGTGTTGTCGCTGCACCAAAATTCGGTAAAGTATTTCAACGCCTCGTAGTCGCAGCGGGCACCGCCGCCCGAGCAGAGCATCATGGCCACCTGCGGGTAGTTGTCGTGCACCCGTTGCATCACCCGGTATATGCCCCGCACATGGTCGATGTAGAGTTGTCCCTGGTCGGCCTTGAGGTAGGGCGAGTAGATGTTGGTGATGGGGCTGTTGCAGTCCCACTTGAAGTAGGCGATGTCGGGGTTCTCCTTCAGCAGGTTGTCGACGATGCCATATACATACTCCTGCACGGCGGGGTTGCTCATGTCGAGCACCAGCTGGTTGCGGTAGTAGTAGGTTTCGCGGTTGGGGTAGTGGATGGCCCACTCGGGGTGACGCTCGAAGAGCTCGCTCTTGGGGTTCACCATCTCGGGCTCGATCCACAGGCCGAATTTCACACCCGCCTCGCGGGCTGCCTTTGTGAGGGCGGGGATACCGCCGGGCAGTTTGTCGTGAGTCACCTCCCAGTCGCCCAGTCCGGCGCGGTCGTTCTCGCGGGGATATTTGTTGCCGAACCACCCGTCGTCGAGCAGGAACATGTCCACGCCCAGCTCTTTGGCCTCGCGCATCAGCTCGGCCAGCATCTCCTGGTCGAAGTCGAAGGCCGTGTTTTCCCAGTTGTTGAGCAGTGTGAGGCGCGGCCCCTTGCCCTCTTTCAACTGGTAGTTGCGGGCCCAGGCCTGCAGGTCGCGGCTGCCTTGCCCCATGCCCTCGGTGCTGAGGGTGAAGATGAACTCGGGCGTCGTGAAGGTCTCGTTGCGCTTGAGCTTATAGGCCGAGGCGTAAGGGTTGATGCCGGGAATCACGCGCAGGTTGCCCACGTTGTCCACCTCGAAGGTGAAGCGGAAGTTTCCCGTCCAGGCCAGCGTACCCATGAGCACCTCGCCTTGACGCTCCTGTGCAGGCTGGTCGAGCCCGACGACAAAGAAGGGGTGGGTGTGCATGGCGGCCCGGCTGCCCAGCTTGGTGTCGAGCACCTTCTTGCCGAATTGCAGGGGCTGGCAGCTCATCTGCGCCTCTTTGGCCCAATCGCCGCTGAACTCGGTCAGGTAGTAGGCCGGTCGGCTGAAGTAGAGCATGGTCGAGGCATAGGTCGAGAGCACGATGGGATTCTTCTCCTCATGACGTATGTCGCTCCAGGTCTTGATGACATTCTCGCGGGGGTAAGCCACATAGTGCAGGGTCACTTCTACGGGATACTTGTCGTCGCGCAGCACGATGTCGGTCTGCACGCCCCCCTCGACCGCATGGGTCGAGGAAGAGACGTAGTAGAGCCACGTCGAGGGATTGCCGTCGTTGTGGGTGATGGCCAGGGCCGGTTCGAAGAAATCTTCGTTACCCGAGCCGCTGCATACCTCCCATCCGCGGCGGCATACACTGCCGTCCGATGCCGGGTGTACGCTCCACCCCAGCTCCTTCAGGTCGGCCTCGTTGAGCAGCTTTTCGCCGAAGTAGCTCTGGTAGAGGCGCCCGTTCTCGGCTACTTGCAGCACGAGGTCGGTGCGGTCGGTCGAGATGCGTATCTGTTTCATATCACTGGCATTCAGTGTCGTTATGGCAAGTAACGAAACTGCTGCTAAAACCAGATTGTGTTTCATGGAATACGAGTGATAGGAATTACAGACTCAGTTGGTATATATTCAAATTTTTGATTTGGGCTTCACCATCCTTGGAATAGAAACGCAGTGCACTGTAAGGAGCCGTGGGGAACACGAGGTTGGTCATGGCAATGCGGCCACCGTCTACGAAAATCTCGATCGAGCATTTGTCTACGAATACATCGAGGTGGTAAGTCTTGCCGTTGCACAGCGAGAGGGGTGCCCAGGTACCCAGCGCAAAGTCGTTCACGTAGTTTACCGACAGTTTCTTGCGGTGGTCGTCGGTCTCCTTGGCGTGTACGGTCACTTCGCCGTAGCGGCTCAGGTCGGTGATACCGCTTTGTGTACGGTCCATGACGATGCGGCCGCCCTTCAGGTCGAGGTAGATGTCTACCTTTTCGCCCTTGTCGTTGAGGAGAGCGAAGCCTACGGTGTCGGCGTTATTCGGCGTGATGTCCATCTCCAGTTCGCAGGCACCTTCGGGTCCGGTCTTCATCGGGTTTACGGTATACTCGTCCTTCAGGTCGATGTCGGCGATGGTCGTGGTACCTTTGCGCAAGCCTTGGGTCTCTTTCACGGCATTGGCAGCCATGTAGATTTCGCCGTCCTTGGTGTAGAGCGAGAGCTCACGGGGCAGGGCGTTGGCGCTGCGGTACTGGAGGTTGGGGGTAGCGTTGGCATATTGCCAGTTGCTCATCCAGGGCACGGCAATGGTGCGGTCGCCCGTGTTGGAGAAACATACGGTAGCATAGTGGTCTTTACCGAAGTCGAGCCATTTGGTCACGCTCTTGTCGTTGTCGCATTTGAACTCTTTGCCGTCAAACTCGCCTACGAAATATTCGGTAGCGCTACCGCCGAAGGGGCAACCCGGGTTGATGTTGACAATCATCACCCATTTCATGTGGTTCTTGTCGCCGTCGACAGGCAGTTGGATGAAGTCGGGGCATTCGAACTGGTTGGGCTGTACGCCGTAGCCTTCGCCAAACTGGCTCAGGTATTCCCAGTGTTTCAGGTCGGTCGAGTTGTAGAAGCGCATGTTCTTGTCGGCCGATACAATCATGTACCATTTCTGAGCCGGTTCGTACCAGAATACTTTCGGGTCGCGGAAGTCTTTCAGTCCGTCGAACGGCGTGAGGATGGGGTTACCCTCGTATTTGGTGTAGGTGCGGCCGTTGTCGGTGCTGTAAGCCATGCACTGAATCTGACCGTACTTGTCGCTGGCCGAGGTATAGAAGGCAATCAGAGCATCTTTGCCATAGCCGGCGCTGTTGAAGTGGTCGACTACCGAGCTGCCCGAGAAGATGTGACCCAGCGTATCGCGGGCGATAGCCGGTGCCAGGTGTTCCCAGTGGATGAGGTCTTTGCTCACCGAGTGGCCCCAGTGCATGTTGCCCCATTTGGAACCGTAGGGGTTGTATTGGAAATAGAGGTGATACTCACCGTCTTTGTATACCAGACCGTTGGCATCGTTCATCCAGCCATAGAGCGGGGTGTGGTGATAGACGGGGCGGTAGTAGTCGGTGTTGGTCGTGTCGAACGTGTCGGCCAGACGCAGGCTGTCCCAGCACATGGCGTTGGCGGCAACCTGTCCTATGGTTACGGTAGCCTCTTTGGTACCCTCGGGCAAGGCGAAAGGCACATAGTAGTCTACGCTGTCTACGGCCAGACGGATGTCCATGGTTACATCGGCAGGACTGCCGGTGTCGAGTTTCACTTTACCTTCGGGACGAGACTCCTGGATGGGGAGAATCAGGTATTTCGAGGGATTGGTGATGTGAACGATGGTGAGCGTATCGCCCTGGTGTTCGAGACTGATACTGCCTTTTTGCGGTTGGCAAGCTGCGAGAGCGGCCACTGCGGCTGCTGTTGCCAGCACTTTTGTCGAATGTCTGAAATCTATTTTCATGGTCGTTTTTATTTATTGAATGTTTGAAAAATCGTACTTGTAAATAATAACCTAAAACAATTTTTTTACCTCTCCCTATTTTTTCAGAGCCCGAGCAGAGTGGGCTCGCCTTGTTCCGGGTTGGGGTCTCGGCGAGGCTTGTAACCTGAGCCTCGCCGAAACGCCTCTTTGTCTCTACTGCTGTCCTTGGATTGAATCTTTCTGTCCCGGAAAATAAACACCTATGATTTTATCATGTATAGAAGAATCTGTATCAGAATTTGAGACTGGCGGTAAACTCTACGGTGAACGGCCGTATGTAGCTGCCGGCCATGACGTGTCCGGCATATTGCCCGGCATCCTCTTTCTCGATGAGCTCGGCACCGGCGATACTACCCTTGGCTCCCGTTTGGTTGAGGAAGTTGACTACGGTGCAACCCAGAGCCAGCTTCTTGTTTACCTGCCAGTTTACTCCGCCGAAGGTCTCCCAGCGGCCATTGAAGTAGTAGGCGTCGTTGATGTTGGCGTAGGTCTTGCTGAAGTAGCGGAAGCTGGTCCAGATCTTCAGGTAGTCGGTAATCATGTAGCTGGGGTCGATCTCGATGATGATTTGCGGAATCTCGGCTACGATGTTGCCCGTGGCGTTGATTTTACCTACGTAACCGTCGTCGAAGGTGACCGAAGTCTCGTACTTCTTGTAGGTAGGTTGCTGGTAGGTAAAGAGGAAGTGCAGGTCGAAACCCTTGAACGGTGTGGTTACCACGTCGGTGGTCCAGCCCAGCGTCTGTATGTCGAAGTTGAGCGGTGCAGCTTTTATGTCGAGAATTCCGTTCGCCATTTTGTGCTGCAGGTTCAGTGTCGAGTTGTTGTTGGTCTTCGAGATGTAGGAGAAGAGCGAAGTCAGGCTCAACCAGCTGTTGTTGTAGTAGATACCGGCGCGGCCCA
Organism: uncultured Barnesiella sp.; assembly: GCF_946496565.1. Classification (NCBI taxonomy): domain Bacteria; kingdom Pseudomonadati; phylum Bacteroidota; class Bacteroidia; order Bacteroidales; family Barnesiellaceae; genus Barnesiella; species uncultured Barnesiella sp. Next base: position 29,286 of record NZ_CAMMHD010000022.1, read on the forward strand.
GCGGTACCGAAATCTCACCCACGTTGGGGAGCGTGGCCGGAGCGAAGTTCTCGATTTTGGGGTGCTGGGTGATGTAGGTGAAGTCGCCCGTGAATCCGAACTGCTTGTTCAGTTTGTAGGTGACAGCGGCGGTGAGGGCATAGTTGAACCAGTCGTGGTCGATATTGGTGGGGGCAATCAAAGTCCCGCTTTTGGGATCGGTAGCTCCCAGATAGTAGTTGGCAAAACGTCCCACATATTCACCGGCAGCATTCTTTACGGCTGCGTTTTCACCTCGCAGGGCCTGGTATTCGAGACGGGCACCGTAGTAGAGGTTCAACCGGTCGAAGATGTCCCAGTCGTGCGTGAAGTAGAGCGCTACTTTGTTTTCATATCCCTTGTAATACTCTGAGGCGTTTTTGTTGAAGTCGTAGTAGTATCCGTTACCGGCATAGGCACGGTCGGCGTATGTGGCAAAGTCGGAGTTGAAGAGGCGCACGGGATAGCTGCCGTCCATGGGTACCGACTGGTCATACATGGTGGTCGACGAGGTATAGTCGATGTGGTAGTACCACTCGTTCACACCCAGCCTCCACGTGCTGTTGGCCGTTTGGCGAGAGAGTTCGCTGGTAAACATCAGCGAGTTGATGAAACCGCGGTTGAGGCACGACATACGGCTCTGCACATAGTCGCCGGTGTAGGGTTGCAGGCTGCCGTCGGCCGCTTCGTACTGGTAGTTGATGCCGGCTTCGTTCTGGTCGAGCGACATGGGCGTCTGGTACACACACGAACCGGTCGAGTGGTCGTACTTGACGATGGCTTTCCAGTTGAGTCCGTTGTCCCACGTGTAGTTGTTCATCAGCGTAACCATGCTTCCCAGGTTTTGGGTGGCGTCGTAGAGGTTGGTCTTCTTAACCTCGCCGGTGCGCATGTCGCGATATACCATCTCGTTGTCGACAGGCAGGTAGGAGGTGGTACCCAGGGCAAAGTCGCCGAACTCGCGCACGCTACCGTCGCCTACATAGATGAAGGGGGCCGATTGCGTGGCATAGTTGTAAACCGGGTGGCTGTTGCTGTAGTGGTAGATGGCGGTCAGTTCGCCCCGGTTGTCATTGTACTTCTTGGTGAGGGCTACCTTGTAGATTTGGGTACGGTCCTGGAAAGGAGTCGATTTGATTTTGAAGGTTCCCGGGTCGAAATCCTGGTAGATGCTGCCGCTGTAGTACCAGTCTTTGCCAATGCCGCCGTTGACGTTGAGCGAGAACTCCTGCATGCCGAAGTGGTTGCTCTTGTAGTTGAGCGTGCCGTGGAATCCCTTTTCGCCCAGTTGCGAGAAGGAGTTGACGGCATAACCGATGTTACCGGTCGTGATGGCCGTCTCCGAGATTTTGAGAAGTCCCACATGGCTGAGGCTGGCGTCGGCACGCCACAGCGAGTTGACGGAGTGGGGATTGGTGGCGTAGGTCACGAGCATGCCGTTTTCGAGCACGTTGACATCGGCCGAGGGTAAACCTATTTGTATTTCGCGGGGCCCGTTGGCGCTGGCTGCGTTGAGCATCACATTGCGGTTGCCCTCCTCTTTAGAGGTAGAAGCATTTTCGCTCTGGTTGGCATCTCCTTTTTCTTGTTCTTGTGCCATTGCGCTTCCACAAGTCAGGGTCACGAGCAACAGGGCTGTGCCTGCTTTTAGTAGAATTTGATTTACAATACCTTTTTTCATGGTAGCGTAAAAATAAAATTTGTGTTAAGTTCTTGTTTTTGGCTTAGCGAGAGCAAAAATAGAAAATGGTTCACGCCGGTACATAGAACAAATGTTGCGAAAGCTCCTAAAAATGTTGCACGAAACCTCGTTGATAGTGAATGTAACATTTTTAATAGTCTTGGAGCGGGCCATTTAAAGCGGCAGCACCCGGTCTCACGGGGTGTGAGCGGGTGCTGCGGTATGCGTTGGATGTATGGATGGGTCGGGAGGTCAGGGAGCCACGACGCCCAGCTCGGCTACCGAGGTCTGGGCTCGGCCGTCGATCTCTTCGAGGGGCTCGAGTTTCAGGTATCGGGTTTGGGGGATATTCTCCAGCGCGACTACCTGGGGGATGGGGTTGTTCTTGATGTTGCTGAACTCGCCGTTTGCGACAATGCGCTCCCACGTCTGGCCGTCGTTACTGCGGTAGAGGTGGTAGCGGAACAGGGTTCCCTCGGTGTTGCCTTCGGCTACGGGGGTGTAGCAGAATCCTGTTATCGCCTTGGGTTCGCCCAGGTCGACGACGATGGGCACGAGGCCCTCGCCACGGGCGGTGGTAGTGCTGTTACCGTCGATGGCCTGGGGGGCGGGCTGGTTGCCCAACCGGCAGCTCTTGGGGGCGATGAGGTTCAACCCCTCGGTGTCGGTGGTTTCGATGATGGGTTGCGCGTAGTAGAGACCCACGCGGGCGATTGAGAAGTCGGCTCTCGAGCGGTCGATGGTCACCCGCAGTTTGTCGGCCACGAGGTTGTCGAACCGCACGAGTCGTTTGTAGCCCACGGTGGTACCCTGGGCAATCGGGAGCCAGGTGCCGTCGATCGAGGCCTCTACGGTGAAGGCTTCGATGCGTTGCCCCTGCTCGATGTCCTCTTGCAGCATCAGGGTATTGACGGGGACGTTGTCCTGTATCTCGATTTCGAACGAGTCGCCCTCCCGGCCGGTAAACGTGCGGTTGCCGGCGAGGCTGTAGTCGGTAGCGAAGGTGCGTTGGATGTACTGCCCCAGTTCATGCAGCCGCCGGGCATCGTTCTCGTGGATGAGTCCCCGGGTGTCAGGCGGGATGTTGAGCAACAGCACCGAGTTGTAGCCCACCGACTCGAAATAGATGTCGACGAGGCGGGCGAGCGATTTCACCTGATTGTCCTCGGCCGGGTGATAGAACCACCCCGGACGGATGGAGACGTCGACCTCCGACGGGTACCAGAATAGCTCGTTGGCCCGGGCCAGCAGCTCGCGGCTGCCCAGGTCTTCGCTCTTATTGGCCAGTCCCAGAGCCTGGTTCACGCTGTCGGCCCGCTGGTAGATGCCCGGCACGAGAGCCGTGGCGCTCCACTCGGTCTCCCGGCCGAATCCCTTCTCGTTGCCTACCCACCGCACGTCGTCGCCCATGATGGCCATCACGGCGTTGGGTTGCAACCGTTGTATGGTCTTGTAGAAGGCATCCCAGTCGTAGACCTGTTTCTTGCCGTTGGGGCCTTCGCCGCAAGCACCGTCGAACCACACTTCGTGAATCTCGCCGTAGTGGGTGAGCAGCTCGGTGAGCTGTTGGATGAACAGCTGGTTGTAGCGGGGCGAGTCGCCGTAGCACTCGGCATTGCGGTCCCAGGGCGAGAGGTATACACCGAACTTCAGACCGTATTTGTCGCAAGCCTCCTTCAGCTCTTTCACCACATCGCCTTTACCCTCTTTCCAGGGCGACGAGGCTACCGAGTGGCGCGTGGTTGCCGTGGGCCACAGGCAGAATCCGTCGTGATGCTTGGCCGTGAGGATGACCATCTTGAAGCCCGCCTCCTTGAGCGTGCGGGCCCATTGCTCGGCGTCGAGCTGGGTGGGGTTGAAGAGGCGGGGGTCTTCCTGTCCGTCGCCCCACTCCTTGTTGGTGAAGGTGTTGATGCCGAAGTGCAGGAAGGCGGTCAGCTCCAGTTGCTGCCATTGCAGCTGCTGGGGCGACGGGGTCAGGCGCGAGGCCATGTCGACTTTCTGTTCGAGGGTGGCTCCTTCGGGAAATACGAGATGCTTTTCGTAATACTGGGTTTTGCTCGACTGGCAGCCCATGAGCAGCAGCCCCAGTAAAGCAGCGGTGATGCAGGTGTGTTTCATTGCGGGTAATTTGTTGTTTATGGTCACAAAGATAATGTTTTTGTCCAAAGAAAACAGAGCGAGGGGAGACTTCGTCGGATAAAATCGAGTAGGGGGGACGAAGAGGCACCGGCGGTCGTTGGTGAACCCGGGCAGGGAACCGTCACAGATTGGTCCGGCTGCCCCCCGAGTTGCGGGCAATGAGTAGGTCGTAGATGTGGTTGGCAAACTGCCGGCCCACGGGCAGCAGTGTCTCTTGCCCGGCGAGCTTGATTTTCTTTTTGGAAAACATCTCCACGCGGTCTATCGGTACGATGTAAGAGCGGTGTATGCGCAGGAAACTCTCCTCGGGCAGAATCTCCTGAAGGGCCTTCATGTTGGTGCGCGACAGGATGTAGCCGCCGCTCTCGCGGAAAATCTTGGTGTAGTTTTCCATCGCTTCGATATAGAGAATATCGTTGGTGGGGATGGTCACGTTGTTGTATTCCTGCTTGACCACGATGCTGTCGGGGGTGCGGTCGCGCTCGGTCTCGATGCGGCGGATGGCCTTCTCGACCGCCTTCTCGAACCGCTCGTAGGCAAAGGGCTTGTGCAGGAAGTCGACGGCGTCGAGCTCGAAGCCGTTGAGGGCATACTGGGCGTGAGCCGTGGTGAAGATGAAACAGCACTCCTCGGGCAGGTCGCGGGCTATGTCGAGGCCGCTGATGCTGTTCATCTCGATGTCGAGAAACACCAGGTCGGGCTTGCGGCGGCGTATCTCCTCGAGCCCCACGAGGGGTTCGCTGAAGGTGGTCAGCTCCAGCCCGCCGAATCGTTCGCAGAACTGGGTGATGACGAGCAGAGCCAGAGGCTCGTCGTCGATGGCTATGCAGGTGGCTTTTTTCATTGTAGTTGAATAGTCAGTCGGGTTTTAAACTGGTTGCCTTCCCGGCCGGTCGTGAGCGAGAAGCGGCCGGGGTAGAGCAGCTCCAGCCGTTTGCGGCAGTTCTCGATGCCGATGGCCGGGGTCGGCTCCTTCTTCTCCTTCATAATGGTGTTTTCGGTCTCGAAGTGCAACACCCCCTCCTTCACGGCAATCTGGATATAGATGGTGCAGTCGACATCGGACGAGGTGCCGTACTTGAAGGCATTTTCGACAAAGGTGATGAGAATCATGGGCGGTATCTGGGCCTGCTCGTCGTCGGTCTCGGTGTGGAAGTCGATGTGGGTATGGCGGTTGAGGCGCAGCGACTGCAGGTCGACATACTGCCTGATGTATTCGATTTCGTTGCAGATGGGTATGGTGTCGAGTGTAGTCTGGGTGTACATGTACTTGAGGATGTCGGAGAACTGGATAAAGGCCGACTCCGTCTTGTCCGACTTGGTGAGCACCAGCCCGTAGAGGGCATTGAGCGTGTTGAAGAGGAAGTGCGGGTTGATCTGTGCCTTGTAGAGCGCCAGCTCGGCCTTGTTCTTCTCGGCTTCGATTTCCTGCTTCGAGAGTATCTGCTTGAAGAGTTCGAACATCAGCTCGATGGCCAGGCTGAACCCCGTGACTACGAAAAAGAAAAACCACACGCTCAGGCTCCGGATGTGCTGGCGTATGCCCCAGTCGCGAGGCGACTCGATGAAGTCGTCTTTCGGGATAGGTATCTGGCTGATGGCCCAGGTGATAAAGATGAGGACCACCATGAGCAGCACGACGAGCCTGAACTGCCGCTGCATGATGAGCCCCGGTATATTCACCTTGCGGTAGGTGAAATAGAGCAGATAGACGTAGACAATGAGCAGGAGCATGAAGTAGGTGTGGTGAATAATCCACTTCTCTACCGGTACCAGCATGATGAGGAGCGGCAAGATTATGAAGCTGAAAATCAAGTCGATATAGATGCTGATGCGTGTGTAGTTGGTCATGGCTCTGGTATTTGCGTGGTGCGAAGGCGGCCCCTCGCGTTATCACAAAGGTAGTTTATTTTTAAGAATCTGCCGTGCCGTTAGGCATCACTTTTTTGCCGTTTATCAATAAATGTTCCGATATTGTGAGATAGTTTATAAATTTGAGAATTGGTTTAAGATAGGTATTTTCTATTCCATACGCATTATTTAGTATTTATCACATAAAACAGCAACAATGAAAAAGATTATCATTCTGGCTATGGCAGTCTTGCCTTTGCTTGTGGCTTGCAAGGAGCAGAAATCGAGCGAGGGTGCAAAGTACAAGCTACTGACCGTAGAGCCTAAGAATCAGACATTGACATCGGACTACACGGCAACCCTCCGCGGCCGTCAGTTCGTAGAGGTACGGCCGCAGGTGAGCGGCATCATTACCGAGATTCGCATCGACGAGGGCGATGTCGTGCGCAAGGGGCAGACCCTCTTTATCATCGACCAGGTGCCCTACAAGGCAGCCCTCGAGACAGCGGTAGCCAACGTGCGCAGCGCCGAAGCCCAACTGGCTACGGCCCAGCTCTCGGCCGAGAGCAAGGAGGCGCTTTACAAGGAGCGGGTAGTCTCGGAGTTCGATTTGCAAACCGCCCAAAACACGTTGGCCGAAGCCAAGGCCTCTTTGGCTCAGGCCAAGGCGCAAGAGATAAATGCCCGCAACAACCTCTCCTATACCGAGGTGAAGAGCCCCGTCGACGGCGTGGCCAGTATGATTCCCTACCGGGTGGGGGCGTTGGTCAGCAGCTCCATTACCGAGCCGCTGGTTACCGTCTCGGACGATGCCGAGGTCTATGCCTACTTCTCCATGACCGAGAGTCAGATACTCGACCTCATTCAACAGTATGGTTCGCTGCAGAAGGCCAAGGAACAGATGCCCGAGGTGAAACTGCTCATGAGCAACGGCAGCACCTATGCCTTGCCGGGAAAAATCGACGCCATCAGCGGTACGGTCGATGAGGGCACGGGTGCCGTAAGCCTGCGGGCTGCCTTTGCCAACCCCGACGGGCTGTTGCGCAACGGCGGCAGCGGTTCGGTAGAGATTCCTACCGTCTACAAGAACAGCCTTGTGATACCCAAGACAGCCACCTACGAGTTGCAGAACCGCATCTTCGTGTGGAAGGTGGTCGACGGCAAAACCCAGTCGGCACCCATCACCGTCTATAAATACGACGACGGGCAGAACTACATCGTACTCTCGGGCCTGACGGTAGGCGACGTAATCGTGGCCGAGGGTGCCGGTCTGCTGCACGAGGGTATCGCCATCGATATAGAACAGTCTACAACCCAGCCAAACGATAGTGCCTTATGAAGATAAGAACCTTTATCGACCGTCCCATCTTTGCCGGGGTTATCTCGGTATTGATTCTTATCCTGGGAATTATCGGTTTGACTCAATTGCCTATCGAGCAGTTTCCCGAGATTGCTCCGCCTACGGTGAGCGTATCGGCCTCCTATACCGGAGCCAATGCCGAGACGGTGCAGAAGAGTGTGGTGGTGCCTCTCGAGGAGGCCCTCAACGGTGTGGAGAACATGACCTACATGACCTCTACCTCGTCCAACAACGGCTCGGCCCGTATCACGGTCTACTTCCGTCAAGGTACCGACCCCGATATGGCTACCGTGAACGTGCAGAACCGGCTGGCTTCGGCACAGGGTTTGCTGCCGGCCGAGGTAACCCGCAGCGGTGTGAACGTGCGCAAGCGCCAGACGAGTAACATCAAGCAGCTGGCCGTCTACAGTCCCGACGATTCGTTCGACCAGGCTTTCCTGGCCAACTATATGAAAATCAACATCGAGCCTCGCCTGTCGCGTATTGCCGGCGTGGGCGAGGTGAATGTGTTCGGTTACGAGTATGCCATGCGCATCTGGCTCGACCCGAGCAAGATGAAGAAGTACGGACTCGTTCCCTCCGACATTACCGGCGTGCTCGACGAGCAGAACATCGAGGCCGCTACCGGTACGTTGGGAGCCGAGGCCGAGAACACTTTCCAGTATGTGCTCAAATACCGGGGCCGTTACGAAAACGAGGTCGACTATGAGAACATGGTCATCAAGTCGCTTCCCGGTGGCGAGGTATTGCGCCTGAAGGATGTGGCCACCATCGAGCTGGGTACCCGTTCCTACGACTACATCGGCGAGGTGAACGGTCACCCGGGCTGTATCATCATGATTTCGCAAACCTCGGGCTCGAACGCCAACGAGATTATCGAGGAGATAGACCGCTCGTTGGCCGAGATTTCCAAGACCCTGCCCAAGGGTATCAAGATTGTCGACCTGATGAGTACCAAGGACTTCCTCGACGCCTCGATCAAGAGCGTGGTCAAGACCCTCATCGAGGCCATCCTGCTGGTGGTGCTGGTGGTCTATATCTTCCTGCAGAGCTTCCGCTCCACCTTTATTCCCACGGTTTCGATTATCGTGTCGCTGGTGGGAACCTTTGCCTTCCTTTATCTGGTAGGCTTCAGTCTCAACATGCTTACGCTGTTTGCCCTCGTGCTGGTTATCGGTACGGTGGTCGACGATGCGATAGTGGTGGTCGAGGCGGTGCAGGCGAAGTTCGACGAGGGGTACAAGTCGGCCTACCTGGCCACCATCGACGCCATGGACGGCATCACCTCGGCTCTGGTCACTACCACCTTTGTCTTCATGGCCGTGTTCATCCCCGTGAGCTTTATCGGCGGTACCACGGGTACCTTCTATACGCAGTTCGGTCTCACGATGGCGGCGGCCGTGGCCATCTCGCTGCTCAACGCCCTGACCTTGAGCCCGGCTCTGTGTGCCCTCATTATGACACCCCACCAGACCGGGGCCGACGGCAAGAAGCTCAGCTTCTCGTCGCGCTTCCACATGGCCTTCGACACGGCTTTCCACCGGCTGGTGATGAAGTATAAAGGGGGCGTATTCTTTATGATCAAGCGCAAATGGCTGGCCGGCGTGCTGCTGGTGATTGCCTGCGTGGGTTTCTTTGTGTTGCTCAAGACCACCAAGACCGGTCTGGTGCCCAACGAAGATATGGGTACCGTCTTTGTCGACATACGTACTTCACCGGGTAACAGCATATACGAGACCCGCAAGGTCATCGAGCAGGTCGATAGCTGCCTGCGCACGATTCCGCAAATCGAGGTGCTCTCGAATATTACCGGTAACTCGATGCTGAGCGGGCAGGGTGCCTGCAACGGTATGTTCACCATCCGGTTGAAGGACTGGAGCGAACGTCCCCGGAAAGAGGATGCCGTCGATGCCATCATCGAGGAGATACAGCGCCGCACGGCCTTCATCTCGAGTGCCGACATCATGGCCTTCACCCGACCCATGATTCCGGGTTATGGCGTGAGCAGCGGTTTCGAGGTCTATGTGCAGGACCAGAAGGGCGGCACGATTGAGGACTTGCTGAAGTACACCCGCAACTTCCTTACCGAGCTCAACAAGCGGCCCGAAATCGGACGGGCCACCACCTCGTTCGATACCAAGTTCCCGCAATACCTCGTCGAGGTCGATGCCGCGCTGTGCAAGCGCAACGGCGTGTCGCCCACCGACGTGCTCAGCACCCTCTCGGGCTACATCGGCGGTAACTATGCGTCGAACATGAACCGATTCTCCAAGCTCTACCGCGTGATGGTGCAGGCTCCGCCCCAATACCGGCTCGACACCGAGGCGCTCAACAACATCTTCGTACGCAACGATGCGGGCGAGATGAGCCCCATCGCCCAATACCTGAAACTCACCCGTATCTACGGCTCCGAGGTGTTGACCCGTTTCAACCTCTTCTCGGCCATTCAGGTGAACGGCGCACCGGCCACGGGCTACAGCTCGGGCCAGGCCATCCAGGCGGTGAAGGAGGTAGCTGCCCAGACGTTGCCTACGGGCTATGGCTTCGAGTTCGGCGGCATGTCGCGCGAGGAGTCCAGCACGGGCAATACCACGACGCTGGTCTTTGTCATCTGCGTGGTCTTTATCTACCTCATTCTGTGTGCCCTCTACGAGAGCCTCTTCATCCCGCTGGCGGTGATTCTTTCGGTACCCTTCGGTTTGGCCGGCAGTTTCCTCTTTGCCAAGATGTTCGGGCTCGAAAACAACATCTATCTGCAGACGGGTCTGATCATGCTCATCGGTTTGTTGTCGAAGACGGCCATCCTCTTGACCGAGTATGCCTCGGAGCGTCGCCGTCACGGCATGACCATCTCGCAGGCAGTCATCTCGGCGGCTCAGGTGCGGTTGCGTCCTATCCTGATGACCTCGCTCACCATGATATTCGGTATGTTGCCCATGATGTTCGCTTCGGGCGTAGGGGCCAACGGCAACATCTCGATTGGCGTGGGTACCGTGGGCGGTATGCTCATCGGTACGATAGCCCTGCTCTTTATCGTGCCGGTGCTCTTCATCGTGTTCCAAACCCTGCAGGAGAAGCTCATGCCCGAGCGTAAGTTGCCCAAGATAGAAGAAAAGAAATGATACGACTTCCTGAATCACCATTCGATATGAAAAAGATATTTATAGGTTTGTTTCTGTTGACCGGCCTGGCCGGTTGTCAATATCGGACGTACGAACGTCCCGCGATTGCCGAGACCGACAGCCTCTACCTGCGCTCGACCGCCTCGGCCGATTCCGCCTCGATTGCCGACCTCTCGTGGAGGGAGCTCTTTACCGACCCTCTGCTGCAGAATCTCATCGACAGCGGCATCGCCAATAATACCGACCTGAACATCGCCCGCCTCAAGGTGGAAGAGGCGCAGGCGCTGCTCACCGCTTCGAAGTTGGCCTACCTGCCATCGGTATCGCTTACCCCGCAGGGGACCCTCCGCAGCGTCGAGGGCGGTAGCACTACCAAAAGCTACGACCTGGCCGCCTCGGCCGATTGGGAGATCGACCTCTTCGGCCGCATCACCAACGCCAAGCGCGAAGCCAGAGCGGTGCTCGAGCAGAGCGAGGCCTACCGGCAGGCCGTGCAGACCCAGTTGGTGGCTACCATTGCCAACAGCTATTACTCCCTGTTGATGCTCGACAAGCAATACGAGATAAGCCGCTCGACGGCCGAACTGTGGGCCGAGAACCTGCGGGTGATGCGAGCCTTGAAAGAGGCCGGACAGACGACCGAGATGGCCGTGGCCCAAATCGAGGCCAGCAAGCTGGCGGTCGATGCCTCGCTGCTGACGATGCAACAGCAGATTACCGAGATGGAAAACTCCATCTCGTCGCTGCTGGGCGATGTGCCCCGGCAGATCGAGCGCTCTACGCTCGATGCCCAGTCGTTCCCCGACACCCTGTCGGTGGGTGTGCCCCTGCAACTGCTGCAGCGGCGCCCCGATGTGCGTCAGAGCGAGGCTGCCCTGGCTGCCGCCTTCTATGTGACCAACCAGGCCTATGCCGCCTTCTACCCCTCGATTACCCTCAGCGGGTCGGCCGGCTGGACCAATGCGGCCGGTGCCGTCATCACCAACCCTGGGCAATGGCTCTTCACGGCTGTGGGTTCGCTGGTGCAGCCGCTCTTCAACCGGGGGCAGAATGTGGCCAACCTGAAAGTGGCCAAGGCACAGCAGCAGGAGGCGTTGCTCACTTTCCGCCAGTCGTTGCTCGATGCCGGTACCGAAGTGAACAATGCCCTGTTGCAATGGCAGACGGCCCGGCAACGGCTCGTGATAGACCAGCAGCAGATAGCGTCGCTCCAGTCGGCCGTGCACAGTTCCGAGCTCTTGATGCTGCACAGTTCGCAGAACTACCTCGAGGTGCTCACCGCCCGGCAGACACTGCTCGAGGCCGAGCTCTCGGCCGTCTCCGACCGCTTCGACGAAATACAGGGGGTCATCAATCTCTATCATGCCCTGGGTGGCGGATATTGATACATCGAATCCTGCAATAAAAAAAGGCGAGAGCGTCCGGCTTCACAGTCGGGCGCCCTCTATGTGTAGGGTTACTTATGATGAAGAGTGGTTTTTCCGTTTTATTCGCCAGTGGTCTCGAGCTGTTTCGATTGACGGTGAACGACCCGCCAGATTTGGGCCAGCCGCCACATGCGTCGGGGGCGGATGAGCCACCGATAGTCCGAAGCCAGAATAGCTAGTAGAATGACGATGGCAACGATGACGGCATAGCCGTAGACCTCCTTCAGGCTCACCAGGAGTATCTGCCGTTGAAACTCGCCGTACAGCGTTATGAACGAGTGGGCCATGGGGTGCATGGCATCGATTTCGCCGCCCAGGGTGGCCGTGTTTTCCAGACTTGCGTATTTGAGCAGTCGGGCAAGAATGGCCGAGTTGAGCGGAGCCCCGAAGCTGGTGCGGATAAAGCCGATGACACACATGGCCTCGAAGTAGTGCACGAAGGTCACGCTTCCGGTCAGTGCATAGGTGAGCGAGGTGTATACCAGGCTCACTCCGGCCCCTTTGAATACCAGCGGCAGGTAGAGCATGTACTTCTCGGTCGAGGCGTCGATGAGGAAATAGAGCATCACCTGATAGAGCAGAAACGAGAAGAAGCCGGCAAGCACGATACTCTTTACCCGCCATTTCCAGCGGGTCAATGCCAGGTAGAAGATGCCGGTACCCACTGCGATTCCCGTGAGTACACCCCAGTTCAGGTCGGCATTGTGGCGGGCGTCGAACCCCAGTATCGAGTTGGTGAAGACATTCTGGGTCGAGGTGGCTGTGGCCGACATCAGGGTCATGCACCCGAACAGAATAAAGATGAACAGCATGTTGTGCTGCGAAAAGGCTCCCAGACTGATGTAGGGGTGGCGTATGGTGGCGGCCCGCTGGATGCACAGTATCAGCAGCACCACGGCAAAAAGCAGGGCTACCCGTATGGGTTCGCCGTCGAGCCAGTCGTAGTGGTCGCCGTATACGCAGATGAAGACGATGCAGAGCAGCCACAGGCTCCACAGGATGCCGCCCAGATAGTCGATGCCCTTGAACGGGATATAGGGGCTCTGCCGGTAGTTGCGCCGCATGCCGAAGTAGACCAGGGCAAAGACCACGATGAAGGCGCCTATCGTGATGCGGTGCATGGCCCGTCAGTCGAAGGCATAGAGGCTGTACCCCGTGACGATGTTGGCCAGTTGTACGCTCCCCAGCACAAAGGTGAAGAGGAAGGGGAAGAAGACGGCAAAGTCGCGTTTGGGGGTAATCTTGAGCTGTACGTTGCTCCAGCAGACAAAGGTGCCTACAATCTTGAAGAAGCCGCTGACAAACGAGAGCAGCACCACCAGCGGCAGAAAGTCGCAGACCATGCACAGGTAGTCGCTCACGATGAAGACCCCGGCCGAGAAGAGCAGCAGGTTGCGCGGCTGGAAGCGGAACAGAATGCGGAACAGCAGCGGAAAGGCCATGGTCAGTCCCGTCATCGAGGCGTAGCCGGCCATCATGATGTCTTCGGTAATCCACGACAGGCTGCCCGACATCTCCGAGACGGCCGACATGTATACGCCTCCCGAAAACATGTAGACGATGATGATGAAGAGGATGAGTGGAAAGCGCAGCGGCAGGGGGATGAACTCCTTCCACACCTGGATGCGGCGGGCCGAGGCTACCTCTTCGGGCGATGGTATGGGTGCAGGCATGGCGTCAATTGTGCTATAACAACAGATTCGCTACATTAGCTTGCCGCATTTTTACGCTCGTCGG
>NZ_CAMMHD010000023.1:0-41888 GCF_946496565.1 uncultured Barnesiella sp.
GAAGTACATTTAACGGATATAAACGGGCAAACTGGCACATATAAGTAAGATTACGTTCCGAATATCCCTTCTTTTCAGGATAATTGAATCTGATTGCCTGTGCCAATTTTTTGATAATTTTACCACCCCACCCATGTAGGTGTTGGTGGTACAGTATATAATTCCCCATTTTCCAGTAATGGAACAACATCTGGGCATTGGCTGCGGTAATGAGTCGGACTTGTGCCTGTTCTATTTCCGAACCGACAGCATGGACAAAGGCATCAAAATGACCTTTCTTTATATTATGTTCGTTGTTATTTTCCATATCACTAACTATTACTTAACAAAGATAACTCTAATAATGGATAATCTGTGAAACTGACTGATACTTTTAGAGTTGGTTAAACTTGTTCATTGCATTGGCCTTAATATCGTCTGCTATGTCAATGTAAGGCTTCATGGCTTTATAATCACTGTGCCCTGTCCATTTCATTACAACCTGTGCAGGAATACCGAGAGCCAGTGCATTACAGATGAATGTCCTTCTTCCTGCATGTGTGCTGAGTAATGCGTATTTCGGTGTAACTTCATCTATACGTTCATTTCCTTTGTAGTAGGTTTCACGTATAGGTTCGTTAATTTCTGCCAGTTCTCCCAGTTCTTTCAGATAATCATTCATTTTCTGATTGCTGATAACAGGCAATGCCATGTGGTTTTCAAAATGGATGTCCTTGTATTTTTCAAGTATGGCTTTACTGTACTTGTTCAGTTCAATACTCAGACTATCTGCCGTTTTAACGGTGGTGACTTCTATATGGTCGGACTTGACATCACTTCTCTTTAGGTTACGAACATCTGAATAACGCAGACTGGTAAAGCAACAGAACAGGAAAACATCCCGGACACGTTCCAGATACTGTTTGTCTTTGGGTATCTGATAGTCTTTTAGTCTGTTCAACTCTTCCCATGTCAGGAAGATTACCTTCTTGGGGGTGGTTTTCAATTTCGGTTTGAACGTATCGTATGCTATATTCTGGTGATAGTCTTTCTTGAAGCTCCATCGCAGGAACCATTTGAGGAATCCCATTTGTTTACCGATGGTACTGTTTCTCATGTCTTTTTTGTCACGCAGGAAATTGATATACTCGTTCAATCCGAACTCATCGAAATATTCAAAGGTCACATCTTCCTTGAACTCCTTGAGGTGATTTTTAACGGCTGCAAACTTTTCGTATGTGGATTCAGTCCAGTTATTCTGATTGCCGCATTCTTTTACAAATTCATCGAACACCTCCCAAAAACTTATCTGTGCTTCTTCCTGCTGTTCTTCGTTGGCATTCTTCATCCGCAGGTTGAATGCATCCTTTAGTTGTTGGGTAGTTGGCATGGTTTCCTGTACCTCAAACTCCTTGAACACATTTTGAATTTCGGCATAGTATTTCAGCAGATCGGCATTGATTTCAGATGCACTTTGCTTTAATTTGTTGGTACACCCGTTCTTCACTCGTTGCTTGTCAGCATCCCACTTGGCTACATCGATGCGGTAACCCGTTGTAAACTCAATGCGCTGACTTGCGTATATGACACGCATACGGATAGGCACGTTCTCCACAATTGGCACACCGTTCTTCTTCCGGCTTTCCAATGCAAAAATGATGTTTCGTTTGATATTCATAATTGGGTGCGTTTGAAATTCTACACCCAAATATACACCCAATATTTGGAATAGCAAAAGATATTCAGAAAGATTTAGATTTACTATGTATTCCAAATTGTGTGTGATTATCAGTAATTTGCAATTTTATGATATTTCTTGAATGTATAGGTTCGAGAGCCTCTCTCTCCGCCATAAAGGGTGTAAATCAAGCGTTTGCAAGGTTTGCACCCTTTTTTATATCCAAAAATGAATGTCTGGGGATGGAATTAAGAAGGGTTGTTTTGTCGGACTAATTCTTTAAAGACAAAACATATATCTGTTTTTCTGAATCGTTACAGAAATCATCTTCTTCAAAACTTCCGAACTTATGGATGATATTAAATCCGGAACTCTCTAAATAAAAATCCAGTTCTTGAGGGAAGAACATCCGCATATCTAAGTTTTGGATTGAATGAAATACACCATCTATATAGTAATACCATTTTATACGATTGATTTGAGTTGCGTTTTCATAACACATCGTTTGTATTATCATGACTTTCCGTCCGTCGCTGGTGGTATATTCAGCCGTTGTATCTTTCGTTTTTTCTTTATGAACAATGTACCGGATATTAGGATTGAAACAATCTAATAGAAAAACACCGTTTCTTTGGAGATGTTTTTTTACCATTTTTAAAACCTTAAACAAATCTTCGTTTTTGTACAAATGATGAATGGAATTGAAAGGTATGAAAATGAAATCGAACTTCTTTTCCAAATTTAATGTTCTTATATCTTTTTGTACAAAATCTATTGACAGTTGTTCTTTATTTGCTTTTGTAATTGCTTGATTAAGCATAGAAGCGGTATAATCAACACCTGTTATATTATAGCCTTCTTTTGCAATAGGTATTGTTAGGCGACCTGTACCACAACAAAGTTCAAGAATGCTTGCTTCTTTATCTTTGGGTAACCACTTTTTGTAAAAATTCAGATCATTAAGGGACGTGTTTAATCCATCATAAAGAGCCGCGTCATATATCAAGTCTCCAACGGTATAATTTTTATCCATCATCTTATGTTTTTGTAAATACCTAATGCTAAAAGTATATTATATAAATCTAACCGTAATAGCGATGGTGTAAAAATACGCAAAAGGAGTAAACAAAATGCTATTTCACTTCTTTTTTACTGATATTATATAACATCATAATTTGAATCTCCTGCTTTTTAAGAGTTCTTCTGCTGATTTTCGTTGACTTTGTTGATTAGGCTAAAGTTGGCGAAATAGCGAATCGTTATCAAAAAGCGATGAGTGCCATCCGCTCCTGCATCGGGGAATAGGGGTTTCCCCGTCCCGTCATCATTCTCTACCGTATGATAACAGAGAGAAGGGATAAACGAGCCTGGTTATCTCGTTTATCCCTTCGGGTATATATGCTTATGGCATAATGTCAGTAGATATATTCGACGTCCGACTTCTTGAAGCGGAGGATGCGGGTGTCGTAGCTGCTGGCTCCGTTTTTGATCATGTAGAGGTTGCCCATACCCCCGTTCATATACCATCCTTCGCCGGTGGGAGAGTAGACTCCGAAGAGTATATTGTTGTAGTGGCCGGAGTGCAGGATACCGGTGTCGTTCCATTGTGCCGCCGGTCCATACCAGACGAGCGGTTCATGCTCCGGGAAGTCGGGGCTCGACAGGGCAATGTAGATGAGATTCGAAATGGTCATGGAGCCTACCTGTATTCCGTTTTTACGCAGTTGTTGACGCTTTACTTTTGAATGTCCGTTCCACGGATTTCTGAGGGTGTGGGTCCCGTTGTACATCATCCAGACATAGTCGGTGGCATCGAACAACCGGTTGAACTCCTCCATGGAGGGGAGCTCGTATCCGTCGGGCGAGAGAGTCGTGGGCGGCAGTTTGTTGATGTGTACCTTTTCGTCTCTTGTGAATCTCTCGAGAACGATGACACTGTCTTTTTCGATTACCTGCATGCCTTGTCCGCTATTGCCCTGATAGGCCCACCCCCAAAGTTTGTAGTATTCGTCCGGCGTACAGTCGGTGAGATACTGGAAGAGGGTTTTGTTGGCTTGCACCGCCGGGTCGGCCGAGGAGAGTATCTGGTCGTCAAAGGCCTTTGAGTTTTTGATGGCGTTGTACTTGCACCACCATACGCCATGCAGAAAGGTGACGGGCAGGCCATAATTGCGTCGGATGACGGTATACTCTTCTCTGTCCGATTGGTCGGCTCTATTCCGTATGACGAGCGTGGCCGACTGCTTCCGCCCGTTGGCCGTGGGGTCGTTGGGCCTCCAGCCGCCCAATACCCGCCAGGTGTTGCTGCCGCTCTCGCTGTCGATTCTTATCCAACGGTCTTCTTCCTCGGCAAATTCTACGAGCATCTCTTTCTCGGCGGGGAGTGTAAAGGTGGCAAATTCGTTATCGATATAGCGGTTGAAGTCGTGGGTATAGGTGTCTGTCCCGAACTCCAGTGCCCCTTGGCTGGTGGTAGGGTTCCCCGTCATTCGTATGTGGATATTGTCCTCGGGATAGGAGTGGGTCAATCCTTTTCGGTGGAAATAGACTTGGGTATCGACGGTTTTCATGTTGGGGGAGTAGAGTTTCTTGCGGATTCTGAACAGGTTGATTCCGGCCAGAGAGCGGGTCGTCTTGTTCTTCAGTTCTTCGGGCGAGACCGGTTCCACGGTCAGCGAGGGGTCGGTTACGGGGAAGACTTCCAATTCGCTGTCGCTCTGGATGGCCACGATAAAATCGGTAGCCAGATGCGGCAAGATGAGCATGCTTCCCTCGTTGGCGACGGTTACATTCCCGGGCAATTCGGTCAGGGCCGAGTCTATGACCAGCCGGTCGTCTATGCCCGGTTTCAGAGTCGTGTCGCCGCCCTCTTTCCACTCCTCTACGGTTAGTTGCACCTCGGCATCGATTACATCTTTGCGGAGGGTTATGGAGTAGACGGTATTGCGCGATATTTTCTCAGGCAAATTCGTCTCCAGCGAATACTCTTTACCATCTATCGAGGCATTCAACGCTACTTTCAAATCGGCATTGTCCTGCTCGTACAGGTAGAGGATTCCGTTTTTGCTGGCGGTGTAGGGCTCTTCCGGAACAAGCGGGATGTCGACCGCCGAGCTGCCCTCGGGAGTGGCAACCGTTGACTGTTGGAAGAGATAGGCCGCTTTCTGTACCCGCTTGAAGGTGATGCTCTTTACCTCGGCAGTCCCGGCCACGGCCATGCGTAAATCGAACCGGGCAGCTACCCGTTTCAGCGATACCGGGATTAGCCGGTCGGCAGCCGTGTAGTCGGCCAGAGAGACCACCCCGGTATAGACCATTTCGGCCTGGCCGTTGGTCGAGTGTATGACGGTCGCTTTCCACTCCTCTTCCGAGTAGCCCGGTTCGGGCGAACCGAAGTCGGGCAGACGGGAGTCATTCGCTACGATATAGAGGTTGCCCCTCAGGGCTTCGAGCGGGAATTCATACCTGTTTCCCGAGTGTTTGATGTCGGTATACTTCTTGACCAGTACTCCTTCGTCGAACAGGTATGCGCGGATGCTTTCTATCGTCTCTTCGCCATTGTCGTCGACGGAATTGTCGGAAGAAAGACGGAATACCTCTGCACAAACTATTCGGTCGGTACCATCGAAAAGGTTCTCTTTATCGAGCTGGTCGTTGCACGATAAACAGAAGAGAAGGGCTGGTATAAAAAACAAAACTGAATATATTCTTTTCATGACTTCTATTTCTTTTTCCATGTGTAATCCCGATAATTGTCAGATGTATCCCGTCGCTCATCTCCCTTTTTTATTGGACTGAGAGCCGAGCTTGGGGAACCAGCTCGGTATCTTCGCCCTCTTCCCATTCGTCGAAAGATACTTCGACCGTTACGTCGATTACATCCTTGCGTACGGTTACCGTATAAATCGTGTTGCGTTTGAGGTCGCAGCCGAGCGCCTTGGTCAGTGTCTGCGGCTTGCCGTCAATCGTTACATCTACACTGATTTCGAGACTTCCCTGAGGTTGCTCATAGGCATACAGTACGGCCGGTGTATCTGTCGTGAGCGGCGAGTCGAACGATACGGTCATATCCTTGATCTGCACCTCCTTCGAAGAGAGTTCGGGGGTAGCCGGGAAAAGAGAGCTCGATTGAGCCGCATTCTTCAGCGTAATGCTGTTTACCGAGGCCACACCTGCCGTTCTCAAGTTGAGGTCGAAACGGGCAAAACCTCTTTTCAGATTCACGGGGAGCACCGTTTGAGAGTTACTCATGTCGTTCAGACTGAGACTGCCCGAGTAGAACTGTACCGGTGCATTATCTTTCATCGTCATACACTTTTTCAACCACTCCTCTTCGGTGATGTTTTGGCTCTTCAACTCTTCCAGGTTGATTTGCTCCTGAGTATTGGCTAATACATATAACGTACCGGCATGTTTCTCGATGCGAATGTCGAAACTGCTTTTCGAGGGGGTGAGATCGGTATAGATCTGGGTCATCTTTCCGCCTTCGAATATACAAGCCTGCATGTCGGTGATGTTGATATCGTTTTCCAGAGCCTGTCCGAAGCCTTCGTAACGGGTGATAGAGGTTTTTACAGTTCTGGTCTCTTCTCCGCCGGGGAGAGAGGGGGTGGTTGCGTCATCGTTGCTACACGATGCCAATACGCCCAAAGAGGCGAATGCTGCAAAAAAAAGATTTGTTTTCTTCATTGTGTTTTGGTTAAAATTCAACATTTGTTTTTATTATGATTATTGTCATTATCAATCGTAGGTATACTCTACGGGAGTCTTGATACACCGTATCAGCCGTGTCTTGGTCGAATTGTTGGCGGTGTACTTGATCCAGTTCTCATTGGGCTTTACCTGGCTTTCATAGCCCTCCATGACCCAGGTCTGGCTGCTGTTGCCATAGGTTGCCAGGAGCAGGTTCATCCTGGCTATATTGCCATGAACCGTGTTCCATTGGTGGCCCAAGCCGTTGAGCACATAGTGGGCGCCGTCTATTTCAAAATCGTAGAACGATATGACGCCATAGTTATGGCCCAGAAAATTGACGTCTCGCTCTACAATCGTAATCTGTATGATCTGTCCCTTGCTGTTTTGGTAGCTTCTGGAACCTACGCCACCGAGGTTGAAATTCCCGTTTTTCGAAAAGGCGAGATAATCGTCGTAGCCGGGAATCTGGTACCCCGGAGGAGCCATTTCGGCAGGCGGTAGTGTCCCGAAGTTTTGAGCGCTTGCGGCAACCCCCTCGTGGTAGAATGCCGTTCCGTCGTGTCGCAGAGGCAGACCCTGTTTGTTGCCGCCCTGATACTGGTCGCCCAACAGGTTCAGGAGTTCGTCTTCCGATACGGTGGTCAGATACGAGAGCAGGTCGTGGTGCGGTGCCGGGTCGTTGGGGATGGTTATCTGGTCCTCAAACGATTTTACATTTCCCCGCAAATTGTATTTGCACCACCAGGTCTCACCAATTTTCACCACCGGCAATCCCCAGTTTATGCGGCGGACGGTATAGGTCTCCTTGTGGGTCCCATCTTCGTTCGAGATGACAATCCGTCCCTCTTGAGGTCGTCCGTCGGCTCGGGGGTCGTTGGGTTTCCAGCCACCGACAATCCGATAGCTCTTGCCCGACAGCCCCGTGCGGGTAATCGATTCCGTTTCCGTGGCTTGCATCCAGGCCGATTCGTCGGTATCAAACTCTACCCGGAGCACCTTATTGGCCGGCAGACGGATGATTCCCAATTCGCCTTCGACATACTCCTTGAAGTCGCAGGTGGCCTCTTCGTCGAAGAGGATAGCCCCCTCTATCTGTATAGGATTGGCTTCGATAACGAGAACCACGCGTCCTAAGTTGGTGGAGGAGGGGTCTTGAATATCCAGGTGAATCCTCTCGGTGTCTCTGCCGGGCATGCGCAGACTGCTGCGAACGGAGAGCTCGGCTATTTTTTGCAAGGTGGATCGCCCTTTACCGAGGTTCCGGTTTACTTCTACACCTTCTACCGAGCCGTCTACCGTTACCGTGGCGTTGGCTTCGGCCAGAAGTGCCAGCATAAAGTCGCTCCCGTGGTACGGTACAAAGACGGTATCTCTCGTTTCGTTTACCCGAACGCCGTCGGAGAAGAGAGAGTTTTCCACGTCGACCAATCCTTGAATCGAAGGGTTCGACTCGGTAGAGGTACCAGTACCCCAGCCGTCTGCCTCGATAACCAGTTGCGCTTCGGCCCCCTTGCCCTGGATGGCGAGGGTGTATATCTCGTTCCTCCGGATAACCGAAGGCAAGTTGGCTTTCAGCAGATGTTGCCCTTCGCCGAATCGGATGGTGACCTCGACCCGGATAGCCAGGTTGGCCTGCTCGGGAATATAGAGCAGTGTTTCGCTCCCGTTTGCGAGCGGAGCGTCGGCATACTCTTTGGTAAAGTCGAAGGTGGAAGCCGATGCCGATGTCTCCACCGTTCCCCGAGGCATGGTATAGCCTTTGTCGGCCAGATTGTGAACGACCACTTTTTGCACCTCTACCCCTTTCTCGAACGATTCAATATCGACCCGGGCCACGCTGCGGGACATCGGTACTACTACGGAGGTGGCTGTACTCTGGAGGTCGCTCTTGCCGGTCATCAGCAATCCCTCGCCGGTCATCTCGCCGATGCTCCCTTCGATAGAGAGAAAATCGTCCAATGTCGAACTCTCGGGGGTAAGTGCATCGAGCCCCGTCAGTAACCGGGCATTGCCTACTATGTATAGAGTCCCCGAGAACGAAGCCGGGACGAACGTATACAGATTTTCCGCACTGGCTTGCGAGGGGGTGATTACCTCAGCGAGTGTGCCGTCGACAAACCGGTAGCCGGTTACCCGGTGGATGGCCGATTCGTCGCCGGTGCCTGTCGAGTTGTCGGCAGCCAACCGTACGGTTATTGCTTTCGAATTTCCCGATGCCACCAGGTTGTGGTCTTCATTGCATCCCGTTATTCCCCAAAGCAGGGCAATAGACAGGGAGACGTATTTAAATATTCTTGTATTCATTTCAAGTCAAAAACGGATACTAATACAGATTCGGATTTTTACTGCTGTTGAGGTAGCTGGACGAGTTTATGGGCATGTCGTCCAGATGGTTGACATAAAAGTGGTTCATCAGCTCCTGAGCCCAGGGACCATACGTGAAGGCGCTGCTGTGGTTGTATCCCATCACATGGCCCAGCTCGTGAAACATGATTTCGCAGGCATAGGTATTGGTGTAGTGGCTCAGCCAGCCCGTCTGCCATACGCCGTAGGAAGAACCTCCCCCCAGTCCGATAACACCGTTTCCCGGGTATACCAGACCCACGTTCAGGGTGCGCTCCTGTCTCATCTGTCGCAATACGACATCGGGGGTCACCTTGTCGTTTACACCGCCGTTGCCATACAGCCGGTCTTCGTTGGCTCTCAGTATCTCTTCATGCTCGGGCATATCGATCATGTAGGTAAAGTTCAGGAAGAAGGCCACGGCTTCGCGACAATGCACGGGGCGGATACCCATCCAGTTTCCTACGGGGCCTCCGTCGGGTTTGGTAGGGTCGCCGTCGTACAGGTGGAACCGTATGTTCCAGCCGTGTATGATGCCTTTCAGTTTCTCCAGATAGGGGTCGTCGGACTCAATCTTGAATTCAATTCCGGAGAAATCGTCGGCCTGCATTCGGGGAATGCGGACAATCTTGCCCGATTCGGAGCGGAAATAGAGCTCTTTCTGCAACAGCGGTATGGCTTCATAGAAATCGGCAAAAGGAGGGATGCTGTCGAAATAGGCAAAGTCTACATATTCGTTCCCTGCTGCCGGGATGCGTGCTTTTACCAGAACATGACTCAGGCTCCGCGGCGAGTAAAAACGGGCATGGAGTTGCCCCTCGCTGGTGACCGATAGCTGCAAGGGCCTGGTCGTATTGAAGTTACGAAGCTCTTTGTCGGTGTATATGGTATGCGGTTCATCGTCTTGTAGAATGAGACCGTGTTGCCCCTGAGTGTATGCCCGATTGGTGATAAACATGGTCCCGATTTCATCGTCGGGGTGTACGACATTTATCTCAACCCGGCCGATGTGATTCTCTACGACCGAGTCTAAATCGAAGGTATAGTAGCGTTTGGTCATATTTCCCCGATAATCGCGTGTAAACAGGGTCACCTCTCCTTGAACCGAACTTCCCTCAATCGTTGGCATGAACAGATATTCGGTGTATTCGGCCATATCCAAGACCTTCATTTCGCCGTTGCTCTCGCCCGAGAATGTTCCCTCGCCCGAGAGTCGGGTATAAAACCGGCTACTGGCATTAAAGGCAACCGTGTTCGAGGTGACTGCCGTTTCGACGTATGGATTGTTGTACGAGAAAATCAGATCCATCCGCCCCACAATTCTGCGCTGTACAGTCTTTTCGGCAATCTCGGCTACGACCTCGTTCCCGAGAGCGGTGGAGACTTTCCGGACGGTAAAGGGAGTTATCGAATAGAAGTACTCGCAAGCCAAAGGTCGGGCCAGCTCTTCGGGAAATGAGAGCCACACTTCCGATATGTGATTGATCGGGTTTATTGTGGCGTTGTCGTCCGTCAGGTCGCCTCGTATGCCCAGGATAAGAATGCGGTAAGAGCCTTCGTGCAACCCTTCCAACTGCATGTCCGAGGTATTTTTGTCGTACAGGCCCTTGACACCGTTCACCTTATATCCGTCGTCATCGACTACCACAAACTCTACCCGATCGTAGTTCGACAGGGTTTGTCGCTCGGTGGTGGCAAATGCCTGTTGAGGACGATGGCCTTTTTGCAAACTTTCGGCGGGGAGCCCCTCGTACTCTTCGGGTACCAGTCGGAACGAAAAATCGCCGAACCCGTTCCCGGAAGAGACGGAATCCAGATGATCTTCTTCGACACAGGCCGGAAGCAGAATGATGCCGATTAAAAGAGTATAAATTATATTTCTCATTTTATGAACACTTCTTTGTTTCGGGTTCGTTTAGTTGTATTTTGTTGGGAAAAAAGAGATTAAACAGAACAAAATGGGTAATTTTGATCGTTGATAAGTGTGTATGATGTTACCTATTGTTACAAATTGTCTAAATCTTTTTGACCGGTGCAAAAGTACCAGATTGTATGGTCATAATCGGTAACAATTGTTACGCAAGGAAAAATCGGTAAGATATGGATTGGGCTACAATGAATAATGATATTTATGAAATGCCTTTATTCAAAGGCGGAAATAAAGAAGTTATCGAAAAAATCATGCACGATTACCCCAGCCGCTATGTGCATTACAAAAAGGGAGAAACCATAGCCATGCAAGGGAATGTGTGCCGTTCGCTGTATATTCTGTGCGAAGGCAGTGTTTATGCCAAAATGATTAGCGAGGAGGGTAAGGAGCTGACATTGGATACCCTTTCGGCTCCCGATGTGTTGGCCTCTTCCTTTCTATTCAGTACCGAGGGGATATTCCCCGTTACCATATTGGCCAATAGTGACTGTAGCCTTTGGATTGTCAACAAGGAGAGCCTGTTGAAAATTATCGAAGAAGACTCTTTGGTCTTGCGAAATTATCTGACGGTCATATCGGACCACAGCGTGTTCTTGAGTAAACGTCTGAACGAGTTTGCCTTGCAGACGCTTTCGTCGAGGATTATAAGCTACATCGAAAAAAACGGAACCATACAGAACCTGCAGGAGGTTGCTTTCATTCTCGGGGTGGCCCGTCCCTCTCTTTCAAGAGCTATCCTGCAACTGGTCAATCAGGGCGTACTCAAAAAGGAGAACAAGGGGTATATGCTCTCCTGATACCCTGCTTCTAAAAAAGGGGAAGCCCATTTAAAATCTCTTTCTTACTCCTCATACGTATCGGTGAGGGTACGTATCCGGATACGGGCTATATCGTCGGGGGTGATGTCGGCACTCTTGATGGTCACCACCTTGCGCTCGCCCGGCATCAGGTCGAAGAAGTTGTCGGAGAGGTCGGCTCCCTGGGTGGGTATCTCGATGAATACATCCTTGGCCAGACAGTCGGTGGTGAGGGTGAGGGTGATGCCTTGGGGCGTTGTCTCGATGGCTTTTGTCAGGTGAGGCCGGGGTAGCTTCAGCTCCTTGGGCAGCACCAGGAACTTGTGGCCATGGGCGAGGGTTTTGCCGTCGTGGTGTATTTGCCAGGTCAGCAATACCTCGCTGGCGGGGTGCCCCTTCAGCAGGTCGGCCAGGGCGAGGGTGGCCATCTTCTGGCTGGCGTTGGGCCGTATGGTGCGCTCGAGGGTGACGGTGTTCAGCCGGTTGCCGTGGAAGTCGTCGATGCCCACGACAATCTGTGCCCGGTCGAGCCGGTCGAGCCGGTCGGAGAGGGCATGAATCTCAAGGCTGTCGCCGTGGACGAAGGTCGAGAGCATCAGAGGGGCAAAGGCATCGCGGGCGTGGTAATAGAGTGCCTTCTTGTTTTTGTAATAGTCGATGGCCGACCACGAGATGGCGGGCCAACTGTCGTTGAGCTGCCAGTAGAGCGAACCCATGCACACGGGGCGCTGCCGGCGGTTGGTCTCGATGCCGTAGGCGATACCGTGCCCCTGGAGCAGCAGCCCCAGGTAGACAAAGTCGTCGAAGTTGCGGGGCATGCGGTAGTAGTGCTGCATGTAGGTTTTTATCAGGTCGTTGCCGATGCTGCTCTTCTGGCGGTGGGTCATCACCTCGGAGTCGATGCTCAGGTCGTCGGGCCCGGCAAAGGTGCGCAGGGTTTTCATCTCGGGGAAGGATTCGAAGCCGAATTCGCTGACGAACCGCAGCTGGAGCGTGTCCATGGCGTCAAACATCTCCTGCCCGTACCAGATGCCCCAGTAGTGTATGTCGCCCTGGGTCTGGGTAGCGGGGCGCCCCCAGTTGGCCGAGTCGGGCGAGGTGTGTATGTAGCTGCGTTGCGGGTCGTACCGGCGCACATACGCGGCGAGCGTGTCGCGGAAGAGGGTGTGGTAGTCGCGCCGCATCTTCTCGAAAGTCTCGGGCGTGTAGCGGCGGTTCCACCCCCAGTATTTGAGTCCCTCGTAGATTTCGTTGTTGCCGCACCACAGGGCCAGCGAGGGGTGGTTGCGCAGGCGGCGGATGTTGTAGCGGGCCTCGCGGGCTACGTTGCCGAGAAAGTCCGGGTCACCGGGATAGGCCGAGCAGGCAAACATGAAGTCCTGCCACACGAGTATGCCGTAGCGGTCGGCCAGCTGGTAGAAGAGCTCATCCTCATACACGCCGCCGCCCCAAACCCGCACCATATTCATGTGCGACTGCTTCATGGCCCGGAACAGCCGGGTGTAGTCGTCGGGGGTGACACGGGTGAGAATGATGTCCTGGGGGATGTAGTTGGTGCCTTTGGCGAAGAGCGGTTGGCCGTTGATGCGGAAGTAGAAGTTGCGGCCCAGCGAGTCCCGTTCGTTGCCGAACTCGATGGTGCGTATCCCGGTCTGGTAATGTTTGCTCCCCAGGGTTCGGCCGTTTTGTACGAGCGTTATATCCACATCGTAGAGATGCGCTTCGCCCCAGCCGTTGGGCTGCCACAGTTGGGGCTGCTCGATTTCGGAGGTGAAGCCGATGCGGTTTTCGCCCGGTTGCAGGGGGCAGCGACGGGTCGAGTGGGCCACCTTCTTGCCCGCTTTGGCGATGGTGAGCAGCACTTCGACCCCTTCGGCAGCCTGGCGGTTCTCGTTGACGATGGTCAGGTCGGTAGCCAGTCGGGCCCGGTCGTTGTCGATGTGCAGGGTGCGGGTAAAGGCGTCGTCGATGCGGCAGCCGTCGTAGAGCACCAGTCGGGCCGGTCGCCAGATGCCGCAACCCACCAGTCGGATACCCCAGTCCCACCCGTAGTGATAGGGAGCCTTGCGGGCGTATGCACTCAGGTGGGGCGTGCTGCGGTCGTTGTCGGCGGGGTAGTCGATGCCGGTCAGGCTGTATATCGGCTCTACGGCCTTGAGGGGCGAGGCGAAGTGCACGGTGAGGGTATTCTCGCCGGCGACGATTTTATCCCGTACCTCCTTCTCCCAGGCCACGAACATGTTGTCGGTCTGCATCACCGGCTCGCCGTTGAGAACGATGCGGGCAAAGGTGTCGAGTCCCTCGAAGATGAGGCGGGCACAGGAGTACCGGGCCAAGTCGTCGGCATCGACGGTGAAGGTGGTGGTGTAGCTCCACCCTTTCGTTTCGATCCAGGCCACCTTTTCCTCGTTCGTCCCGTAGAAAGGGTCGTCGAGCAGCCCGTTGCGCAGCAGGTCGGCATGCACGGTGCCGGGCACCACGGCCGGGTAGGAGAGGCTATCCCCCTCGGCGGAGAAGCTCCACCCTCGGTCGAGTTCGATTACGCGGGTGTTGTCGGGTGTCGTTTGTGAACGGGTCGGTTGCATGGCAATCAATAAGAGTATCAGTAAAATAACTATACGGTGTTTCATGGTGTATGCGTTGTTCTCTCCTGTTCAAAGGTACGCAAAAAGTTGGTCGGGAGCGACAGCCCCGGAATTTTTTCATTTGATTTTTCAAAAATAAGCCTGTATCTTTGATAATATTATAGGAAAGAGTGTATGAAAACCAATAGAGAGGAAATCTTGCAAAGCGCGCTGCAGTTGTTCATGTCGATGAATTACGAGCGGGTGAGCCTGCAGATGATTACCCGCATGGTGGGGCTGACCAAGACGGGTATCTTTAATTACTATCCTACCAAACTCGATTTGTTTGTGGCTGTGGCCGACAAATATCTGTTCAACGCCCAGGACCCGAAGCACAAGTATGAGGAGTCGGACGGTACGCTGTCCGATTTTATCGATAAGTACGTGGCCGGAGTAGAGCGTACGATGGCCGAGATTGTACGATTGGGCAATGTGCGGCAGGAGGCCATGCCCGGTCAGTCGGCCAATGCGGGTTATTTTCATCTCTTCCAGCAGGTACTCTTTTATTATCCTGGCGGTAAGGCCAAGCTGCATGCCTGGATTGAATCGGAGTACGACCATTGGCGTAGCGTTATCCGTCGGGCTATCGAAAGCGGCGAAATCAATCGGGAGACCAATGTGGAGGAGGCGGTAGCTCAGTTCCGCCTCACGTTTGTGGGCATGTCGTTCGAAATGTCGTTTTACGAGGGGCTCGATGTGAATCGATTGGCCGCACACTTCCGGTATATTTATAATCAGTTGAAACGCTAATCGCCGAGAATAATCATAAAAAAATAAAAATATGACCCATTGGTCATATTTTTATTTTTTTTGTTCTATCTTTGCTCCTGTTAAAAATGACCGAACGGTAATATTTATGAAACAGGAGCGATTTACAAGCATTCACAAGACATTCAACTATACCCCCGGGAGCATTTTCACCAACCAGTGGTCCAACCTGGCATTCGGTATCGGCATGATTGTCGTCCCGGCCATCTGGCCTTTCGGGTTGCGCATTCGTCGTTTGCACATTCTGTCGCCGGCGGTACTCTCGACCATCTTCATTATCGGTGGCATTGTGTTGCTGATATTCACCTGGCTGGCCATGCGCAAGGCTCGTGCTCTCATTCGCGAGGGGGCCATGATTACGGTCGATGGCAACAGGGTTACCTACCCGACGGTAAAGTCGGGGCGGGTCGAGTACGACACCTTTTCCATCAGCGACATCGAGTATATCAAGTACGACGAGAAGGAGAGCCAGTGCAAGGTGAGTCTGCCTGACCGATACCTGGTTTTCGAAATTCCCTATTTCGATTCGTGGGAGCAGTACGAAGAGTTTCGTGCTCTGCTCGGTTAGTATATGACAACCAACTAAAACATCTATATCATGATTACAAAAGTTATGAGAATCGCAACGTCTGTGGCTATTGCCGTGGCCGTGTTGTCGTCCTGCTCGTCGGGCAATGATTTGGGAATGGCTTCGGAAGAGGCTGTGGCCAAAGTGAAGGAACTCGTGAAAACTCATGTACCCGCCGATGCAAAAGTCTATCGGGTCGAGATGAACGAAGATCGTGGCGACCGCAAGCTCGAGAATGTGTTGAGCCAGGTGATCGTGTTTTATGTTACTCCCGACAATCGCGATTACGTATTGACGATTAACAAGGATGGCGGCGACTTCAAAGCCGATGAACCTTCGGAAAGTAAGCGCCAAACATACGCTTATGAACCGACGGCCGCACTCGACCTGAATGCTATCGACGCAGCGAAGTTGCAAAAGTGGGGCGAGGAGGGGAACAACCTGTTGCAAGCCGAGGAAGAAGGTGACCAATATGAACTGAAATCGGTCGAAAACTACACTTTTTATACCTTGCCCGTCGGGCTGAATGACGTGGAGCGTTGGAACAGAGACGAATCCTACAAGGCCGACAGCCAGAAGCAATATGCCTATTTCTCGCTGAACTACACGAAGAAAGGCGAGAAGACCGAGATGAACGGCCGATTACTCACTACCAACTACTACACTGTGCCATTCCGGGTGAACGAGGCCGGGCAGGTAGAGTTCGAGTAAAACGGATGACGGGTGAATTTGCTCGGAGATAAAGCGGTCGTTACAGGTGCCGGGGCCGACCGGCTGTTCGAGGCCGGGGTGAGCTATCTCGCTTGCGGGGCCTATTCCCTGGGCTATGCCTGTTTCGACCGGCTTGCCGATGACGACCTGCGGGTCGTTTACAACAAGGCTGTGTGCTGTTTCGGGGCGGGTGATTATGAGCGGTGCTATTCTTTGCTCTGCGAGGCCGACCGTTTGTTACCGGTACGCCCTTGTTCCGCGCCTTCGGCTTTGCCCCAATCCCTGCTCGACTGGGAGCATGAGAGCGCCTTGCCCTTGTGCCCCATGCTTGTTACACCCTTTTCTCCCGAGACCGATACCCTTTTCCTTCGCCTCAAGGCCGAGGCTGCTTTCCGGCTGAGGCGATACGACGAAGTACGGGCCATTGCCGCCCGACTGGGCGGTAGATACCGGCACATCTGTAACCTCATTGAACAAATCGACCATGACAGTCAAAGCCATTTATAAACTGTATGATTGCGAGGTCCCCAGAGGGGAATTGCTGGAGGCTTTTGCCGAAGTTCCACTCGACGACCGGGACGACAACTTTTACGACCGTACGGCTCTGCATCTGGCTGCCGAGCAAGTCGATGTCGAGGCCATCGAGCTGTTGCTGATGCGAGGGGCCGAGGTCGATGTGCGCGACGCGCAAGGTCATACTCCGTTGCATGCCTTGGCTGTCGTGCGAGGCGAGCGAACTTTTTCGGGCGAACGGATATGTCAGGCTGCGCGGTTATTGTTGGAGCAAGGGGCCAGTGTGACTCGATCGGCCTGCAATACGACCGCTCTCATCGAGGCGGTGCGGAATCGGCATCATCGTCTGGTTGAACTGTTGGTCCGTTCGGCACGGTGTATCGACTCGGTCGACTCCAACGGCGAGAATGCTTTGCACGTTGTATGCCGTGTGGCTGTCGATACGGCCGCTTGTTTGCGTCGGTTGGAGTCGGGGATAGCACGCTTTGCAGATACTTGGGTCCCTGAAAGACGCAAGGAGGAGACTCTGCGCGAGCGGGACGAGCAGCTCGAGGAGGCCGAACGCTGCTATCGTACGGCTTCTCTTCTGCTGGTCGACGGGAGAATAGACCCCGACGAGAAGAACAGTTATGGACGGACACCTTTCGACCTGGCCATGGAAGGGGGCGCCAAGCGGGTGAGTGCCTTGCTTTCGGGTAAGGACTCTGCATCGGGCGAACCGCTCGAAGAGACTGGAGGCATGGATATTTTCCAAGCATTGTATTACAAGGATTTGGCGGCGGTCACGGCCCTGTTGCGATGGGGTGTCGAGCTGCAGACCGAGTGCGGGTATGAGAAGATGAACGACTTTTACGGGAAATCGCCGCTGGCTTGTGCGCTCACTTGGCAGAATGTCGAAGCGGCTGTGATGCTGCTTCGAGCCGGAGCTGACCCCAACTACCGCAATTCGCGGGGCGAGACTGCTTTTGTCGAGTGGCTCGACAAAGGGTGCCGGCATGCTTCTGGGATGGAGACCTTCGGACCTCTGTTGAATCTTTTTCTGGAAAAAGGGTGGAACCCCGATGCCCCGGTGAATGGTAAAGGGGAGACTGCCTTGATGCTTGTATGCTGTTACGAGAGTGACGACTTGGCCCTCTATGCCCTGCGCCGTCTGCTCGAGCGGGGTGTCGCTGTCAACGCTCGCGATTGTCGGGGCCGGGTGTCGTTGATGCACCTCTTCAACCGTCAGACCTGCGGCCTCCACAGTGGTTCCATGGAGGAGTTTTTGCTCGAAGCCGGAGCCGATGTGCAGGCGGTCGACAGCGAAGGGAATACCATCTTGCACTATATCGCCGACTGTTATTCGCTTCCAGAGGCGAAACAGGCGGCCCGACTATTGTTTGATTTTGGGGTTCCGTCGGTTGCCGCTGTCAACAATGCGGGGGAGACTCCGCTCGACAGGGCCACCCGCCGAAACAACGAAGGACTGGTGAAACTTTTATTGAAATATGCTTAATCTCAAACGATGGACAATAACCTGACTTTTCTCAATGCCTGTCGCAACGGACAGAAGAGCATCGTGCGCATTTTTCTCGACAAGGGAGGTGTCAATCTCGATAAGCGTGATGGCGAGGGGAATACTCCTCTTTATTACGCCTGTCGGCAGGGGCACCGCGATGTGGTGGCTCTGTTGCTCGATCGGGGAGCCGATGTCTCTTTGATCAACAATCGTAGTGAAAGCCCCCTGCATGCTGCGGCACAGAGTGGGAACAAGGAGATTGTGGCCTTGCTGGCCCGGCATGGAGCCGACTTGAATGCGACCGACCGCGAGGGACGCACGCCGCTCATGGTGCTGCTCGATTACAAACGCACCGATGCCGCTCTTTATCTCATCGGGTTGGGGGCCGATACCGGACGGGCCGACCAGTCGGGGCATACGGCACTCGACTATGCTACCGCGCATGGATTGCGCGAGGTGGTGTCGTTGTTGGGTCATACCTCCGCTTGCGACAGCCGGGGCAATACGGTTCTGCATCAGGCGGTCCATAACGACCAGGGAGAGGTGGTGTGCACCCTGTTGGCCGATTCGAAGGTTCAGCTCAATGCCATGAACGACGAGGGGGAGACTCCTCTGCTGTTGGCTTGTGGTCGGAGCAACCTCTTTCTGGCCGAGTTGCTGATTGCGGCTGGAGCCGATGTCAACCGGGCTTCGCTGGTTGGGACTGCTCCGCTGCATGCTGCCGTTTTGTCGGGCAACCGTTTTATAGGCAAGGCTTTGCTGGGTGCAGGGGCAAATGTCGATGCCCGCAACAGTCGGGGCGAGACTCCGCTCATCCAGGCCGCCCGGTTGGGTGACAACGAGATGGTGTCGTTGTTGATAGCTGCCGGAGCTGCCGTAAATGTGGCCGACAACCTACAACACACGGCCCTCTATTATGCCGGCGAGCGGGGTTTCAACGAGATTGTCGAAACTCTGCTATATGCCGGAGCCGAAGGATAACAGAACCTTAAAATACTTATTTATATGGCACAAGATGAATTGAACACTCCTCACACGCCGGAGGAGATAGCCCGGGCTGCACAAGAGGCTTCGGTGCGGGCGGCGATGGAACAGATACAGTCGATGTATGGGAATATTCCGGGATTTGAAATGCCCGACATGAGCGATATGCAGGCGCAGATTATGGCCCAGATGCAGGCAGCCGTACCCAACCTGGCAGAGATTCAGAGGCAACAGGCCGCGATGGGAACATTGGGTGGTGTAGATGCCGATACTGTGGCACAAACAGCCCGTGCGAATATGGCGCAGGCCGGGGACTTTTACCGGCAGATGCAGGATGGGTCGCTGGAGCAGGAGCTCCGTGAGATGAACGATCTCGCTCTCGACTCCTTGGGAGAGGACTGGACGATACGCCGCAGCGGCGACAGTCGGTTGACACCCGAGCAACTCCGTGTGCTGGCCTTGGCCGCACCATTGTTGGTCTATAACGACGAGTGTGTCGATACCCTCGATTGCCAAATCGAGATCGATACCATCAAGGCTCAACTCGAAAACTGGTGGGAGATTGCCGACCGCGACTCGGTCGTCAAGACGGTCAACTGGCTGTTGAACGAAGGGCACCACGCCGATGCCGATGAAGCTCTGGCCGTACTCTTGAGTGACGAGGAGGTCGATGCCGACCCTGAACTGGACGAAAAACTTGACGAGGTGCGTCAGATGGTTGCCTACATGATTCAGAACGAATATTGCGACAGGACTACAATCCCCCACACGGCGATAGCCTGGGATTTGGTTCGTGTCGTCAATCTGGGGCGTTGGGCCTACCTGTGCGGTTATGTCACCGAGGAGGAGATGTGGCACATCATGCAGGTGGGAGCCGAGGTGGCCCGGCAGGAGTTCTCGTCGTGGCAGGAGTTTGGGCTCAGCTACACGTTGGGGCGCGGCGTTTGGCACGACGATACCGACGACTGCGACACCGCCTATGAGATAGCATCGCTGCTGCTCGATCGGGACGATTCGCCCTGGCGGCAGATAGCCTGGTAATGGAGAATGCGAAATCGAAAAACTGTATGGACGATGAGTAACGAATTTTACATCATGCTCACGATAGCTGTCGTGAGTGGTGGAATATGGATTTATAAAAAGAGCAAAAGTGCTATCGGTACCGTGCGCAAGTTGCGCCGGGCTTTCACGACCGTCTGTCTCAATCCTCGTTCGACCTTGAGCGACGAGCAGTGTCGGAAGCTGGCCGTGGGGGCTCTCTATGCTTCGCAACAGGGGGCCTATCAAAATTCGCTTGAGACGGGTATCCGCAGCGAACTGCCCAAGATTCTGGGTGAGTGGTGGGGCATCACCTGTCGTACCGAGGCCGTGGAAGAGCTGCAATACCTGTGCGAGAAAGGTTACCGCTACTACTTTCCTTTTGTGTGGCAGGCCTTCTTGTTGACCGATCCGAAACAGCAGGATGAGGTCTTCCAGCAAAACATGACCTCGCAGGAGGACTATGATAAGATAACCGTTCAACTCCAGAACCTGCAGGATACCTGCGACGAACTGCTCGCGTGCAAAGTCATTGCCGTGAAAGACGACCTGCGTCGCTATGGCGTGACCGGGTGGGATGCCGGACGCATCTGTTTTCTGGCACGGGCCTGCTGCGAGATGGGCTATATTACCGAGACCGAGGCCTGGCAATATGTAGATGTGGCAAACGAACTGGCCCACGGAGCGTTCTCGTCGTGGCGGGAACTGGCCCTGAGCTACGTGATAGGTCGCTCGTTGTGGGGCGGTAAGCGGGCCTATAATTCGGTGATGAAAGATACCGCCGACAAGCTGCTGGCCGATGCGAACAGCCCGTGGGTGAAATATCCCTGGTAAATTGGATGATAAGAGAAGTGACACCCTCAAAAAATAGAAAGCGATGAAACAGAGTGTTTGGCTTGTAGTCGTTCTGTTGTGCCTCTGTGCGGGGTGCAGAACAACCGCCCCGCTCGAGCCGGTAACGGCGGTGGAGGGGATGGACTACGATGTAAGCCCCGAGGTATTGAAACTGCATAAGCAGCTCAAACCGCTTGAGCGTCCGCAGGTGCGGTATACTGTCGAGCGGGCGGTCAAGACGGCCGACTCGTGTTGGGTATTGGTGCGCGTAGCCATTCCCTACAAGGCGATATGGAAAAAGGAATTCTACTCGGTTGATATGATTTTTCATGTACCCGAAGGGATGATGGAGTTGGGTAACCTTTCGCTCGATTCGAGAACCCACAAGAAAAAGGAAGGTTCTGACTCCGGCGAGAATCCTTCGGTCGACGTGGAGACCCGGGCAAATCATATCGAGTATGTTTATTACTCCACCAAGTTCGCTTATGACGAGCGTATGGAAGAGAATGCCGAAATATTGTTGATACCCCGTCTTTCCAATGAGCGTTATATCTTTGGTTACGAAGCTACGGTGTTGCCTCTCTATTGGATTGACGATGAGGAAGAAGGCCTGTTTTGGAGCGAGTGTGCCGATTTGCCTCAGGAAGTTCTGCTCGATTCGTCACCGATAAAAAGATGAGAAGCGTGAAACGGTGTATAGTCGTTGTTTGTCTGGCTGTTTGGACGGTGTTCGTTCGGGCCGAAGAGTCCGACTCGGCCATCATTGCCAACTTTTTGAGTGGTTTTTCCGATCTTTATCAGAAAGCCTATTCGTCCCGGATACTGCCTGCCGATTCGGTCGACTCCTCGGTAATGTGTGAACTCTCAGTCAGGGGCGACAGCCTGCGGGTAGGCAGTGCCATCATGCTTGTGTTGGAGTGCAACCGTCGGCCCGATGCCGAGCCCCCGATTATCGTGGCCAACGGCCGGTCGATACGCCCTCGCAGCAACAGTAGCTCAACAGTTTACAGCAATGGAGAGACGACCTCGTGCTACCGCTATTTTTATCCGTTGCGACTCGAGACAGACGGACACTACGAGTTTCGTTGCAAAGACCTTTCGTTCGACAACATTGCTTACGACCAGGGAATGGTGATTCTCGATATTCCCCCGTCGGGCTATCGCGTAAATCACGATTTCGACACTCCTGCTTCCGGCACAGAGTGGGGATGGATATTAGTGGGCATTGTCGTCTTCTGTATTGTGGCAGAGTGGTTTTTGTTTTGGCTGTTCTTTCATAAGGAGGGCGATGAACCGCTGGCCGACTTTGTGTTGCGCACACGGCATTTGCCGCTTACGACCGATTGGGCCACGACTCACTATGCCCTGCCCTCTTTGATGGTGTTTATTTTGTGTTGTATGCTGTTGTTCAACCTTTTCTCCCTGATTTATTCCTGGGGTGTATTGTTGCCCTTATGGGTTTTGTGCATACCGTTACTGCTGGCGTTGTTGCTGTTTCATGTGCAGCGCAACCGGCTTGACTTCGAAGAGGTGCCAACCCGCCTTTCGATCGAGGAGATAGGTAACCTCTTTATCGAATTGGCCGAGGTACACGAGTGGAGTATCGACCACCTGGGGTACGACTGTATCGTAGCCCATACCAATCCCTCGATGTGGAGTTTCACTTGGGGCGAACATATATTTGTTGTCTATGACAGCGGTCGGGTGTGGCTCAACAGCGTGAATAATCTCGACCGACGTAGTTCGATTGTCTCTTTTGGGTATACGCGTCGCAATCTCCGTTG
Organism: uncultured Barnesiella sp.; assembly: GCF_946496565.1. Taxonomy (NCBI): domain Bacteria; kingdom Pseudomonadati; phylum Bacteroidota; class Bacteroidia; order Bacteroidales; family Barnesiellaceae; genus Barnesiella; species uncultured Barnesiella sp. The sequence goes on from NZ_CAMMHD010000023.1 coordinate 22,745, forward strand.
GATAGTCGAGGCCATCCGGGCGCGGGAGTATGGAGGTGCGAAATGAGCAGTCGGATAATATTTGGCGGGTCGCACCGTTCTTATATATATTACATGTATATAATGCGGTTTGAGGCTATGCAAAATATTTATGATCTCCGGCAAAAAGGGAAGTTGATTTTTCTGTTGATATCGGTGCTGCTGGTCGGCGGGGTGCTCTATGTGTCGAACGACCTGGTCGAGGACCTCTCGGTCGAGGAGCGCAAGAAGATGGAGATTTGGGCCGAGGCGACTCGCGAGTTGGCCAGCGACAAGACCGAGATGAGCATGGAGCTTATCCTGAAGGTCATCCAGAGCAATACCTCGATACCGGCTATTCTGGTCGATGGGAATGGCGAGATAAATCAGTATGTCAACTTGAATCTTCCTGAGACTGATCCCGAGAAATATTTGCGGCGGAAGCTGGCTCATTTGCAGAGTGGCTCGAATGTGATCGAAATCAATCTGGGTGGCGACGAGAAACAGTATCTCTACTACGACGACTCTATCCTGCTGAAACGGCTTTCGTTCTATCCCTATGTGCAGTTGGGAGTGATGGTGCTGTTTGTGCTGATTGTCTATTTTGCACTTATCAGCACGAAGAAGGCCGAGCAGAACAAGGTGTGGGTGGGGCTGTCGAAGGAGACGGCTCACCAGTTGGGCACCCCCATATCGTCGCTGATGGCGTGGATGGATTTGCTGGAGGCTTCGGGGGTAGACCCGGCGCTGCTCTCCGATATGAACAAGGATGTGAAGCGGCTTTCGGTCATAGCCGAGCGCTTCTCCAAGATAGGTTCGAAGCCCGAGATGGAGCTGGTTTACGTGAACGAGGTGCTCGAGAATGCCACCGAGTACATGCGTCGGCGGGTCTCGAGCAAGGTACAGATAACAACCCATCTGCCATCGGATGCCGAGGGGGCCATGGTGTGCCTGCCGCTGTTTGAGTGGGTTATCGAAAATCTGTGCAAGAATGCGGTCGACGCCATGAACGGCGAGGGGCGCATCGATGTATATCTGACCTCGGAGAGGCAGCAGATCTATATCGACATCAAGGATACCGGCAAGGGTATTGCCCGCAAAAACTTCAAGACGGTGTTCAATCCCGGTTATACGACCAAGAAACGCGGTTGGGGGTTGGGCCTCACGCTGGCCAAGCGCATCATCGAGGAGTATCATGCCGGTCGGATTTTTGTGAAGGAGTCGGAGGTGGGCAAGGGTACTACCTTCCGAATCGAGCTGAAGCGCGTAGCCTGACTTTGTGACTCCCCAATCGGTCGACAGTGACGAGCGTTGTGCTTCGCTTCCCCGATGGAAACGGGCCCTTTCGGGATTGAAAAATTTTAAATATGAAATAAAAACTCCCGAAAAGATTGATTTATAACGATTATTTTTTATACCTTTGCGCAGTTTTAACGACAAATAGCATTGGGACGATTTAGTGCTTATAAATTACCGCTCAAGAGTATGCCGATAGGTACTCAGAATTTTGAGTATGTATTGGATAATGAGTTCTTTAAGAATATCGAAGGAGAAGATGTTCAAAAAGGGAAGGTAAATGTGAAGCTGACCGTGAAGCGGACTGCGGCTTCTTTTGAATTGAATTTCGATTTGGAAGGAGTGATTCAGATTCCGTGTGATCGCTGTCTCGACGACATGGATCACGAGGTAAAAACCCACGAGACGCTTTTCGTGAAATTCGGTAGCGAATACAGCGAGGAGAGCGACAATGTGGTAGTGATTCCCGAGAGCGACGGGGAGTTGAACATCGCCTGGTTCTTGTACGAATTTGTGGCGCTGACAATTCCCTTGAAGCACGTTCACCCGGCAGGGAAGTGCAACAAGTCGATGAGTGCTAAGTTGCGCAAACATACGGCCCGCTCGCTGGACGATGGCGACGACGAGGCCCTCGATGCGTTTGACGATGAGGACATCGCAGACGTGGTACCCGACGAAGGCGAGACAATGACCGACCCCCGTTGGGACGAATTGAAGAAAATAATAGATAATAATTAAATAATAGAAAAATGGCACATCCTAAAAGAAAACAATCTAAAACGAGAACAGCCAAAAGAAGAACTCACGACAAAGCAGTAGCTCCTACTTTGGCAGTTTGCCCCAACTGTGGTGCTTGGCATGTATATCACACCGTATGTGGCGAGTGTGGCTATTACAGAGGAAAATTGGCTATCGAAAAAGAGGCTGCAGTCTAAGTTTCGATATGTAGAGCCCTAAAGCGATTTAGGGCATTTTTTCACACACTAAGCCGATTTTATAGTTATGAATGCTAAAATAACGGGAATAGCCTCGTATGTCCCTGATTATGTGCTGACCAACGACGAACTGTCGCACATGGTCGATACCAACGACGAGTGGATTACGACTCGCGTCGGTATCAAGGAACGCAGAATTTTGAAAGGTGAAGGTACGGGCTCGTCCGATTTGGGTGAAAAAGCCGTGGCCGAGCTTTTGCGGAAGACCGGCGTAAAACCCGAAGAGGTCGATCTGCTCATTTGTGCAACCTCCAACCCCGACTATCGTTTCCCCTCTACGGCTTCAATCGTATTGGAGAAGTTGGGTATCAAGACCGCCTATGGTTATGACATCCAGGCTGCATGTGCCGGCTTTATCGTAGCCTTGCAGTCGGGTGCCGCTTACATCAAGAGCGGTTTGTACAAGCACGTAGTGGTGCTGGCTGCCGAGAAGATGTCGTCGATGGTTAACTACAAAGACCGTTCGACCTGTCCGCTGTTCGGCGATGCTGCCGCTTGTGTGATGCTCGAGCCCACCGACGAACCGGTAGGTATCGTCGATGCCGTGCTGCATACCGACGGTATGGGCTTGCCCCACCTGCTGATGAAGGCTGGCGGTGCTGTTCATCCTGCTTCGCACGAGACGGTCGACAACGACGAGCACTACGTCTATCAGGAGGGTCGCGCCGTGTACAAACACGCCGTAACCGACATGCTCACCTCATCGGAGAAGGTGATGGAACGTAACGGCCTCACGGTCGATACGATCGATTACTTCATCCCTCACCAGGCCAACCTGCGTATTATCGAGGCTATCGCCGACCGTATGAAACTTCCCGAAGAGAAGTTGCTGGTCAACATCCAGAAGTATGGCAATACGAGTGCAGCGTCCATCCCCTTGTGCATGGCCGAATTTGAAGATAAATTCAAAGTCGGCGACAAGCTGGTACTCACGGCTTTCGGTGCCGGATTTACCTGGGGCTCTCTCTACCTCGTGTGGGGATACAACGCGAAATAAACATTGCGAGAATAAGACAAAGACGCATCTTTTGTAGCAAGAGATGCGTCTTTTCTTGTCTTTGAACAAAAGCCGACGGCGGTTGTTTCGTCAAGTAGAATATTTTCACTACCTTTGGGGACAATAGAATAAGAGAAACGTCTATATATTGTCTGGCAAACTAACCCGATAAAACTATGCACAAAGCCGGTTTTGTAAACATTGTAGGAAATCCCAACGTAGGCAAGTCTACGCTGATGAATTCGCTGGTGGGCGAGCGCATCTCGATCATTACGTCGAAGGCGCAGACTACGCGCCACCGCATCATGGGCATCGTGAATACCGACGACATGCAGATTGTCTATTCCGATACGCCGGGTGTACTCGTGCCCAACTACAAGCTGCAGGAGTCGATGCTCAACTTCTCGCAGTCGGCCCTGGTCGATGCCGACATTCTGCTCTATGTGACCGACGTAATAGAGACCCCCACCAAAAACCAGTCGTTCCTCGACAAGGTGGCCGAGGAGACGGTGCCCGTGCTGGTGGTCATCAACAAGATAGACTTGTTGCAAGGAGGGCAGGAGTCGCTCGAAAAGCTGGTAGAGGAGTGGAAACGCCTGTTGCCGAAGGCCGAGGTGATACCCGTTTCGGCACAATATAAGTTCAACCTCGACTATCTGCTCAAGCGCATTCAAGAGCTGTTGCCTCCCTCGCCGCCCTTCTTCGACAAGGACGCGCTCACCGACAAGCCGGCCCGATTCTTCGTGACCGAGATTATCCGCGAGAAGATATTGCTCACCTACGACAAGGAGATACCCTATGCCTGCGAGGTGGCTGTCGAGCAGTTCAAGGAGGAAGAGGGGCGCATACACATCATGGCGGTGATCTATGTCGAGCGCGATTCGCAGAAAGGCATCATCATCGGCAAGGGCGGCTCGGCCCTGAAAAAGGTGGGCATGCTGGCCCGCAAGGATATAGAGGCATTCTTCGACAAGAAGGTCTACCTCGAGCTCTACGTCAAGGTCGAGAAAGACTGGCGGAGCCGCGAGAATAAACTGAAAGGATTTGGATACATACCCGAGTAAAACCCGATGGCTGTGACAGCCGTAAAAAAGAAAGAGAAATTATGGGAAATATAGTAGCAATCGTAGGACGCCCGAACGTAGGGAAGTCGACCCTGTTTAACCGCTTGACGCAAACCCGCAAGGCCATCGTCAACGAAGAGGCCGGCACGACCCGCGATCGCCAGTATGGCAAGGTCGAGTGGTGCGGGCAGGAGTTTTCCATTATCGACACCGGTGGATGGGTCGTTAATTCGGAAGATATTTTTGAAGAAGAGATCAACAAGCAGGTGGCGCTGGCTATCGAAGAGGCCGATGTCATCCTGTTCATGGTCGACGTGAGAACTGGAGCCGTAGACCTCGACGACCACGTGGCCGCCATCTTGCGACGTTCGTCCAAGCCGGTGATTCTGGTAGCCAACAAAGCCGACTCGAACGATTGGCAATACAACGCTGCCGAGTTCTATTCGTTCGGTTTGGGCGACCCCTTCTGTGTGTCGGCCGCCAGCGGTTCGGGCACGGGCGACCTGCTCGACGAGATTCTGAAACGCTTCACCAAGAAGTCGGAGCCCGAAATCGAAGAGAATATTCCCCGCTTTGCCGTCGTGGGACGTCCTAATGCCGGCAAGTCGTCCATTATCAATGCCTTCATCGGCGAGGAGCGCTACATCGTGACCGACATCGCCGGTACCACGCGCGACTCCATCTATACCCGTTACGACAAGTTCGGGTTCGACTTCTACCTGGTCGATACGGCCGGTATCCGCAAGAAGGGTAAGGTGACCGAAGACCTCGAATACTATTCGGTAATCCGCTCGATACGGGCCATCGAGGCCTCCGACGTCTGCATCCTCATGATCGATGCCACCCGCGGCATCGAGGGGCAAGACCTCAATATCTTCTCCCTCATACAGAAGAACAAGAAGGGGCTGGTGGTCTGCGTCAACAAGTGGGATTTGGTAGAAGACAAGTCGAACAAGGCGATACAGACCTTCGAGAATGCCATACGGGCGCGCCTTGCTCCGTTTGTCGACTTCCCCATCGTCTACGCTTCGGCCCTGACCAAGCAGCGCATCTTCAAGGTGCTCGAGAGTGCCGTGCAGGTCTACAAGAACCGCCAGCGCAAGATACCCACTTCGAAACTCAACGAGGTGATGCTCAGTGCCATTGAGAACTATCCGCCCCCTGCACACAAAGGCAAGTACGTGAAGATAAAATATGTGACCATGTTGCGCGAGACCTATGTGCCCACATTCGTCTTCTTCTGCAACCTGCCCCAGTGGGTGAAGGATCCCTACAAGCGCTACCTCGAGAACAAGATTCGCGAGACGTGGAACTTCAGCGGAACCCCCATCAACATCTTCATGCGCGAGAAATAACGAAACAAGCGATACCTTATCGTTCACTGGCCCCGGAGTTTTTTACAAGATTCCGGGGCTATTTGTTTCAAGGCTGGCGAAAGTTCGTTACATTTGTAGGACGCTCGCCCGATGAGGGGCCGGGTACAACCTTTTAAGCCTTACGATAGAGATGATGACACAACCTCCCTTTCTGATTTCCGGCGACGGGCTCGCCATCGTTTCGCCGGCCAGTATTATCAACCCCGATTATGTGAAAGGTGCCGTCGAGCGGCTCGAGTCCTGGCCGCTGGGTGTGTCGGTATCGCTGCACTGTCTGGGAGAGTCGGGGGTCTACTCGGGTACCGTCGACGAGCGTACCGACGATTTTCGCAACGCCCTGTATACCCCCGAGGTGAAAGCCATCTTGTGCAGCCGCGGCGGTTACGGCACCGTGCATCTGCTCGACCGTCTGGCCGACGATGTGGCTTGTAATCCCAAGTGGATAATCGGGTTCAGCGATATTTCGGCGCTGCATGCCTTGTGTGTGAGCCGGGGTATCATGTCGCTGCATGCGCCCATGTGCAAGCACCTCACGGCCGAGCCGGCCGACGACCGTTGCACGCAGTATCTGCGGCAGATTCTCTTCGGTCAGATACCCGAGTATCACGAGAAAACTCACCCGCTGAACCGGCAGGGCGAAGGCCGCGGTATGCTGGTGGGCGGCAATCTGGCGGTACTGTGTGGACTGATAGGGACCCCCTACGATATATTCCAGCCCGGCTCGGTGCTCTTTATCGAGGATATTGCCGAGGCTCCCTACAAGATCGAGCGCATGCTCTACCAGTTGAAACTGGCCGGGCGGCTGGCTTCGCTCTCGGGGCTGATTGTAGGCCGCTTCACCGAGTATACCGAGAACGAGGGGCTGGGCGGTACGCTCTACGAACTCATCTATCGCTTGGTCGAGGAGTATGACTACCCCGTTTGTTTCGACTTCCCCGTGGGGCATGTCTCCGACAATCTGCCTCTCATCGAGGGGGCCGAGGTGCTCTTCTCGGTCGGTAAAGAGTCGGTCGACCTCTCTTTTTGTATAAAATAGGCGGGATATTTGCGAGTTTTTGTCAGAATGCGTACTTTTGAGCAAGATGAAAACGCTAAACCGCCAACTGATATATTTATTTCTGATTATAGGACTGATGGCCTGTTCGGCAAAATCGGGGAGCAGCAGTGAGACTCAGGCGACCGATACCGTGTCGGTCGAGGTTCCCGTGTTCGATGCCGACAGCGCTTATGCCTATGTAGAACGTCAGGTCGAGTTCGGATACCGGGTGCCCAATACGCCGGCACATCGTGCTACGGCCGACTATCTGGCTGCCGAGCTGGCCCGTCACGGAGCCACGGTCGAGGTGCAGGAGGGCACCGTCACCGCCTACGACGGCAGCGAGCTGGCCATCCGCAACATCATCGGGTCGTTCTCGCCCGAGAAGAAAAACCGCATACTCCTTTTTGCACACTGGGATACCCGCCCCTATGCCGACAACGATGCCGACAAGAGCAAGCATCGCCAGCCCATTGCCGGTGCCGACGACGGTGCGAGCGGGGTGGGCGTGTTGCTCGAGATAGCCCGACAGGTGGGGCAGAAGCTCCCCGATGCGGGGGTCGACATTGCCTTCTTCGATGCCGAGGACTACGGAGCCCCCTATTGGAGCACGTCGAACGACGAGGATACCTGGGCCCTGGGTACACAATACTGGACCCGCCGTCCGCACAAGCCCGGCTACCGGGCCCGGTTCGGCATTCTGCTCGACATGGTGGGTGGCTCGGGTGCCCGCTTCTGCCGCGAGATGTTTTCGGAGTATTACGCCTCGGGTATCGTGAAGCAGGTGTGGGAGACGGCCCGTCGTCTGGGATACGGCGACTATTTCGTAGATGAGAAGGGAGGCTATGTGACCGACGACCATGTGTATGTGAACCGTTACGGCATACCCAGTGTCGACATCATCGCCTGCTCGCGCGAGACGGTTACGGGGTTCCCGCCCTACTGGCACACCGTAGACGACACGATGAAGAATATCGACCCCGCCACGCTCAAGGCGGTGGGGCAAACCGTGCTGACGGTCATTTATGAAGAGTGATTGATAAAACTAAACTACTTATATGAAAAGTATCGACGAAATACAAGACGAGATTATAGACGAGTTTTCGGTCTTCGACGACTGGATGGATAAATACGCCTTACTCATCGACCTGGGCAACAGCCTGCCCCCGATCGAGGAGAAATACAAAACCAACGAGAATCTGATTGAAGGCTGTCAAAGCCGGGTGTGGCTGCAAGCCGACTACCGCGACGGCCGCATCTGGTTCGAGGCCGAGAGCGATGCCATCATCGTGAAGGGCATCGTGTCGCTGCTGGTGCGGGTGCTTTCGGGCCGTACCCCCGACGAGATTCTCAACGCCGACCTCTACTTTATCGATCGGATAGGGCTCACCGAGCACCTGTCGCCCACCCGCTCCAACGGGTTGGTGGCCATGGTCAAGCAGATGCGCATGTATGCCTTGGCCTTCAAAGTGAAAAACAACTAAATCATTTAATACTTAAAATCTAACATTATGTTTAAAGGACATCCTAAGGGTTTGATAGCTGCGGCACTCTCCAACATGGGCGAACGCTTCGGCTATTACATTATGAATGCCGTGCTGGTACTGTTTCTATGCTCCAAATTCGGTTTGAGCGAAGAGACTTCGGGTACCATATATTCATTCTTCTATGCCGGTATCTATCTGTTGGCGTTGGTAGGCGGTATCATTGCCGACCGTACGCAAAACTACAAAGGTACCATCAAGACCGGTTTGATTATCATGGCTGCAGGCTATGTGTTGCTGTCGATTCCTATCCTGGCTACCAGCGGAAACGTGGCATGGTTGCTCCCGCTCACCTGTTTCTCGCTCTTCCTCATTGCCTTCGGTAACGGTCTGTTCAAGGGTAACCTGCAGGCCATCGTGGGCCAGCTCTACGACGATTTCGAGGCCGAAGCTGCCAAGCAGGGCCCCGAAGCCTTGAAGGAGGCCAAGAGCAAACGCGACAGCGGATTCCAGATATTCTATGTATTTATCAACGTGGGCGGACTCATTGCCCCGTTTGTGGCTCCGTTGCTGCGCGAGTGGTGGCTGGGTGCGAACGGTATGGCCTACAATGCCCAGTTGCCGGCCCTGTGCCACCAGTTTATCAACAGCGGTGCCCAGATGAGTCAGGCCGCTCTCGATAACCTCAATGCCTTGATGGCAGCTGCCGGCGGCAACGTGACCGACCTGGCCAGCGCCTGCCAGAACTACCTCCAGATTTTCAACGAGGGTATCCACTACTCGTTCATCGCTTCGGTGGTAGCCATGCTCATCTCGTTGGTTATCTTTGTGGCTTACCAACGTCGGTTCCCCACTCCGGGCAAGAAGACCAAAGTCGAGTCACAATCCTATACCGCCGAAGAGAAGCGGGCCATGGCCAAGGAGATTCGCCAACGTATGGCCGCTCTGTTTGCCGTGTTGGGTGTGGTTATCTTCTTCTGGTTCTCGTTCCACCAGAACGGTATGTCGCTCTCGTTCTTTGCTCGCGACTTCGTAGACTCGAGTGCCGTGGCTCCCGAAATCTGGCAAGCCATCAACCCCTTCTTTGTAATTACGCTCACCCCTATTGTCATGGCGCTGTTTGCCTGGTTGACTCGCCGGGGTAAAGCCATCTCCACGCCCCGCAAGATTGCCATCGGTATGTTCATTGCCGGGTTGGCCTTCCTCTTCCTGGCCATCTTCTCGGCCATGAAAGGTTATCCTTCGGCCGACGACTTCAAGCTCCTCCCCGTGGCCGAGCAAATGGCTCGCAAGGCCCACTGGTGGGTACTGATTGTGACCTACTTCTTCCTGACGGTGGCCGAGTTGTTTATTTCTCCGTTGGGGCTGTCGTTCGTTTCGAAGGTGGCCCCCAAGCACCTGTTGGGTCTCTGCCAGGGCCTCTGGCTGGGAGCCACTGCCGCAGGTAACCTGCTGTTGTGGGTAGGTCCGCTCATGTACAACGCCTGGCCCATCTGGCAATGCTGGACGGTATTCCTGGTGGTATGTCTCATTTCGATGGGCGTAATGCTGGGTATGCTCCGGTGGTTGGAGCGGGTGGCCGAATAGTGCGCCTGTTTACGTCTAACACCTTATAAGGCAAGGCTCTCGGGAAAGTGCTCCCGGGGGCCTTGTTGTTTTTATAATTCTTTTCGCAACCGGAATTTCAGAGGCGATAGGCCCGTCTTCTTGACGAAGAATTTGCCGAATACCGACTGGTCCGAGAAGCCCAATTGCGAGGCAATCTCCTTGATGTCGAGGTCGGTACATACCAGCATGCGGCGTGCGTCGGCACAGAGCAACTCCGAGATGAGGAATCGCACGGTGTTGCCGGTCGTCTGCTTGACTATTCGCGAGAGGTAGGTGGTCGAGATGTGCAGCTCGTCGGCATAGAAGCCGATGTCGTGGTGCTGCCTGTAATGGGCTGTCAACAGTTTGCGGAACTTGCGGAATATCTCGCCCGAGCGTTTTACGTAGACCGGCATGTGGCGGTTGCTCTGGCAGAAAGTATCGGCCGTTTGCAACAGCAGCAGGCAGCACAGGTGGCTGATGATGCCGTGGGTGTAGATTTTGAAACCCCGCAGGTCGCTCGAGAAGAGGTCGAAGGTCTGCCGCAGATAGCGACTTTTCTCGGGTTTCAACGACACGATGGGGAGGTGGTCGACCTGGATGAACTCGGCCAGTTGGCTGTATAGCAGCTGGCTGCCGGGCAGGCTGTCGAAGTATTCGGGCACGAGGCAGATGCAGGTAAAGGTGAAGTCGGGGCTTGCATGGTGCAGGGTGGCTGCCAGGCTGGGCGAGAGTACAATCAGATCTTCGCCCTTAATCGTGTAGTCCTGGCGCATGTCGGTGAGCAAAGCTGTTCCTCTTTCGACGAAAACGAAAAAGAAGCCTTTGCCGATGGTTGCCCGGTCGTGGGGTGAGAGCCCTTGCCTGTGGGCGAAAGCTCCGATTTGCGGTATCTTGCGAAGCAGGTCGAGTAGCAAAATGTCCATGAGCCGAATTTTTTACCAAAGGTAAGAACTGTTTCGTTTTTAACCAAAGTTGTTTATTCTTTTATGAGCACACATTGCGGAAATAGGGCGAACTTTGCACCGTTTTTTTAAGGTATTACACATGATGATGAATGTATATTCGTTGAGGCGTTCTCTTTTGTTTGTTGTTTCGCTGTTTATCAACGCCTTGGGTATCGACTTTATTACAAAAGCCTTGTTGGGGACTTCGCCTATTACCGGTGTCAATTATGTATTGAGTCTGTTCACGCCGCTCACGATGGGGCAATGGACGATTATTGTCAATATTCTGTTCATGCTGTTTGAGCTGCCGTTCATGACGCACGAGTCGTTCAAGGAAGATTTGCGTCCCTACCTGCTGCAGATACCCATTTCGCTCAGTTTCGGTATCTTTATCGACTGGGGTATGAACATGTTGTTTTGGGTAGCCCCCGTCAATTTTGTGCAACAGATTGTTTATCTGCTTATTGGCTGTTGTGTGTTGGCCATGGGTATTGCCCTCGAGATGAAGGTGAATGTGGCCATGACGGCCGGCGAGTTTTTTGTGAAGGTGATAGCCCAGCGGTTGAAGCATCCCTTTGGTTTCGTGAAACTGGGATTCGACGTGACGCTGGTGCTGATAGCTTGCATCATGTCGTATCTCTTCTCGTCGACGGTTACCGGCGTAGGGCTGGGTACGGTGGTTTCGGCTTTGCTTGTGGGCCCTATTGTACATATGGTGAGCCCCTTCTACCGTGTGCTCGACCGGTGGTTGCTTTCGCCCGCAGCATAAACGAGTTCCGTAATCAGAAAATGGAGAGTTGCCGCTCGAGCAACTGAAACGATAGCCTGTGGTAAGGCGAAGGCCCGTATTGAGCAATGGCTGCTCGATGAGCTTTGGTGGGATACCCCTTGTTCGATTTCCAGTCGTACATGGGGTATTTTTCGTGCAGTTCGTTCATGTAGTCGTCGCGGTAGGTCTTGGCCAGAATCGAGGCGGCGGCGATGGCCTCGTATTTGCCGTCGCCCTTCACCACGCAGGTGTGGGCAATGCCGGGATAGGGTTTGAAGCGGTTGCCGTCGATGAGCAGATGCTGGGGGCTGACCCGCAGCTGCTCGATGGCCCGGTGCATGGCCAGGAACGAGGCGTTGAGAATGTTGATGCGGTCAATCTCCTGCGGGGTGACAATCCCCACAGCCCAAGCCAGGGCCGCCTCTTCGATGAGGGGGCGCAGGGCATAGCGCTGTTTCTCGGTCAGTTTTTTCGAGTCGTTGAGCAGTTCGTTGCGGAAGTCGGGTGGCAGCACCACGGCTGCGGCATAGACCGCCCCGGCCAGACAGCCGCGACCCGCCTCGTCGCAGCCGGCTTCGACCACTCCGCTGTTCATGTAGGGCAGCAACATATTCTCTCGGTTATTTCCCTAATTGACGGATAGCCCCGGTCTGGGGATAGAAGGTGGCGCAGGTGGGGTTCTTCTTGTCGGTGAAGAGCGACGGGTCGAGCCCGAAGATAACGCCGAACTGGGCCACCGGCACTTCGCCTTTGAACAGGGCTTTTTTGCCGTCGGTGAGAGTCACCTCGGCCTTGCCGGGAATGGCGTAGGGCACGGCATTCTTGGGCATCTTTTTCACCTCGCCCTTGTTGTCGACGGGGAGTTGTCCCTCCTCGGTAATTTGCAGGTTGAGGTATATGGGGGCGCCGCTCAGGTTATTGGAGTCGACTATGCCATAGAGGTCGGAGATGCGGAACACCACCTCGTTGGTTGCCTCAGCCACGGGGATATAGTCGATGTGCTTGACCACCGTTTCGGTTTGGGTCGTACCCATGAAGAGAGCGGTGAGGGCAGCCTCCTGCTCGTCGAGCTGTTGGATGACGAGTTTGAACGATTCGCCGTCGGCCGGCAGCTCGTCCACCTCGCCGGTAACCAGGTTCAGGCGGCTTTCGCGTATGCGGTAGAGCTGCTTGGCAGCCACCTCGGCCATCTTGGCGGTCGAGGCCGACATGAGCAGCTCTTCGGAGTATACCTTGGCATAGTCGTGGTTATCGAGGGGCGACTTCTTTTTGGCTTTAGGTTCGATGGGGACAATCGTGTCGACCACGGGTTCGGTGTTGATCGAGAGCAACAGGCCGTTTTCGTCGAGTACGATGTAGCCGTCGCTACCCGACTTGAACTGCATGAGGTATTGCTCCTCGGGGTCGGGCACTCCGTAGGGGTTGACCTTGACCGAAGTGAGACTCCACGATTCGGAGTCCTGGGTGATGGCACCCGGTATGCCCAGATATTTCTCGGCATACTGATAGTAGGGGCCTGCCTTGCGGATGGTCTTTGTGGCTACGACCTCGAGGTCGAGGTGAGTTTGCGGCAAAGAGAATATGAGTCCGTACTCGTTATGTTTGTCGGCGGTGAGTCTTTTCGTCTCCTGAGCCAATCCTATGCTGGTCGTGAAGAGCAGGCAGAGGGATAAGAGGGCGTATTTCATAGAGCTTTGTATTGTTTTGCTGTTGGTTTACATTCGGGAGAACTCGGAGTCGGGAGCCGTACATAGGCTTTTTCCCCTCGCCGGGTTATTCTATCTTTTACAAAGATAGCGAATGTTTTGAAATTTATTGCATTCGCTCCGTTTTTATCTGTTTGAAGGCTTGTCCCAGACGGGCCACGATGTCGCCGGCTGTGACGAACTCTTCGCCCTCCTGTCGGGCGGCAATGTCGCCGGCCGTACCATGAACGAATACTCCGATGATAGCCGCCTCTTCGGGGGAATAGCCTTGGGCCAGCAGAGAGCCGATGATGCCGGTAAGCACGTCGCCGCTGCCGGCGGTAGCCATGCCGGGGTTGCCCGTGGAGTTGAAGTAGATTGAGCCGTCGGGCATGGCTATGGCCGTATGGGCCCCTTTCAGCACCACGATAATATCGTATTTGACAGCTACATGAGTGGCACATTTCAGCCGGTCGGCATCGCTGGTTTGCGGGCCGAACATGCGCTCCAGTTCAATGACATGCGGGGTGAGTATGGTGCGGGAGGGCAGCGATTGCAGAATGCTCGGGTCCTGAGCAATGCAGTTCAGCGCGTCGGCATCGAGCACGAGGGGTTGCTTCACCTCCTGAAGCAGATGCTTGAGAGCCGCTATCGAGGTGGCGTTGCACCCCATGCCCGGGCCTGCGGCCAGCGCCGTGTAACGCCGGTTCGAGGGAATCTCTTCGATATGCTCTTCGCCTTTGTCGGGCGAGAAGAGCGCTTCGGGTACAGCTGTTTGCAGAATGAGGTTGGCGCAGCGAGGCGCGTGGACCGATACCAGACCGGCCCCGCTGTGCAGGGCAGCCCGGGCGGCGAGAACCGAAGCTCCCACCATGCCGTATTGTCCGGCGGCAAGCAGCAGGTGGCCGTAGTCGTGCTTGTCGGTGTATTTGGCCCGAGTATGCAGGTGGCGGACTACATCGATGGCCGTAGTGAGGTAGTAGTCGGTGGCCGTCTCGGCGATAGCCCGGGGGTGCAGACCGATGTCGAGCACCTTGACCCGACCGGTAAACTGGGTATTCTCGGCAAAGAAGAAGGCCAGTTTAGGAGTCTGGAGGGTAAGGGTGAGGTCGGCTTTGACCACACGGTCGGGCGAGGCGTCGGGATTCCATTCGCCGAAGAGGCCCGAGGGGATGTCGATGGAGATGACAAAGGCCTCGGACTCGTTGATATATCGGGCCAGCGAGGTAAATCCGCCCGAAAGCGGGTCGTGCAGTCCGGCCCCGAACAGGCCGTCGATGATGACATCGCCTCGTTGTATTTCGGGCGGAGTAAACTGGTTGGTGATTTCGTAGAACTGGGTGATGCCGGTAGCCCTCAATCGGTCGCAGTTGCGCGCGCAGTCGGTCGACAGGCGATGGCTGGGCATGGTATTGAACAGATAGACGGCCGGTTGATAGCCCAATCCCAGCAGCAGGCGAGCCGTAGCCAGTGCATCGCCCCCGTTGTTGCCGGGGCCGGCAAAGATATAGAGGCGGCGGTCGGGCGATACGGTTTTACTGATCTCTTCGGTGAGAGCTTCGGCTGCCCGCTCCATCAGGTCGATCGAGTCGATAGGCTCGTATTCTAAAGTAAGTTGGTCGAGCAACTTGGTCGATTGGGTCGTAAATAGTTTCATGTCGTACAGGTTTTACCCTCGGCTACAGGGCCGGGAGGAGTCTTACAAAGATAGTGAAAGGTGAGCGCAGAATAAAATATCGAAACTTGTTTCAGATATTTTTTATGCCGAACCGACTCCTATCTTCGTGTAACAAAGATAGTGAAAGGTGAGAGCAGAGACAAAAAGAAAACGAAGTTTTCGTTTTTGATTTATGCCGAACTGCATCTTATCATCTATAAAGAGAGCGAAAGTCGAAAGAGGAAGAGATAGTTTGCTTGATTTTTTATATTGAAGCATATTCTGTCTACTTCGAAAACATGCGAAAAAAACGGGCTAAGAAATATTTTGGCAGGTCAAGAGGCGATGCAAACGGTAATTCTGCAAAAATATAGTGTGTCGTTATCGGAGTTTTTGCGATTTATTATAACTTTGTGCAACATTCAGAATAACACCAATGGACACAAAGATTCAGATTAAGGACCGTTTTTTCACGCCCTATATTTCGAAAGAAAAGATTGCCGAGGCTGTGGCTCGTGTCGCTTCGCAGATGAACGAAGACCTGGCCGGAAAGAACCCCCTCTTTTTATGCGTATTGAACGGTGCATTTGTTTTTGCCGCCGATCTGTTTCGCGAAATCAAGGTCGATTCCGAGATTTCGTTTATCCGCATGAAATCGTACGAGGGCATGCACTCGACGGGCGAAGTAAAACAAATCTATGGTTTGCAACAAGATATTACCGACCGCACGGTAGTGGTGGTCGAGGATATTGTCGATACGGGTTTCACCATCCAGCAGCTGCTCAAGCAGCTTTATGCCCACAATCCCAAAGAGGTGAAGGTGGCCACGCTGCTGTTCAAGCCCGAGTCGCTCAAGTGCGATGTAAAGCCCGACTATGTGGCGCTCGAGATTCCCCCCGCCTTTATCGTGGGTTATGGCCTCGACTATGACGAGCAGGGGCGTAATCTGAAAGATATTTATGTCGTTGTCGAAGATTGAACAAACACAAGGTTGAATAGGATAATATTAAGGTAAAATGTTGAATGTAGTTATTTTTGGCGCTCCGGGTTCGGGTAAAGGAACTCAGAGCGATAATCTTATCAAGGAGTATGGTCTGTTCCATATTTCTACGGGTGATGTATTGCGCGAGCAGATTGCCAAAGGTACCGAACTGGGCAAGACAGCCGATTCGTATATTTCGAAAGGTCAGCTTATTCCCGACGAGTTGATGGTCGATATTCTGGCTCATGTACTCGACTCGCACGAAGAGGCCAAGAAGGGCGTCATCTTCGACGGTTTTCCCCGTACCATTGCACAGGCCGAGGCTTTGAACCGCATGTTGGCCGAGCGTCAGGCTCAGGTAGATGTGGTGCTGGGTCTCGAGGTCGAGGAGCAGGAGCTGATCGACCGTCTGCTGAAACGCGGACAGGTATCGGGCCGCAGCGACGACAACCTGGAGACTATCCAGAAACGTCTCGATGTCTACCACAACCAGACCAGACCGCTCAAGGACTTCTATCAGAAAGAGAAGAAATATCGTGCTATCCCCGGCATGGGCAGCATCGACGATATTTTCGAGAGCATCAAGAAAGAGATTGCCAGCTTGTAAACTGCATGCAAGCCGGCAGAAAGGAGTGCCCCCGGACGGGGTGCTCCTTTTTTTTGTGTCTGGTGTTGCCTCAATTGCCCGTGCAGGGAAGAGTCGATAGAGAAGAAGAGGGTGCCCTCAAGTCGATGACTTGACAAGGCACCCTCTTTTGCAAGTGGCGTGTTTGGAAAATTATTTGACCACTTTGAATGTTTTGACAGTTCCACCAGAAGTTACCCGAATGAGGTAGAGGCCTTGGGCAGCAGGTTGGAACGAAACCGAACCTTGAGCCCCGTCGATGCGATCGACAAGGTTGCCCGTAGCGTTGAAGAGCTCGACCGTACAGTTGCTCAGCTCGCCCAATACCACCTGCAGCATGCCGGCATTTTGGGCTACGAAGCAGGCATTGCCTTCGAGTTGTTCGATACCCGACTGAACCTTGCCGGAGTAGTGGAGCACGATTTTCTGATTTTGGTCGCCGTCGGCATTTTCGACAATACCG
Organism: uncultured Barnesiella sp.; assembly: GCF_946496565.1. Lineage (NCBI taxonomy): Bacteria > Pseudomonadati > Bacteroidota > Bacteroidia > Bacteroidales > Barnesiellaceae > Barnesiella > uncultured Barnesiella sp. The sequence goes on from NZ_CAMMHD010000023.1 coordinate 39,705, forward strand.
GCCGGGATAGTCACATAATACTCTTCGCCGCTTTCCAGGACAATGGGTTGAACGCCCTCTTGATACTCATCGGCCGGGAATACATTTACCGTTTTTCCGCTGGCATAGGCCATCCAGCCACCTTCGTTCACGACTGGTTCGCCATAGAGCTCTTGGCCTTTTACGACGGTTACCTCGGGGTATTGTTGCACGAGCGAGATGTTGTCGGCAAAGGTAATTTCGAGTGTGCCGAGGGTCTCGAGCTCCGAATCGTTGGCAGGGAGCACACTCTCGTAAGCCAAGACTCCGGTAGCCGACTCGACGATGTGGTCGAACTGGTAGCCCCACTCGCTGTCCTCATAGTCGGCTTTGCAGCCTTTGGGAACATACACGGTTACCTGTGAGGCTTCAAGGTTGCCAAAGGGGTGGTCGTAACCCTCGTAATAGTTCAGTACGGGAGGGGTGGCACCCAGGCAGAATACTTCGGTGAGAGCGGTGCAGCCGTTGAAGGCGTAGGCCTCGATGTCGCGGATGCTTGCGGGAATCGTTATCGATTTCAGAGCGGTACACTGGGCAAAGGTCCCTTCATACACGGCAGTCATGTTTTCGGGAAGAACTAGTGTGGTCAGTTGCGTCAAGGCAAAAGCCTGGTTACCCATCAGTACGAGCGATGCGGGGAAGTTGATTTCGGACAGGGCCGACTCGGAGAAGGCGTTGTCGTCGAAGGCACGCATACCATCGGGCACAACTATTTTCTGTACGTTTGAGTGCGCAAATGCACCTTCGCCCACACCCAGACAGCCGTCGGCAATGGTGTATTCGGTAGCTTCGGCTTTTGTCGGATAGGCCATGAGCACTTTACCGTCGGCCGAGTACAATACCCCGTTTATGGCTTGGCATACGGTGTTGCCGGCCTCTACTTCGAAGGCTGTTACTCCCGTGTAGGAGAAGGCCGCGTCGCCAATCTCGGTTACGCCGGCCGGGATGGTTACCGAAGCGAGCGACGAGTCATCGAGGAAAGCATATTCTCCTATCGACTTGAGGCTGGCAGGGAGGTTTATTTCGGTCAGTTTGCTGCACTCTCTGAAGGCACCTTCGCTCAGCACTTCTACTCCTTCGTCCAGAGTTACCCGGGCCAGGTTGGGGCAGAGCTGGAAGGCATTGTTGCCAATCGTCTTGCAGCTGCCGGGAATCTCAATCTCGGTAATGGCCGTCTTGTAGAAGGCTCCACTGCCTATCGAGGTGAAGTCACCGGCAAAGGTGATAGTGTTCAGTCCCTGGTCATTGAAGAAACAACTTTGCGGAATCTCGGTCACTCCGGCCGGAATAGCCAGCGAGCTCAGTTTGCTGTTCGAAGCCAGGGCATAGGCTCCCAGTGTGGTGAGGTTTTGCGACAGTACCACCTCTTCCAGATCGTAGTTGTAGTAGATGGCGTTGTTTTTCAGGGCCGTTACAGTGTTGGGCATTTCGATTTTGCGAATGTCCGACAACCACTGGAAGGCATACTCTTCGAGCGAAGTCACGGTGTAGTTTTTCCCTTCGTAAGCGACCGATTCGGGAATGATAACTTCGGTCATCGGGGTTTCGTCCGATCCATACGTCTCGTTAAATCCCGACACGCCTACCGTATTCTCGCCGGTAACGGTGTATTGGATTCGATTTACCTCAAATGTTGTAGCATCTGCGGCTTTGGACTGGAACGGGCAAAGAGCTGTAATGAGAGCAAAAAAAGTAAGAAATCTCTTCATAGTTATACCTGTTTTAGTTAATACGACTGCAAAGGTATATGTTTCCATAATATATGGAAATATATACATAAAATCTTTATTAAAAAGAGTTATTGTGAATTTTTATTTATTTTTCTTATCGGTAGATTTTACTTGAAATCTCGATAAGGGACTATCGCTGTACAAATCGGTATTCCTATTTAAAAAAGATAAAGTGTCTGAAACCCGATGGGGTTTGACTTTTTGTTTCTATCTTTATGGATAGAAGATGGGATGCGGTTCGGGATAATCAGACTCGAAATTTTGTTTCGGTTTGCCTCTCCGACCACTTTTCACTATCGTTTGTTACACGAAGACAGGAGGTGGCTCGACATGGTCAAATTTGAAAATAAAGTTTTCATTTGTCACTGCTCTCGTCTTTCGCTATCTTTGTAGAAGACAGGAGGCGGCTCGGCATGGTCAAATTTGAAAACAAAGT
>NZ_CAMMHD010000024.1:0-41758 GCF_946496565.1 uncultured Barnesiella sp.
ACCGGGACAGTCTGCCGATTGACTCATAATGACGGAATTAAACGACTGTCCCTAATATAATATTTATAGAATAAAAACGGAAATAGGCAACCTAATTTTTTTAAAAAAAGTTGTTGCACAAAGAAATGTGAAGAAGATAAAGGAGGGGTGATTGATTGTCTGTCTGGAGCAGGACCGATTCAGACGGAGAGAGAAGGGGGTGGGGCCGATACTCAAAGGGGGAGTCCCTGTTGGCAGGAATCCCCCTTTGTATCAGTTATTCACGAATCCGCCCAATGAGGTCGGAAGTTGCGGCTCGAACGAGTAGGCTCTGGCAAATTGCCTGATAAAGTCGATTGTCGAGGCCGACGGCTGTTGTTGCGTCTTTGAGCTTCTCACTGTCAGGGTGTCTTTGGGAGTAGAGGTTTTTTTCATAGGCCGAAGTGTTGATGTTTGTATATGGTAAACGTCGTCGGCCTGTGATTTATTATCTGTGAGGTGCTCTTTTTTATTACAGAGTGAGAACAATGTTGTTCTCTTCGGCCATTTTCCGCAGGTTGAGTATGGCATAACGCATCCGCCCCAGTGCGGTGTTGATGCTTACCTGGGTGTGGTCGGCAATCTCTTTGAAGCTCATGTTTTTGTAGTAGCGCATGATGAGAACCTCGCGCTGCGAGTGGGGCAGAGCTTTGATGAGTTTGCGTATGTCGGCCTCGATTTGGTTGTGTACGATGGCGTCTTCGACCGTACCCTCGCTCAGCTCCTTGCGGTTGAAGATGTCCATGGTTTCGTTGTCCGATACGACGTAGTTGTCGGCCTTCTCCTGGCGGAAGAAGTCGATGATGAGATTGTGGGCGATACGCGAAATCCAGGCCGGGAACTTGCCGTTCTCGGTGTAGCGTCCCTGCTTGATGGTCATAATGGCCTTGACAAAGGTCTCCTGAAAGATGTCGTTGGCCAACTCTTTGTCTTTGACAATGTAGAAAATATAGTTGAAAGTACGGGCCTGATGACGCTTGAGCAATACATCAAAAGCTCCATTATTACCTTCGGCATACAGCGCAACCAATTCTTCGTCGGTGCGGTCGAATAAATCGTTCATTACTACCTCTCTTTTTTTTATTCCAGCGTAATGTTTTGTCGATAGGCAATCTTATTTTAGAGTGATTCAATAATTATTATTCGTTGCAAATAAAGATGTTTTTTTTGAAAACGGAAAGCAAAAATAGAATTTTTTTGTGCTATCGTTTCATTTTTAACATAGTTGCCGTGAACAAAATCGGTTTGTTAGCATTGTGTTTCTTCTGTTTTCGAGCCGATTAACGAGACCTTCCTCAGAGCCGGAGGTGAAAAGTCGGGAGCGCATGGGTGCATTATCATAAAAAATAATTACATTTGCAACTCATGGAAAACTAAAAAACAAGAAACTGTTATGAAACCAACTCTTTTTGTATTGGCCGCCGGTATGGGTAGCCGGTATGGGGGCTTGAAGCAACTCGACGGACTGGGCCCCAATGGTGAAACGATTATGGATTATTCGATATTCGACGCTTTGCGTGGGGGATTCGGTAAAGTAGTTTTCGTCATCCGTAAAGATTTCGAACAAGATTTCAGAGAGAAGATTCTTTCCAAATACGAAGGACATATCCCGTGCGAACTGGTGTTCCAGTCGATCAACGACCTGCCCGAGGGCTTTACCTGCCCCGAAGGCCGCACCAAACCGTGGGGTACCAACCACGCCGTGCTCATGGGCAAGGATGTGATTAAAGAGCCGTTTGCCGTCATCAATGCCGACGACTTCTACGGCCGCGAGAGCTTTGCCATCCTGGCCGACTATCTGAAGAATCAGGAGGGTAAGCAAAACGACTATTGCATGGTGGGTTACCGGGTAGGCAACACCTTGTCGGAGAGCGGTACCGTGGCTCGCGGTATCTGCGAGACCAATGCCGCCAAACACTTGACTTCGGTGGTTGAGCGTACGCAAATCGAGCGTCGCGACGGCCGGGTCATGTACAAGGAGGACGACGACAGCTGGACGGCTATCGACGACAATACGCCCGTGTCGATGAACATGTGGGGCTTTACGCCCGATTATTTCAAATACTCCGAAGAGTATTTCGTTAAATTCCTCCAGGAGAATGCCGGCAATATCAAGGCCGAGTTCTTTATCCCGCTGGTAGTCAACGACCTCATCCAATCGGGTAAGGCTACGGTTACGGTACTCGACACGCCGTCGAAGTGGTTTGGGGTGACTTATGCCGCCGATCGTCAGTCGGTTGTCGACAAGATTCAGGCACTGGTCGATGCCGGTGAATATCCTGCCAAGCTCTTCTAATCGAGCGGCTTGACATAAAAGTTTATCAGAAGAGAGAGGTTGTCTCGCGTGAGTGCAACCCCTCTCTCTTTGTCTCTCGGTGGGGTGGGGCAGGATGTTGGGCCCGTGGGGGCTGAATGGAGAATCAGATAGGGATGGGGGCGAATTGGAATAGCCAAACTCTTGAAAACAGTGTTTTCGGTTTGTCTCTGCTCTCGCCTTTCACTATCTTTAGATAAGATAGGATGCGGCTCGGCCAAGCAAATCATGCAAGCATCTTTGCTTGTCGCTCACCTTTCACTATCTTTATAGAAGATAGGATACGGTTCGGGATAAAAAATATCTGAAACGATGTTTCGATATTTTATTCTCCTCTCACCTTTCACTATCTTTGCACGCTGTTTTTGAAATGGTATTTATGAATGCGATTCCACTATTGCCTTATAAGCAACAGGTCGTTTCGTTGCTGAAACTGGGACTCCCCATTGTCGTGGGGCAGTTGGGTATGATTATATTGGGACTGGCCGATACGGTGATGATTGGGCACCACAGCACCGAGGAGCTTGCGGCTGCTGCCTTTGTCAACAACGTATTTAACCTGGCTATTATTTTTGCGACGGGTTTTTCATACGGACTTACCCCTCTGATCGGGATGTTGCAGGGGACCGGCAACGTGCAGGGCATCGGGCGGGTTTTCCGCAATGCCCTCGTGGCTCACACGGCAGTGGCGGTGCTGCTCACGGTTATCATGTATGTAGTCTACTGTTTTGTCGATCGGCTGGGACAGCCGGTGGAGTTGTTGCCTTACATACGGCCCTATTTTGTCTTGCAGCTCATCTCGCTCATTTTCGTGATGCTCTTCAACAGCTTCCGGCAGTTCTCCGAGGGGCTCACCGATACACGCACGCCCATGTGGATTTTGCTGGGGGGCAATGCTCTCAATATCATAGGGAACTATCTGCTCATCTACGGTAGCTTCGGTTGCCCCGAATGGGGGCTGTTCGGTGCCGGCGTGAGTACGCTGGTGTCGCGGGTAGTCATGCTGCTGGTCTTTGTGGGGATGGTGTGGTGGATGCCTCGCTACCGGGCCTATCGGGAGGCGATGCGCCATTCGCGCTTCAACCGCAACGACTTCGTGCAACTCAATGCCCTGGGGTGGCCGCTGGCCTTGCAGATGGGTATGGAGACGGCTGCCTTCTCGCTGAGCGCCATCATGGTGGGTTGGCTGGGCAGTGTGCCATTGGCGGCTCACCAGATTATGATTTCGGTCAGTACGCTGGGCTTTATGATTTATTATGGTATGGGTGCTGCCCTGGCGGTGCGGGTGAGCCACTTTATGGGACAGCGCGATTTCCCCAACCTGCGCCGGGCCGTACATGCCGGGCTGGGCATCATTCTGGTGCTGGCCGTGGCAGCCAGTCTCTTCTTCTACCTGGCTCGGGTGCCTATCGTATACAGTTTCACCGAAGACCCCGCGGTGATGGCTCTTGTGGTGGTGCTCATCTATTCGCTCATCGTCTACCAGTTTGGCGATGCCTTGCAGATTACCTTTGCCAACGCCCTGCGGGGGACGGCCGACGTGAAGCCCATGATGTGGATTGCCTTCGTGGCCTATTTCGTGATAGCCTTGCCGGTAGGATACCTGTGTGGTTTCACGCTCGACGGTGGAGTCGTGGGGGTGTGGGTCGCCTTCCCGGCAGGATTGTTCTCGGCCGGCTTCCTCTTTTGGCTGCGGTTCCGCTACCGCCTGCGTAGATTGATGAAGGAGGGGCAGGTATGAAGCCGGTATCCGACAAAGCCTATCTGCAACAGCTCATCGACGAGGGAGAGCACCAGCAGCAGGATTTCAAGTTCGAAATCTCCGATGCCCGCAAGATAGCCCGCTCGCTGTCGGCCTTTGCCAATACCGACGGCGGCCGGTTGCTCATCGGGGTGAAGGACAACGGCCGCATTGCCGGGGTGCGCTCCGAAGAGGAGATTTACATGATCGAGGCGGCGGCCCGGCTCTACTGCCAGCCGCAGGTCGATATTGCCATGCACACCTATACGGTCGACGGCAAGACGGTGCTCATTGCCGAGATACCCAAGGCTCCGGAGAAACCGATACAGGCCCAGGTGGCTCCCGGCAAATACATGGCTTATGTGCGCATTGCCGACGAGAACATACTGGCTATGGCCGTGCACCTGGCGGTGTGGCGGCAGAAGAACAGCAAGCGCGGGTCGCTTGTGGAGTATACCGAGCGCGAGCAGATGTTGCTCGACTATCTGGCCGAGCATGGCGAGATAACGGTGAGCAAATACAGCCGGTTGGCCCGGCTCTCGTATCGGTCGGCCGTGGAGCATATAGCTCGCTTTGTCCGCTTCGGGTTGCTCGAGGTCTGCTTCGAGCATCACAAGTTTTATTATCGGTTGCGGCAAAGCGAAGAGTGAGGTTGAATAAGCTCGAATGATAACATAAAACGGGGGAGAGTGGTCGCACACCGCTCTCCCCCGCTGTTATAATAACCTTATCTTATTTTACCCTGAATTTCAAACTTTGAGTCTGGCCGTTGGCCCGAATTGTCACGAGGTATATCCCGGGCGTGAGGAAGCGGTCGGGCAGGGGGTAGGTGTAGGTGCCCGGCAGTTCGCGGGTGGTGGTGTAGGCGGTGAGTTGCCGTCCGTCGAGGGTCCACAGCGCGATGTCGGCCGCACCGGTGCGCGACAGGCGGTAGTGCAGCACGGGCGAGCCCTCGGTCGAGATCCAGGCAAAGCGACTCTCGGCAACGGGGGTCGTTACGGCCGAGTTCTCCTTCACGGGGTAGTAGGCCCGCAGGTCTCGCAGGGGTATGGCTACCTCGGACCGGCTGCCGGCGTTGAGCACCAGGCGGATGGCCTGTAGCGTGAGGGGGAAGTCCTCGATGGGATATTCGCCACCCTCTTGGGCAAAGGCCCACGTGATAGTCTGGTCGCCGGTGTGAGAGGGCACATACTCGGGTTGCCAGTAGTTTTTACCCCCTTGGTGGGTGAAGTCGCAACGGATGTGTTTGATGGCGGCCAGCGCCTCGTCCGAGAGGTTGATTTGCAGCGAAATGGAGTCGGGCAGACTGTACAGCCGGTAGCTCTTGCCCAGTTCGACGTAGGGGTTGCGTCCCGCCTTCTGGTCGAACCGCAGCACGGCTCCGTCGCTCCATCCGGCCGGCAGCCCCTCGTGCGTGAGGGTGAGGGTGTTGGCTACGGTCGAGGCGAGGGGGTAGTCGGTGAGGTCGGCAAAGTCTTCGTGTACGAGTGTAGCCGGGGTCACCTCTACCGTTACGTGCAGATTTACCGTGAGGTCACCGAGGGTGCCGGTGAGGGTAGTCTCACCGTTGGCCAAGCCTTTGATTACCCCCTCGTCGATGCGGCAGCACGAGGGGTTGGTCGAGCTCCAGGTGAAAGCTGCCGGGTCGAGCGTATATACCTGGCCGTTGATGCTCCCCTCGAGGTTGATGCGGTAGGGGCGCACACTGTCGATGAGCACTTCGTCGACAGCGATATGAATGCCTTCGACCGGTCGGGTCGATACCGGCAGCTCGGCCGAGATACCGTCCTTTTCGGCAATGATTTTACCCGCCATCACCGTTTCGCCGGCATGGAATACGGCCTCGTCGTCGACCCAACCCAGCTCGGCCGGTTCGCAGCGGAAGGTGAAACCTTCGACGTTACGCTCGACAATATCCTTGTATTGGTTCTGAGCCATGAGGGTGAGCGGTGCCAGCGAGATAATGGGTACGTTCAACTGACTTTTCGAGAAGGTGTAGTGGGCCACCACGCTGTCTTCGGGGGCATTCGATACCACCAGCACGCCGTCCATGACCGGACGCAGCGAGCCGCGCCCCGGCAGGTTGAGCATGGTGTGGTTCACCACGATGGCCGTGGAGCCTCCGCTGTCGAAGTTGACCACGTTCCAGGCGCCGTGGGCCAGCATCCAGTTGGCTATGTCGATGCAGTTGATACCCACGCTGTTCTCCGAGAGTTCGGTGGCTACGAAGTAGACCGTCTTCCCGTCTTGCGACATGCCGGCCATGGTGCGGCACGAGAGCTCGTATTCGCGGCCGTTTTCAAAATCGTTGTATTCGCCCTCGTGCAGTTTCCCCTCGAAGGCGATGCTGGGGTAGCCGTGGAAGGCCTGCAGGATATTCTCGGGCGGGGTGCCGAACTTGCCGGGTATCAGTTTCTGCGAGATAGTGATTTCGCTGCCGACAGCCACACCGGGCAGGGCCTCGCGTTTCGTGTTGCGCAGGAAGAGCACGAAATCGCTCTCGGAGGTTTGCAGCGGCGAGTCCGATACCTCGAGCACCTCGCACGCGGTAGGCTCACCGTTGATAATCCAGTCGCCGAGCGGGCGCAGCTTGATATACCGCCCCTCGGCATCGAGCGTGAGGGCGTTGAGGTTGGTAAAGAGCACGCAGTCGCCGTTGGTGTAGCCGATACCCCAGTTGAACTGGTCGATGGCTACCGACTCGCCGGTAGGCAGCGAGGCCGAGCACTGAGGCACGGGGAAGAATACCGAGGCCGTTTTGTCTTGTGTGATAGCAAAGGTAGAGCGACCGCTGCCCGACGACCAGGAGATGAGGCCGTTGCTGGCGTTGAGCCCGATGCAGATGCCGGCATCATAGCTGAAGAAGTCGTGGTTGAAGGCGGCACACACCTTATGTCCCGGCCGGGTGAGCCGTTTCGACATGTCTTGCACCAGTTCGCGCGAGAGGTCGGGCACGGCGTTGTTCGACTGCACCTGCTCGATGGCATTGTAGGGGTTGGTCATGTCGATGGTGGTAGCCCACAGCGTGAGGGGTACCGATTCGTACCGTATCTTGATGTATTGGATGCCGGGGCCTATTTCGTAGTGTTCCAAGGTATCGGCCACTCCCCAGTCGGGAGCGGCAGCCTGTCCGGCCAGAATACCCATGGCTATCGAGGCAAGGAGAGTAAATCTTTTTCTCATGTGTTTTTATATATTAGTAAGACTTCTGTCGTTGGTCAAGTGTCCGCACAAGGCATGTTATGGGATTGTGCGGCCTGGTACGTCAGCGACTACTGCCTTGTGAGGCAGAACTCTGCACGTATTGACACTAACAAAGATAAAGTGCTTTTTTGGAAATCACTAAATAAATTATCCTAAAATATTGTATCTAAATATTATTTATTGTGATTCATGGGGTAGCTGTATTCGATATGAGAATATAAGTGGAGATGGAGTCGGCCCGGGATAGACAAATTTTTAATTTCCAAAACATGAGAGCTCCATTTTGACAAGATGCTAATGTTTTGTCGTATGGGTATTCCTGGATACCGCATCGGGGTGTGGTATGACGGGGTGTCACCCCGCGCTGCGACGCGGGGTCCAGAAGGAGGGGTGTAGAATAGGAGTCGGTTCGGCATAGCCAAATATCGAAAACTGCGTTTCCGTTTGTCCCTGCCCTCACCTTTCGCTATCTTTGTTACACGAAGATAGGATGCGTCTCAGTATAAAAATCAAGCAAGTTTGTTTTTCTACCTTCGACTTTCACTATTTTTGTCATTGGATTGAGGATTACGATAGTAATGATAAACAATAATACAACAGATTATGAAGAAACTCATTCTTACATTAGGGATATGTTTAGGTTCATTTTCATTTGGATACAGTCAAAGTTCAGATGAAAAAATAGCTGATGCAATGAATAATTCAGACTGGTTTGCATTGGACTCTTTATATCAAACAGAGCCCAGAGATTCAATCAGCGATTTTTTTGAAATATTTTCTCGTTGCCTTATTGGAAATAGGTTGAATCGTCCGGATGTTTCCATTCCTGCCTTTACGGAATTATTCAACACTCAGTCAGAAAATCTTGATTTGGGTAATATGCTCAGTTCGTCCATGATGTTTGCCATGGACTTAAGCAGGACTGGAGATAATGAGGCTGCTGCAAACATGTTATCTTCAACTCTTGGTTCAATACGCTCGTATCTTGATAGTACAACCATTGCAGGGGTTCAGCAATTTATCGATCAATACGAAGCCCTATCTAAATACAATCCATATAAAATCACATTTGAAAATTCGGCAGGGACTATTCCGTTTGAGATTGTACCGGTTGGTCCGGAAAAGAACAATTCGGTATTGATGCATCTAAGAGACAGTTATATAAATGGCGTTGAAGCCGATATTACTTTTGACACAGGCGCAGGAGTAAATATTATTACCGAATCATTAGCCCTTAAATATAATTTAATTCCACTCGAAGCATCCAGTACTGTTGGGGGAGTAGGTATACAAAATGGAAACTATGCAATAGCCAAGGAATTGAAAATTGGAGATATGATTGTTACGGATGTTCCTTTTTATGTCATAAACATAACAACTCATAACGAAGAGGCAGACCAATATATTGACTGTTTCGATATTGTGGTCGGTAGCGAACTGATGTTACAACTCAAAGACCTGACCCTTGATTTTGTCAATCATAAAATTACAGTTCCATCAGCCGCTCCCAAACGAAGCCAAGTGTCTCCAAACATGTGTTTTTCATCCAGTATGAATTTATTGGGCAAGGGTATCGTACACGGTAATAAAATGTTGATGAATATTGATACCGGTGATGCTTCATATGGTTCGTTAGACGAAAGATTCTTTGCGAATAACAAAGAATACATCACTACTCATTGTAAATTGGATACTGTCAGAGGTGCAGGAATTGGAGGTGTGCACATATCGGAGTGTTATCGAATGCAAAACATAGCACTCGAATTGGGAAATAGTCAAGTGTCTGTACCTGAAATGGTTGTTTTGTTGGAAAAGAATACAGACGGTGTATTGTATTCTTATCAATGTAATTTAGGGCTCAGATCGTTGATGTTTTTTGACAAAGTACGATTCAATATGGTCGATTTTGTATTGACGACATTTGAATAGAAACGATAATAATCTATTATGCAGACGAAAGAAAATTATTGTTATCTTCTTTTCGTCTGCATTTCTTTTTGTACTTTTGTATAAACAAGATAGTGATATGAGCGTAATAATTTCTCCGTCGTTGCTGTCGGCCGATTTCGGAAATCTGAACAGCGAGATAGACATGATTAACGAGAGTGCGGCCGATTGGCTGCATATCGACGTGATGGATGGCGTGTTTGTGCCGAACATCTCGTTCGGGTTTCCTGTACTGGAGTTTGTGAACCGTCGGTGCAAAAAGCCGCTCGACGTGCATTTGATGATTGTCGAGCCGCAGAAGTTTATCGCCGAGGTCAAGCAGATAGGGGGCGCCATCATGACGGTGCACTACGAGGCTTGCACGCATCTGCACCGGGTGGTGCAACAGATTCATGCGGCGGGCATGAAGGCGGGGGTTTCGCTGAACCCGCACACGCCGGTGTCGCTGCTCGAGGATATTATCGAGGATGTCGACGTGGTGCTGCTCATGTCGGTCAATCCCGGTTTCGGCGGGCAGAAGTTTATCCCCCGCATTCTCGACAAGGTGCGCGACCTGAAGGCGATGATTGCCCGGCGCAATTCGCACGCCCTCATCGAAATAGACGGCGGCGTGAACCTCGAGACGGGGCGGCAGCTGGTCGAGGCCGGTGCCGATGCGTTGGTGGCCGGCAGCTTCGTGTTCCACTCCGAGGCTCCGCTCGATACCATAGCCCGGCTGAAACAGTTGTAACGAAAAAGAGAACTTGAAAGAGGATAAAGCAGAAGCCCTCGCTTGCACATCGGTTGGCAGGCGAGGGCTTCTCTTTATGCGGATGGTATCGTTATTCCATATAGGCTGTGACGGTTACGGGGTCGGCTCCGACGGTTGCCTCGACGGTAGCGCGTTCGCCCCGGGCGTTTTCATAGACAAAGGTGTAGGTCTGGTCCTTCTTCAACAGGAACTTGAGGGCATCGTTCATGTCCTGCAAGGGACCGGCGGTGCGGCCGCCACCCAGTTGCACACCGTTGCAGAAGACATCGACGTTGGCCTCGACCCGGTCTTCCGATTGGGTGCTATGCTGTTTGTCCTTGTACATGACGAAGGTCACCACGGTGTGGGTATTCTCCCGGGCAATGGTTTGGGTCTGCTGGCCGTAGAGGTCGATATAGCGTTGCGACACGTCGACGGCATGCACGTCGCGCGACTCCTGATTCCAGACCATCGGGAACCAGTCGCCCGTGGGGCGGAACGATACGGCATAGATGGCGTGGATGCGGTCGCCCGGAGTCGACTGTCCGGCATCGGCCATGAACCAGGCGCCGTCGAGGGCAGGGGGGTAGTAGTATTCGGTCGAGTACCAGACCCCGTCGAGCCATACCTCGGTCCAGCTGTGGTTGCCCCGGTTGTCGTGCCAGGCAGCCGTGCCCACGAAGCGGGCCGGGATACCTACCGAGCGCAAGGCATCGACCAGCAGGATGGAGAGACCTGTACACGAGGCCATGCCCTGGCGCATCGATTCCGACGGGCTCTGGTTGGTCTTTTCGCGCAGGGTATTATATTCAACTCCCACTACTTGCGGAATGATGCGGTTGATGGTGTCGAAGGCCGCACGCATATCTTTACAGTCTTTCACCCGAGGGGCAAAGCGCTCGTAGAAATCTTTCCGCCAGGCATCGCGCACCTCGTCGACCGAGGCGTAGGGCAACACTTCGTTGAGGAAAATCGAGTCGGGCAGCGCCTTGGTCCAGGGAAATTCGGCACGGGCACGGCAGGCGTAGGTCACGTTTTCGCGCAGCAGTGCCAGGTCCATGGTGTCGCGGTCGCCCTGGGGCATCCAGGCCAGCAGATAGGCCATGGCTTCCTGTTCGTCGCGGGGTGTCTCCTTGAGTAGAGTGCGCAGGCTGTCGGCTCGGGGCGAATCGTCGAGCACGGTTTCGAGTTGTCGCTGACTGTCGGCCGAGATTCCCGACGAGGTACAGCCTGCAACCGTGCAGGCCAACCCGGCGCACAGCAGCAGGAGGGCATGAGTTTTTTTCATATCGGATGGTTTTTATTGAGTTAATTGATTGAGAATTTCGCGTATCTTGCGTTCGTCGGCGCCCACCGAAGCATATTCGGGGATACCCTCCACACCCCCCATCGAGACGGTGGGGTTGCGGTAGGTCATGCGGCTCTCGATGAGGCAGCGGGCACTGAAGTGCACGGCGTCGACTCCCGCTTGAGCCAGAGTCCGCACGTTCGACGGACTCACGCCGCTGCCGGCCATGATGGCTATGCGGCCGTCGGCCTGACGTACCAGCGAGCGCAGGGTGTCGATACCCTCGCTGACGGTGTTGCGTCCGCCCGAGGTGAGTACCCGGTAGCAGCCGGCGCGCACGAGAGCTTCGAGGGCCTCGGAGGTGTCTCGCACCATGTCGAAGGCCCGGTGGAAGGTAAACTGCATCGAGCCGCAACGCTCTACGAGTCGGGCGGTGCGGGCTTCGTCCACACGGCCGTCGGGGGTGAGGATACCCGCCACGGCACAGTCGGCGCCGCATTCGCGCACGAAATCTATCTCGTCGAGCATCAGGTCGAACTCGTCGTCGGTATAGAAGAAGTCGCCCCCGCGGGGACGAATCATCACACTCAGTTGCAGGTGGGGTATCTGGCGGGCCCTTCGTATGAGGGCCGCCGAGGGGGTGGTGCCCCCTTCGTAGGGCGAGGCGCACAGTTCTACCCGTGTCACGCCGGCGCGGGCTGCCGCCCGACAGGCTTCGAGGGAGAAGGCGCAAAGTTCGGTTTCGATCATGGCGATGGTTTTTGTGTGTTTGTTACAAAGATAGCGAAAGGTGAGCGACAAGCAAAGATGCTTGCATTATTTGCTTGGCCGAACCGCCTCTTTTCTTCTGAAAAGATAGTGAAAGGCGAGGGCAGAGGCAAACCGAAAACGCAGTTTTCAGTATTTGGCTATGCCGGGCCGACTCCTGTCTAAAGATAGTGAAAAGAGAGAGCAGTGACAAACCGAAAACGCAGTTTTCAGTATTTGGCTATGCCGGGCCGACTCCTGTCTTCTAAATTTTGTTGCCGTGTCGGAGAGGTACGACAAAAGCCGCAGCTACGGGTGTTGCCCCGCCAGTCTACGGCTTTTGTACCGGATGGCAAAAGTATCTTTTTTATTTGGTCTTTTTCGTGCCTTTGTAGATGAGGAAGCCCACGATGAATACACAGATGGCGATGAGTATGTAGAGTATCTCGTGGCTGTAGGTCTGCACCTTCAGGATGAGCTCGTCCTCGGGAATGACGGCGTGGAATCCGTATCCGATGGCGGCCAGCACGATGTTCCAGCACATGGCACCCAGCGTGGTGAAGAGGATAAACTTCGAGAACTTCATGCGGGCCAGACCGGCGGGTATGGAGATGAGCTGACGCACGGCCGGGATGAGTCGGCCGATAAGGGTCGATATGCTGCCGTGCTTGTCGAAGTAGCGTTCGGCCGTCTCTACCTTGCCTTGGTCGAGCAGGCACATGTGGCCCACGCGGCTGTTGGCAAACTTGTAGACGAGCGGACGGCCTATCCAGAGGGCCAGGTAGTAGTTTATGATGGCACCTATATCGGCACCGAGGGTACCGAAGAGGATAACCAGATACATATTCAGTTCGCCATAGGCAGCTTTGTAGGCGGCGGGTATAATCACGACTTCGGAGGGGAAGGGGATAAACGAACTCTCGATCATCATAAGGAAAGTGATGGTCCAATAATTGATATTATCGAGACACCACTGTATGAAAGATAACGATTCCATATAAAAAGAGTGTATAGAATTAAAATTTTTGAGACTGCAAAAGTAATATAATTCTGCTTAGAAATGAAAATGTTTGTAAAAATGTAACATAAATGTAATATGGTAATATTACTCTATTGCCGGGGCTTGAAAGATGGTGCGATAGATGGCCGCCTTCTCGGGCAAGGGTTTGGGATAGGCTCGCGAGGAGGAGGGCATGCGGTAGATTCTGAGTGTTCGGTCGTGGTAGACGATTTGGTTGTAGCTACCTATCGGGGGCGGAGTGGCTCCGGTGATGGCACAGAGGGTATCGGTGGCCTTCTGTCCGGTGGTGACGATGGTGTGGCAGCGGGGTATCTGGTCGAGCAGACGGGCCAGGTCGAGCGGCTCGACCACCTCGAGCGTGAGGTCCGAGGCGTTGCCGTTCAGTCTGCGGGCCACGGCCACGGTGTCGCTGATGGCGATGCCCTGTTCGCGCAGAAACGATTCGATGGCCTCGCGGCGGAAGCACTTGTGGGCCGTGTCGACAAAGTGGTCCTTGTCGTCGAAGAAGATAAGGCCGAAGATGCGCCACATGTCGTTGGTATAGTTGGGGTAGAAAAACTCCATCGACCAGCGTTTGCGGGGTGGCGGGAAACTGCCCAGCATCAGGATGCGAGCCTGCGGCGGCAGAAACGGGGCGAGTGGGTGGATTTCGACAGATGCGGTGTCCATAACGGTAAGTTGGGTTTATAGAAACGAGTCGTCCGAATCCATGTCGGTTTTCCAGAAGGCATCCTCGGCTGCATCGTATCGGTAGTTGCCGCTCGGCAGTGAGTCGGCGATGAAATTCTCCTTCTCGAGCAGGTCTGCTTCGTCTTCGAGCAGATAGAATTCGTTGTCGGGGTCGTCGCTCTCGAGGGTGGCTCGATAACCCTCGGGAACCTCGAAGGTCTCGCCGTCGGCTACCTCGATGAGCTGGCGGTCGTATCCCTGTTGAAACATGATGTCATAGGCATCGAAATCTTCATACTCGTCGTATCCCAATTCATCTCTCAACATCTCGAATTCGGGAGTGAGTGCTAACAAGATTGTATCCATGCGTATAGTCTCTTTTCGTCGGGGGCAAAGTTACTTATTTTTACGATTGCTTCAACAATTTGACCCGCCTGTTGTTTTAATTGAAAATAAAACTTATAAATCCTGAGTGTATATGAAAAAATTGTTCTTTTCTTGTGCCTGCGCCCTGTGCCTCGTGGGGGCTCCGGTATATGCTGCCGATGCTGCCGATGCCGCCGACACGCAGGCGACCGAGGCGGTCGAGCAGAGAGGCCGTCAAGTGCCCTCCGAAGTTTCGGATCGTATCGTCTTCCTGTGGGGTGGAAATGCTGCCAACAGTGAGCTGATAGGCATGTTTTACGACACGCGCCAACTCCACTTCCAAGACCCGCGTGCCCCCCGGTTCCTCTTTGTCGACCGCAAGGGCAAGGTGGCTTTCGGTGTGGGTGGTTATGTGAAGGTGACCGCGTCATATGACTTCGACGGAGCCGTGCCCAATCGCGACTTCCTCACTTACGATATTTCCGTGCCCGGCAATCCGGCCGAACGCAACCAGTTCCAGATGGATGCCACCACGTCGCACCTCTTCTTCAAGTTGGTGGGCGACAACTCGGTGTTGGGCAAGTATACGGTCTTTATCGACGGTGACTTCCGGGCGGGACAAAACTACGGCTTCCGGCTCGACCAGGCCTATGTGCAGGCTCGTGGTTTCCTGATAGGTCAGACGTGGAGCACCTTTGTCGATGCTGCTGCGGCGCCTCCTACCATCGACTATGAGGGGCCTACCGGCATGACCAGCGTGCGCAACGTGATGATGCGTTACACGTTCAATATGGGCAAACACTGGCAGATGGCCCTGGCGGCCGAGGCTCCGTCGGTCACCTGCACGCTCGACGGCGACTACAACGCCGCCATCAACCAGCGCATGCCCGATATACCCTTCTATATCCAGTATGGCTGGAACGGCGGTCACGACCACATACGGGCCTCGGGTCTGTTGCGCGGCCTCTCTTACCGCGACCTGGTGGCCCAGCGCAACCGCTCGGTGCTGGGGTGGGCGGTACAGCTCTCGGGTGTCACCCACATTACCCGCAAACTCTCGCTCTACTACCAGGGAGTCTATGGCTATGGCTACGGTGAGTATCTGAACGGATTGAACGATGAGGGCTTCGACCTGATTCCCGACCCCGATACGCAGGGCAAACTCTATGCCCCCGAAACCCTGGGCTATGTGGCCGGTTTGCAATATGCCTTCTCGCCCAAGATCTTCATCTCGGCCTCGTACAGCCAGAGCCGGGTGTACAGCAAGCAGGGGGCACTCTCGCCCGACTCGTATCGCTATGCCCAGTATATCGTGGGCAATGCCTTCTACAACCTCACGAGCGATTGCAGCATAGGCATCGAGTATCTCTATGGCCGACGTTCCAACCTCAATCGCGAGGATGGTCAGGCCAACCGCATCAACACCATGATACGTTATAATTTCTAAGCCAGTACGATAGCTTTTTTTAGCGAAGCCCGTTCTCTCGTTGTTTGCGATAGTTGCGAGAGGGCGGGCTTTTGCTGTCTCCTTTTGAGGCCGATTGGAAATAGGTTTTTCTTGTAAAAAATGTTGCAGGCCGTATAAAAAGTGCTATTTTTGCAAATTGGTTATAATAGACCTTTACTTAAATTAAAAGGAGAAGATGAAGTTTTTGTATCGGGTGTTTATTGCACTTCTTGTTTGGGGAATCACGTCGTGCTCTTCCTCGAAGAATGTACCCTATATGATTGATGTGGAAAATATTCCGTCCGAGGTACTGAATGCCGCTACGCCGCAACCGTCGCCTATTTTGGCGCCGGGCGATATTCTCGACATTTCGGTGATGGCCAAGAACCACGAGGTGGTAATCCCGTTCAACAAGCGGTTGAACCAGGGCGAGGCTTATGTACGAGGCAATACGTCGAAGGCTGTGGAGTATTATCTGGTCGACCAGAACGGCGATATTGAGTTCCCGGTAATCGGTCGCATCCACGTAGCCGGCAAGACCAAGAGCGAGCTGGAACTGATGATTCAAGAGATGCTCTATCCCAAGTATCTGAGCGAGTTGCCCCAGGTGTCGGTGTGGATACAAAACTTCAACATCTCGGTGTTGGGCGATGTAAACCGTCCGGGCATGTTTACCATCGAAAACGAGCGGGTGAGCATTCTCGATGCGATAGCTCTGGCCGGCGACCTGGCCATTACCGGCCGGCGCGACAATGTGCTGCTGGTGAGAGTCAATGCCGACGGAACCAAGTCTATTGCCCGTATCAATCTGAATGACAAAAATCTGATCTCTTCGCCCTATTTCTATTTGCAACAAAACGATGTGCTGTATGTGGAGCCCAACAAGTCGAAAGCCAATTCGGCCGTAGTGGTACCGCCTACGACTACGCTCATATTCAGTGCCACATCTATTTTGCTGACGATTGCTAACTTGATTATTACGGCCTGGAGTATTTCGAAATAACAACTATGGAAGAAGATAAGCAAAAGAATACAGAGGAGAAAAACTCGGAGGAGTCGTTCGACGTCACGGGTTTTCTGCTGGAGTGCTTTGCGCACTGGAAATGGTTTGTCGCCTGTGTGGTGGTGCTGGCTGCGGTAGCGCTCTTCTATTGCTTCAGGCAGACCCCGCTCTACGAGGTGACCTCGGCCGTCTATATTCAAGACAACAAGAGCGACAACGGCAACGTGCTGTTGGAGAGTCTGGGTTTGTCGCCCTACAAAAACAATATCGACAACGAAATCGAGGTATTCCGCTCGAAAAATCAGATAACGGCCGTAGTCGAAGCGCTGGGGTTGTACAAGTCGTATGCGTGGAAATCGTTCATGCGCACCACGCCGCTTTATGGCAATTCGCCGGTCGAGTTTGCGCTCGATTCGATTGACCTGCGAGCAATACAGTCGCCGCTTCAGGTCGAGCTCAAACCGTTGCATGGGGGTAAGTTTCACCTCGAAGCCAAGACTCACACCCTCGATGGTGATAAGGTGATGCTTTGCGACCAGGTTATCGACGGGTTGCCCTATGAGCTGCCGTTTGCCGGCGGTACGGTGCAGTTGCGCTACACGGGCGATACGATTCCCGTGCTGGAGAAGACGCTGTCGATGACCCTCTCCAACCCGCGAAGCGTGAGCAAGGCGATTACCTTGAACCTGACGGTAGCCTTTGCCTCGAAAGATGCAACCATCCTCACCGTGATTTACCGCACCCCGGTCGTTCAGGAGGGTAAGGACTTTGTCAGTACGCTGGTCGACTTCTACAACATCGACGCAGCCAACCTGAAAAATATGGGAAATGAGAAGACTCAGGAGTTTATCGATTCGCGCCTTTCGTCCATCTCGGAAGAGCTGGCCGTTGTCGAGGCGCAAGTCGAGGCTTATCGCAGCCACAACAACCTGATAGACATTTCGACCGAGGCCCAGCTCTACCTCGAGCAGACCGGCTATGCCGATGGTCAACTGGCCGAGTTGGAGTTGCAAAAGAGTCTGGTCGACTATGTCGAAGAGTTCCTGGCCGTCCCCGAAAACGAGTATATGCCTATCCCCGTGCTGGGTATCGACAACGAAGATTTTGCCGCATTGATAAACGAATACAACAAGAGCCTGCAGCAGCGCGAACGGCTGTTGCTCTCCTCGTCGGAGTCGAACCCCGTAGTGGCCGAACTGACTCGCAGTGTCAAAACCCAGCGGGCTCTGTTGCTCAAGGGCATCGAGAGTATCCGCAAGGGGGTCGAAATCAAGAAACGGGATATTTCGAAACAGGACAGACGCCTCGAAGACAAGATTAAGAATGTGCCGGTTTACGAGCGGGAGCTCTCCGACATCATTCGTCAGCAACGTATCAAGGAGAACCTCTATATCTTCCTGCTGGAGAAACGCGAGGAGAACTCCCTGGCCAAGAGCATGGTGGTGCCGGTAGCCCGCATCATCGACGACCCCGACTCGACCAACGAGCCGGTATCGCCCAAGAAGGTGCTGATTCTGTGCGCGGCCGTCCTGTTGGGCTTGCTGATACCGGGCTTTGTCATCTACCTGCGCATGGTCTTCTACCCCGTATTGAAAGACAAGAAGACTCTCGAGCGTCTCACCTCCATACCCATTCTGGCCGAGATTTCGCGCAAGCCTGAGGGCAAGTTCTTCGTGGTCGAGAAGAAGAGTGTGGAGCCCATTGCCGAGCTCTTCCGCTTGGTGCGCAACAACTTGCAGTTTGTACTCACCAGTTCCGACAAGAAGGTGCTGGTCGTCACCTCGTCGGTTATGCACGAAGGTAAGACCTTTATCGCTTCGAACATGGCCCTGAGCTTTGCCATCACCGGCAAACGGGTGCTGCTCATCGGGGTGGATATTCGCCGGCCCCGCCTCTCCGAGAACTTCCACATACCCAATCGCGAGGGTGTTACCACCTATCTGTCGGGCGTTAATACCGACCTGGCTTCGCTCATTCACCCCTCGGGAGTCGATCCTAACCTCGACCTGCTCATGGCCGGTCCCATACCGCCCAACCCCAACGAGCTGTTGATGAGCAAGCGTTTCGACGAAATGATTGACTATGCCCGTGCCCACTACGATTATGTGATACTCGACACGGCTCCGCTGGGTATGGTTTCCGATACCTTCCTGCTGGCGCGTGCCGTCGATATCGTGGTGTATGTGGCTCGTGCCAACTATACCAACAAGGCGGCTATCGAAATGCTGAACGGCTGGATTCGCTCCAAACGCATCGCCGTGCCTACCTATCTCATCTTGAACGATGTGAACATGAAGTCGAAAGCCTACTCTTACCGGCAGTATGGCGGTGGCCGATATGGTTACGGATATGGTTACGCCAACCAGTCGCGCGAGATGTTGCCGTGGTACAAGCGGTTGTTCAAGAAGAAAGATTAAAGGCCGGTAAGGCTGTAAGATAAAGCGGCGGGGGCGGCTCTTGGCAAAGGGACCGCCCTCGTTGTTGTTGGTCGGGGAGGAGAAGAATCACACATTTCCTCCGACAATCACACACTTCTTTTTTCTCCCCCCCTTTTGATAAAACGAGAAACCCTCGAGAGTACCGCAATAACGGTTCTCGAGGGTTTCTTGTTAGGGGTATGTCGGCCCGATGCCGGAGTGTCGAGCAGTAGTGTGTCAGGCTTTGTTGATGCGAGCGGCCATTTCGCGCCCCAGAGCCCGGCAGAGCTCTTTGATTTCGGGGGTGAGACCCTGTTTCATCTCCACGCAGCAAGGCAGAGTCTCCCACTTCATCGACTCGCCGAAGGCGGCCAGATGCTTCACGGCGGCACCGGCCCACGAGAAGGAGCCGAAGTAGCCGAATACCCGGTTTTTGATGTCGCGGGTGGCAATCATGCTGGTGAGCATCTCGACCTCGGGGTAGAGACGATTGGAGTAGGTAGGGCTGCCGATGATGAGACCCTGGTAGCGGAATATGCTTTGGAGAATGAACGAGGGGTCGTCGTGCGATACGTGGTGCATCACGATGTTCTTGACGCCGTTTTCGGCCAGTTCGCGGGCAATCACCTCGGCCATCTGTTCGGTGTGGCCATACATGCTGCCATAGGCAATCACTACACCCGGCTCGGCCTCGTAGCGGCTCAGACGGTCGTAGATGTCGATAACCCTATTCACCTCGTTTTCCCACACGGGACCGTGAGTCGAGCAGATGGTTTTGATTTGGAGGCAGGCCAGCTTCTTCAAGGCTGTTTGTACGGCCGAGCCGTATTTGCCCACGATGTTGGAGTAGTAGCGCACCATCTCGTCCCAATATTTGGCGGTGTTCAGTTGGGTGTCCTTGATGCCGCCGTCGAGAGTCCCGAAGCAGCCGAAGGCGTCGCCCGAGAAGAGCGTTTGGGTTTCGTTGCAATAGGTCATCATGGTCTCAGGCCAGTGTACCATGGGCGTGAGGTAGAAGGTGAGCGAGTGTTTGCCCACGGTGAGGGTATCGCCGTTCTTCACACACAGCGTGTTGTCGTCGATGCCGTAGTAACCCTTCACCATTTCGAGGGTTTTGGCGTTGCCCACGATAGTCATGTGGGGATATTTCTGGCGGATAAACTGGATCGAGGCCGAGTGGTCGGGCTCCATGTGGTTGATGACCAGATAGTCGATTGTGCGGTCTCCGATAATTTCGGCGATGTGGTCCAGCAGACGGTCGGTATAGGCGGCATCGGCCGTATCGACCAGAACATTCTTTTCGTCGGTAATCAGATAGGCGTTGTAGGAAACTCCGTAAGGGAGCGGCCAAAGGTTCTCGAACTTGTGTTTACTGCGGTCGTTGACTCCTACATAGTGTATTCCTTCTGCGATTTCTGTTATCTTCATAATCCAATTAAATTAACCCGATATGATATAAATTCAAACCTAAAAATCAATCCTTTTGTTTAAAAAAGGCCTCAAAAGTAAGAAAAAAAGTGCGAATCTATATGCAAATTAGAATTTATTTTTTTTCTTTGTATAGAGAATCTTAATCGCTGAATCAACTAATTACTAACCAAGGTGCGGAATCGTACCTGAAAAACATTGACATTATGAAAAAGTATTTGGCAGAAATGTTGGGTACCATGGTACTCGTATTGATGGGTTGCGGAAGCGCCGTCTTTGCCGGTAACATAGCCGGTGTTTGCGGTGCAGGTGTAGGAACATTGGGCGTGGCTATGGCCTTCGGCCTTTCGGTAGTAGCCATGGCCTATACCATCGGCGGTATTTCGGGCTGCCACATCAATCCGGCCATCACGTTGGGCGTGTGGCTGTCGAAACGCATGAGCGGGAAGGATGCCGCCATGTATATGATTTTCCAGGTTATCGGAGCCATTATCGGTTCGGCCATCATCTATGCACTGGTGTCGACGGGCGGCTCGTCGGGAGTAACCATGACGGGAGCCAACAGCTTTGGCGAGGGTGAAATGTTGCAAGCCTTCATTGCCGAGACGGTCTTTACCTTTATCTTCGTGCTGGTCGTGCTGGGTGCGACCGACGAGAAACGGGGTGCCGGCAATTTTGCCGGTCTGGCCATTGGTCTGGCACTGGTACTCATTCACATCGTTTGTATTCCCATCACGGGAACTTCGGTCAATCCGGCCCGCAGTATCGCCCCGGCTCTCTTCGAGGGTGGCGTGGCTCTCTCGCAACTGTGGCTCTTCATCGTGGCACCCTTCTTCGGGGCAGCCATTTCGGCCATCGTTTGGCGTGCACTGACCAACGATTGATAAACAGAATCGTATAGATACAGGAAGAGCGGGGCTCCAGTCAAGGGGCTCTGCTCTTTTTTTGTGATTGTATAGGGCGACCGATTGTCGTTGGAGGGGTGTTGCGCGGGTCGTGCTTGTGAGGCCTGTCTCTCTTGGTCGGGTATTGCGACAAAAGCAAGAGGGGGTGACCCAAAAGTCTAATTTCATAAAAGCGAACTTACAGACAGTAACTTGGCCATCGTAATTTTATTAATAAGAGCCTTATCAAACTCCTTTCTGGGTGCTTTGATAAGGCTCTTTAATACTTAGAACTTACAATTTGTAATTTCTAAGAAAATGTATTTTACTTTTGGGTCACCCCCTCTCTATTCGATACGGTAACTCGTGGGAGAGTTTATTTGTTGACTCTGAATTTGTCGATACCCTCTTTGAGGAATCCTACCGATTGACGGGCGGCGGCGATACCGGCGTTGATGTTGGCCTCGGCCGTCTGGGCACCCATCTTCTTGGGGGTGAAGAATACCCGGTCGCCGAATTTCTCGGTCAGTGCGGCGGCTGTCGACGGAGCCACGTCGGCTACATAGCGGAAGTCGGGACGCTCCTCGAGCACGCGGGCCAAATCCTCTTCGTGAATCACCTCCTTGCGGGCGGTGTTGATGAGCACGGCACCTTTGGGCATGAGCGACATCAGGGCGTGGTTGATCGACTGTTTGGTCTCGGCTGTAGCCGGGATGTGCAGCGATACGAACTGGCAGGTGCGGTAGAGCTCCTCGACCGAAGCCACGGGTTTCACGCCGTCTTTCTCCATCACCTCGTTGGGGCAGTAGGGGTCGAAGGCGTAGAGCTCCATGCCGAATCCTTTGGCGATGCGGGCTACATTGCGGCCCACTTGGCCATAGGCGTGGATACCCAGCTTTTTGCCTTTGAGTTCGGTACCCGAGGTTCCGTTGAAGTGGTTACGAATCATCAGGATGGTCATGCCGAATACCAGCTCGGCCACGGCGTTGGAGTTCTGGCCCGGGGTGTTCATTACACACACGCCCTTGGCGGTGGCGGCGTTCAGGTCGATGTTGTCGTATCCGGCACCGGCGCGAACGACGATTTTCAGATTCTTGGCGGCGTCGAGTACTTCGGCGTCGACGATGTCACTGCGTACAATCAAGCCGTCGGCATCGGCGACAGCTTTCAACAGATCGGCTTTGGCGGTGTATTTCTCCAAGAGAGCCATTTCGATACCGGCGGCATCGAGTACCTCTTTAATACCGTTCACGGCTACGGCGGCAAACGGTTTTTCTGTGGCAACCAATACTTTCATGTCGATATACTCCTATGGATTAGTGGTTCTTTTCAAATTCCTTCATGGCCTCGATGAGCACTTCGACGCTCGACTTGGGCATGGCGTTGTAGATCGAAGCTCTGAAGCCGCCTACCGAGCGGTGACCCTTAATGCCTACGATGCCTTTGGTGCCGGCAAATTCGATGAAGGCGCTTTCGAGTTCCTTGTACTCCTCTTTCATTACGAAGCATACGTTCATGATCGAGCGGTCTTCGTGAGCGGCGGTGCCTACGAACATCTTGCTCGAGTCAATGGCATCGTAGAGGATAGCGGCTTTTTCGAGGTCGCGGCGCTCCATCTCTTTGATACCGCCCAACTCCTTGTAGTATTTCAGGGTTTGCAGGGCAGCGTAGATGGGCAGACACGGCGGGGTGTTGAACATCGAACCCTTCTTCACGTGGGTGCGGTAGTCGAGCATGGTGGGGATGGCACGCTCTACATGACCCAGGGCCGACTCTTTGACGATGACGATGGTCACACCGGCAGGAGCCAGGTTCTTCTGGGCACCGGCGTAGATGACGTCGTATTTCGATACGTCGATGGGACGCGAGAAGATGTCGGACGACATGTCGGCTACCAGAGGTACTTTCACATCGGGGTCGAAACGCATTTCGGTACCGTAGATGGTGTTGTTCGAGGTGAAGTGGAAGTAGTCCACGTCGTCGGGTACGGTGTAGCCTTTGGGGATGTATGAGAAGTTGGCGTCTTTCGAAGAAGCTACTACGTCTACTTCGCCGAAGAGTCGGGCTTCTTTGATGGCGTTGACGGCCCAGGTACCGGTCTCGAGGTAGGCCGCTTTTTTGTTCAGCAGGTTATAGGGAACCATGCAGAATTGCAGGCTCGCGCCGCCGCCCAGAAACAGTACGGAGTATCCGTCGGGGACCTCGAGCAACTCTTTGACCAGCGCTTGAGCCTCTTCGATAACGGCTGTAAACTCCTTGCTGCGGTGCGAAATCTCCATCAGCGACAGGCCTGTACCGGCAAAGTTGAGGACGGCGTCGGCCGTGTTTTTGATGGTGTACTCGCTCAGGATAGAGGGTCCTGCATAGAAATTGTGCTTCTTCATAACGATATTTGTTTAGTGGTTGGTATAAATTTGGTATTGATAGATTGCAAAGGTACTTCTTTTTCTCTATGTTTTTGTTTAATTTATATCTTTTTTGTCGCTATAAAAGGCGATTTTGTGTCTATTTGCTAACTTGAGTTGGCATTCCTGACATCTTATTTATATCGACCTTTCCATAGTTCGTTCAGGTGCTCTTTCAGCTTGTTCTCGGCCGGATTGTTCTGCGGTTTCCACCACCCGTGGTTTTTGAGGGCGTCGGGTAGGTATTGCTGGTCGACGAAGTGGCCGGGATAGTCGTGGGCATACTTGTAGTTCTTGCCATAGTCGAGCTCCCTCATCAGTTGGGTGGGGGCGTTGCGCAGGTGCAGAGGTACCGGCAGGTTACCCGTTTCGCGCACGGTCTCCAGAGCCTGGTTGATGGCCATGTAGGCCGAGTTGCTTTTGGGCGAACTGGCCAGGTAGATGGTGGTCTCGGCCATGATGATGCGGCTCTCGGGCCACCCGATGTTCTGCACGGCATCGAAGCAGGCGTTGGCCAGCAGCAGGGCGTTGGGGTTGGCCAGACCGATGTCTTCCGACGCTGAGATGACGAGCCGTCGGGCAATGAATGCCGGGTCTTCACCTCCCTCGACCATGCGGGCCAGCCAGTAGATGGCACCGTCGGGGTCGCTGCCCCGTATCGATTTGATAAAGGCCGATATGATGTCGTAGTGCATCTCGCCGTTTTTGTCGTAGGCGACCGGGTTTTGTTGCAGCCGCTCGGTGACGATGGCATCGTCGATGACAATCTTTTCGTCTTCGCCTACGGCCTGTGAGATGAGGTCGATGATGTTCAGCAGCTTGCGGGCATCGCCTCCCGAGTAGCGGAAGAGGGCGTCGGTCTCGCGCACCTCAAACTCGCGAGTCTTTAAATAGGTATCGCAGTGGATGGCGCGGTCGAGCAGCTGTTGCAGGTGTTTCACCTCGAGCGGCTTGAGCACATAGACCTGGCAGCGCGAGAGCAGCGGGCGGATGACTTCGAACGAAGGGTTTTCGGTGGTGGCTCCGATGAGGGTCACCGTGCCGTACTCGACGGCTCCCAGCAGCGAGTCCTGCTGCGATTTGCTGAACCGGTGTATCTCGTCGATGAAGAGGATGGGGCGCACCTTCGAGAAGATGTTGGCCTTGCAGCGGTCGAGCACCTCGCGCACCTCCTTTACGCCCGACTGTACGGCGCTGAGGGTGAAAAACGGGGCCTGTAACTGTTGCGAGATGATGTGGGCCAGGGTGGTTTTGCCTACACCCGGGGGACCCCACAGGATGAACGACGAGATCTTGCCCGAGTCGATCATGCGGCGCAAGACGGCACCCGGGCCTACCAGGTGTTCCTGCCCGATGTATTCGTCCAAGGTCTTGGGCCTGAGTCGTTCTGCCAAAGGTTGTAACATATTCGCTTCGTTCCGTTGATACAAATATACTCCTTTCGGCCCGTATTTCCAAAGGAAAGTGGCCGAAAGATACACCCGTCACCCCGTTTTGTCGGAGGCGTAAAAGCGGGGGTAAAAATTGAATGTTTCTTGGAGCGATTCGTAAAAAACTGTTATCTTTACCCCCGACAATTTAATGAAATGTATCATGCGTAAATTTATTCTTCTTTTGTGTCTGGCGGGGTTGGCTTCGATAGCCCCGGCAGCCGACACGGTCTTTGTCAAGGAGGCCCAGGTGCCTGTGCTGCTCGAGCGGCAGGACAATGTGATGTTCTATCTGCGTATTCCCGCCCGGGAGAGCCGCGTGCTCGACCAGGTGGTACTCGATTTCTCACGCTGTGCCGACCGGGCTTCGGTGGCTGCGGTGAAGCTCTACTACGGCGGTGTCGAGGCTCGGCAGGACGAGGGGAAGAATCGGTTTGCGCCGGTAGGCTACATATCGAGTTTCAGTGCCGGGAAGACCCTCTCGGCCTATCCCTCCTATTCGGTCAAGTGTGCCGAGGTGACCAGTCCCGATAAACGGGTGGTGCTCCAGGCCGACTACGAATTGTACCCGGGTGTCAACTTCTTTTGGGTGAGCCTGCAGATGAAGCCGGGCACCTCGCTCTCTGCGAAGGTCGGTGCCGAGCTGGCCTCGGTATCGCTCGACGGTAAGAAAGCCTTGTGCCATAGGGTTTCGCCCGACGGTATCGTGCACCGCATGGGTATCGGGGTGCGTCATGCCGGCAACGACGGAGCAGCGGCTTTCCGCATTCCCGGGCTGGTGACGACCAACGAGGGTACGCTGCTCGGTGTCTACGACGTGCGCTACAACAGCAGTGTCGACTTGCAGGAGCATATCGACGTGGGGTTGAGCCGCAGCACCGACGGCGGTAAGACGTGGGAACCCATGCGCCTGCCGCTCTCGTTTGGCGAGTATGGCGGATTGCCTGCCGCACAGAACGGGGTGGGCGACCCCTCGATTCTGGTCGATACAAAAACCAACACGGTGTGGATTGCCGCCGCCTGGACACACGGCATGGGCAACCAGCGGGCCTGGTGGAGTTCGCAGCGGGGCATGGACTTGGACCACACGGCACAACTCGTGCTCACCAAGAGTACCGACGACGGCAAAACCTGGTCGGAACCCATCAACATCACCTCGCAGGTGAAAGACCCCTCGTGGCGATTCCTGCTGCAAGGGCCTGGGCGGGGCATCACCATGCACGACGGCACGCTGGTATTCCCCATCCAGTTTATCGACTCGACCGACGTGCCCAATGCCGGCATCATGTACAGCCGGGATGCGGGCAAGAGCTGGCATATCCACAACCTGGCCCGCACCAACACCACCGAGGCGCAGGTAGTCGAGATTGAGGAGGGGGTGCTCATGCTCAACATGCGCGACAACCGGGGCGGCAGTCGGGCCGTGGCTATCACCCGCGACCTGGGGCGTACCTGGACCGAACATGAATCGTCGCGCAAGGCGTTGCCCGAGCCGGTGTGTATGGCCAGCCTCATTCGGGTCGAGGCCCAGGACAATGTGCTGGGGCGCGATATTCTGCTCTTCTCCAACCCCAACACGACGAAGGGGCGCAACCATATCACTGTCAAGGCCAGCCTCGACGGTGGGGTGACCTGGCTCCCCGAGAACCAGATTATGCTCGACGAGGAGGATAGCTGGGGCTATACCTGCCTGACGATGATCGACCCCGAGACGGTGGGGATTCTCTACGAAAGCAGTGTGGCTCACATGACTTTCCAGACGTTGAAACTCACCGAACTAATCCGTAAGAAATAGTATAAATTGTTGATTATAAACCTATAAATGGAGGTAGACCCACCGAAGGGTTTGCCTCCTTTTTTGTTAAAAGTCTTAAATTTAAGAATAAACATCCGGGGCAGATTAAACTTTTGGGGCAAACCGTAGTCATATAAGCAGAAACGCAATTCGAATTAGCAGACCAATAGATGAATTACTTAACCATTTAACGAAAGGAAAACGATTATGAAAAGAACAGTTGTATCGGTAGCGTTGGTATTGGCTTTGACCATGAGTGCTTTTGCCGGAAATCAAAATAAAAAACAGCCCCGGGAAAAATGTGAGTTCCCCTGCGAACAGATGGTGAAAAACTTGAACCTGAGCGACAAGCAGGTGAAACAGTTGAAAGAGGCCGATGAGACCTTCGATGCCGAGGTGAAAGCGCTTCGCGAGAAAAGCAAGGAGTTCCAAAAGAACAATCGCGAGTCGATGAAGGCTGCCAAGGCTCGCCGCGACTCTACGTTGAAATCGGTATTGACCAAAGACCAGTATATCCAGTATCTGGAGCAGAAAATAAAACGTCTCGAACGTCGTCCCGATGGCCGTTTCGACCGGAACGCTCGTCCCATGAACAAACGCTTCGACGGCAAGCAGATGCGTCAGGGGCGTTGCCCGATGAGTCCGGCCTCCGATGCTCCGGCCATCAATCCCCCGGCTCCTGATGCCGCAGCAAAGTAAACAACCACTTCATACATGATTTATAGGTTTTTTAGGTAGGCTGAAAAAAAAATGAGAGGCTATGCTTCCTCACGGGAACGTAGCCTCTCTGTTTTTGCCCGGTTCACTCCCTGGCGGGAGCTCGGGCTTCGAGGGAGGGAAAGAATATAAAAAAAGGAGCCGTGTCGCCTCAGGCAGCACGGCTCCGTATGGTTTATTTCACACCCGCATCAGTTGCGGAATACGATTTGATCGTTTTCGGCATCGACCACAATAGGTTTCGACCGATCCACTTTCTGGGCCAGCAGGTCTTTCGACAGCTGGTTGAGGATGAGCCGGTGGATAACCCGTTTTACAGGACGTGCACCGAACTCGGGGTCGTAGCCCTCGGTAGCGATGAGGCTCAAGGCCTTGGGCGTGATTTCGAGCGTAACACCGTTCTTCTCGAGCATCTTCTTGATGTTGTCGATTTGCAGCGATACAATCTGTTCGATTTCGTTCTTCGTAAGCGGCGTGAACATGATGGTCTCGTCGATACGGTTGAGGAACTCGGGACGTATGGTCTGTTTCAACATCTCCAGAACCTGCTCCTTGGTCTTTTCGATTACCTCGGCCCGGTTGGCATCGGTCATCTTCTCGAAGTTCTCACGAATCAGCGACGAACCCATGTTGGAGGTCATGATGATAATCGTGTTCTTGAAGTTGACCAACCGCCCCTTGTTATCGGTCAGACGGCCATCGTCGAGTACCTGCAACAGGATGTTGAAGATGTCGGGGTGAGCCTTCTCGATTTCATCGAACAGCACTACCGAATAGGGCTTCCGGCGGATAGCCTCGGTCAACTGACCGCCCTCTTCGTAGCCCACGTATCCGGGAGGCGAACCGATGAGTCGCGTAGCGCTGAACTTCTCTTGATATTCACTCATATCGATACGCGTCATCATGTTCTCGTCGTCGAACAGATACTCGGCCAAGGCCTTGGCCAGCTCGGTTTTACCTACACCCGTCGTGCCCAGGAAGATGAACGAACCGATAGGTTTGCGGGGATCGTTCAGGCCGGCACGGCTCCGACGCACGGCGTCGGCAATGGCGGTGATGGCTTCGTCCTGACCCACTACCCGTTTGTGCAACTCCTCTTCGAGGTGGAGCAGTTTGTCTTTTTCGCTCTGCATCATCTTGTTCACGGGGATACCGGTCCACCGCGATACGACGTCGGCAATATCTTCGGCATCGACCTCCTCCTTGATCATGGCCTTGTCGCCCTGCAACTCGTGCAAGCGTTGCTGGGTAGCGTGTATGTCGTCCTCTTTGGCTTTGATTTTGGCATACCGTATTTCGGCCACCTTGCCGTAATCGCCTTCGCGTTCGGCCTTATCGGCTTCGAAACGCAGGTTCTCGATGTCGATCTTGTTCTGCTGTATGCGGTTGACAAGCTCTTTCTCCGATTGCCATTTGGCGCGGAACTTGGTCTCCTCCTCTTTCAGGTCGGCAATCTCCTTGGCCAGCTGTTGCAGCTTCTCGGTATCGTTTTCACGCTTGATGGCCTCGCGCTCGATTTCGAGCTGTTTGATACGCCGCGTGATTTCATCGAGGGCCTCGGGCACCGAGTCGACCTCGATACGCAGTTTGGCGGCAGCCTCATCCATCAGGTCGATGGCCTTATCGGGCAAGAACCGGTCGGTGATGTACCGCTCCGACAACTGTACGGCAGCGATGATGGCATCATCTTTAATCCGCACCTTGTGGTGGTTTTCATACCGTTCCTTCAAACCACGCAGAATCGATATACTGCTCATCTCGTCGGGCTCGTCGACCATAACGATCTGGAACCGACGCTCCAGAGCCTTATCCTTCTCGAAGTATTTCTGATACTCGTCGAGGGTAGTGGCACCGATGGCCCTCAGTTCGCCACGGGCCAAGGCAGGTTTCAAGATGTTGGCGGCATCCATGGCACCGTCGCTCTTGCCGGCACCTACCAGGGTGTGAATCTCATCGATGAAGAGGATGATTTCGCCCTCGCTCTGGATTACCTCGTTGACTACCGATTTGAGTCGTTCCTCAAACTCACCTTTGTATTTGGCACCGGCGATAAGGGCACCCATGTCGAGCGAGAAGATCTGTTTGCTCTTCAGGTTCTCGGGCACATCGCCACGTACGATACGGTGAGCCAACCCCTCGGCGATAGCCGTTTTACCGGTACCCGGTTCACCTATCAGGATAGGGTTGTTTTTGGTACGCCGGCTCAAGATCTGCAGCACCCGACGTATCTCGTCGTCACGCCCGATAACCGGGTCGAGTTTGCCGCTACGGGCACGCTCGGTCAAGTTGATGGCATATTTGCTCAGCGCATTATAGGTATCCTCGGCCGAAGCTTCGGTTACTTTCTTCCCTTTCCGCAGCTCATCGATAGCAGCTCCCAACTCCTTCTCGGTAACGCCGGCATCCTTCAGGAACGACGAAGCCGAACTTTTGGTCAGGAACAGACCCATCAGCATGGCTTCCAGAGCCACAAACTGGTCGCCCAGTTTCTGAGAGTAGTCGATGGCTTTTTGAAGAGCGTCGTTAGCCTCGCGGCTCAAGTAGGGTTCGCCCCCGCTTACCTTTGGCAACGATTCTATCTCACGATCGAGCTGGCTGTTCAGCAAACCGGCGTTGACACCCAGCTTCTGGAAGAGGTACGAAGTAAGGCTTTCGCCCACCTGCAAGATTCCTTTCAGCAGGTGCACCGGCTCGATCGACTGCTCGTTGTGGTCACGGGCAATCTGCACGGCCTTTTGCACGGCCTCTTGCGATTTGATTGTAAAATTGTCAAAGTTCATATGATGTTCTCCTTTCTAATTTCTTGGTTGTGTTTACGCCCTTGTATAGTCAAAAGAAGTGCCAAACCCAAAAGGGTGAAATATTGTCTGAAAATCAGTCGGTTAATATGACAAAATGTCCTCGTTTATCCGTCCGTCCGTGGGGGCGTAGGGTAACGGGGTCATTTGTAGTATGTTCGATTTCTGACAAAATGTCGTCACTTCACATGTACAACACGCACGGCCCTCGAAAGTTCGACGGCAGGCGGGTGATTATGGGGTGGAAACGGGTAAAGGCGGAGTTATTTCCGAGGTTGGACCGAAAGGGAATCGGGGCGGTCGGTAGCCGTCGAGTCGGGCAGGGCGAGGGTATCGGTTGCGATGGCGGGAAGCTCCGGCCGCCGGGCGCTCGAATCGTTGGTCGTGGCGGGCAATTCGAGTTTGAATTGGGGGCGCTCCTTGCCCCAGAGCGGAGCCGTAAATTTCGGTTTCGACGGGGCCACGATGGTATCGTTGGCCAGCAGGGTAGAGATGAGCACCGGGTTGGCGATGCGGCTCACCGGGGCATTCCGTTTCTTCTCGAGGTTCTGTTTGATAGAGTCGGTCTCCTGTTTGGTGAGCAGCCGGTTGTCGTCGCCGAAGAGGGTCATCAGCACCATCTTGGTGCGCAGGGCCCGCTTCTTGCGTTTCCATTCGCGATAGAGCTCCACGGGGTCGATAATCCCCACATAAGCTATACTTGCACCGAATGGCATGGTGTTGGGTGCCCCCATTGTGAAGTTGTTGACCGGGCCGGGCCGGTCGTCCGAGAGGGGACGCAGCAGGTTGCGCACCAGAAAATGGTCGACCATGCGGGCAATCGTCTCGTCGTGCAGACTGGCGATGCTGTCCTTCACGGCATGCAGCAGGATGACGTTGAGCATGAACTCCGAGGGGTTCTCAGGAAAGAGGGTCGAGGGTCTCATCATCTGAATCGAAGCCTTCTCGAGATGGTCGTCCAGCCGACGTTGGATAAAGTGGTCGTTGGGGGTAGAGGTAGGCATCTGCTCGGTGCGGGGCCACGACTGTTCGCCCCCTTTGATTTCCAGCTCCGAGCCGTTGCCCGGTCGCATGGGGGGCGGGGTGGATTGTGCGCACACGGTACCGACGGCCGTCAGAAACAGGCCGCACAACCATAGTCGCATATCTCTTGTCGTTCGTGGTTTCACCATACCATTTGCAAAGATACCCGCAATTTGGGAAACCTCCCGCCGATTCTTCTCAAAATCACCGTTAATAATATGATAAAATATTTATAAATTCTTCGCCGGCAGAATCGGTACGGGGGGTGCTCCCTTTTTTATGGAGCTTTTCGGCCGGGTGCTGATTTTGACAAAACCGAAATAAATTTGATTTTACCCGCGGCTTGCACTATCTTTGCCCTGAAAAAAATCGGAGGCCGGGGTTCCCGGCGGCTGCACCATGGTGCGGGCCGGGGAAGTGCGGTGTCTCCTCTTGTTTTCAAACTTGAACGACAGACGATGGATTTTGAGCTGATACATACCGATGAGCGTAGCAGCGCGCGGGCGGGCGTCATCACGACCGACCACGGTACGATACTGACGCCTATCTTCATGCCCGTGGGCACGGTGGCGTCGGTCAAGGCCGTGCATCAGCGCGAGTTGCGCGACGACATCAAGGCCCAGATTATCCTGGGCAATACCTACCACCTGTACTTGCGGCCGGGCCTCGACATCTTGCACAAGGCCGGCGGACTGCACAAGTTCAACGGGTGGGAGCGCCCGATTCTTACCGACAGCGGGGGCTTTCAGGTATTCTCGCTCTCGGACCGCCGCAAGCTCACCGAAGAGGGGGCTCACTTCCGCTCGCACATCGACGGCTCGAAACACCTCTTCACGCCTGAGAATGTGGTGGACACGCAGCGCATCATCGGGTCGGACATCATGATGGCGCTCGACGAGTGTACGCCGGGCGATGCCGACTACGACTACGCCAAGAAGTCGCTGGCCCTTACCCGCCGCTGGCTCGACCGGGGGTGGAAGCACTTTTGCGAGACCGAGGGGCTCTATGGCTATCGGCAGACATTCTTCCCCATCGTGCAGGGGTGCGTCTACCGCGACCTGCGTACCGAGGCGGCCAAGCATGTGGCCGACCTGGGGGCCGACGGCAACGCTATCGGCGGTCTGGCCGTGGGCGAACCTACCGAAAAGATGTACGAGATGATCGAGGTGGTGAACGATATTCTGCCCCAAGACAAGCCCCGCTACCTGATGGGAGTGGGCACGCCGGCCAATATACTGGAGGGCATCGAGCGCGGGGTCGACATGTTCGACTGCGTGATGCCCACGCGCAACGGCCGCAACGGCATGCTCTTCACCCGCAACGGCATTATGAACATGCGCAACAAGAAGTGGGCCGACGACTTTTCGCCCATCGACCCCGAGGGTACCTCGTTTGTCGATACCTGTTACAGCAAGGCCTATCTGCGCCACCTCTTCATCAGCGAAGAGATTCTGGCCATGCAGATTGCCTCGATACATAACCTGGCATTTTATGTATGGCTCACCCAGGAGGCCCGTCGCCAGATTCTGGCCGGCACATTCAAGCCGTGGAAGGACGAGATGGTGCGCCGGGTGACTACACGGTTGTAAAACGTCGCATGATGAAGGTACTGAAGAAAATAGACATCTATATCATCAAGAAGTTTCTGGGAACGTACTTCTTTGCGATAGCCCTTATTCTGGCTATCACCATCATGTTCGACATCAACGAGAAGCTCGATTCGTTTCTCAAGGCGCCGTTGTCGGCTACGATATTCGACTATTTCTTCAACTTTCTGCCCTATTTTGCCAACCTCTTCAGCCCGCTCTTTACCTTCATTGCCGTCATCTTCTTTACCTCGAAGCTGGCCGACAACTCCGAGATTATCGCCATGCTCTCGAGCGGCATCAGTTTCAAGCGGCTCTTTGTGCCCTATATGATTTCGGCGGCCATCATCGCGGCGCTGAACCTCTATTTGAGCTGTTATGTGATACCGCCGGCCAATGTGACCCGCATCGAGTACATGAATACTTATGTGAAGAACAAGCGGGTCGACTATGCCAGCAACATCCAGTTGCAGGTCGAGCCCGGGGTCATTGCCTATATTGCCCGCTACGACAACAGCAACAAGACCGGCTACCGATTCTCGCTCGAGAAGTTCGACGACAAGGTGCTCAAGTCGCGCCTCACGGCCCAGACGGTCAACTACGACTCGGCCTATCACTGGCGGGCCAACAACTACCTGATTCGCAACTTCAACGGCATGCGCGAGGAGCTGGTGCGCGGTACTTCGCTCGATACGATTGTGCCCATCGAACCCTCCGACTTCCTTATCTCGCAGAACGACAGCGAGATGATGACCACCCCTGAGTTGCGCCGCTACATTGCCCGTCAGAAGGAGCGGGGGGTTGCCAACATCAAGAATTTCGAAATCGAATATGAACGGCGCTTCGCCATGGCGGCTGCCGCCTTTATCCTCACGGCTATAGGCATGTCGCTCTCGTCGCGCAAGGTGAAGGGGGGTATGGGTATCAACATTGGTATCGGGCTGCTGTTGAGTTTCTCCTACATCCTCTTCTCGACCGTGACCTCGACCTTTGCCGTATCGGGAGCCACTTCGCCCATGCTGGCCATGTGGATACCCAATATCCTCTACACGGTAATCGCGGTCGTGCTGTATAAAAAGGCTCCTAAATAGGAATAATTTCTTATTGTCTGAAAATAAATGCCTTTTTATTTTTTGCTGTGGAAATAATAGCCTACCTTTACCACCCTATTCTTTTATTTAATTTCAAGTACAAATAATGATTCAAGAAGATTTTGAGCAGCATGTGGTAAAACTGCAAGGTGCTCTGTTGGGCTTTGCCAAGAGTCTGACCCACAACGACGACGAGGCAAAAGACCTGTGGCAGGAGACCGCTCTGAAAGCCTTGGTGAATAAAGAAATGTACCGGGATTCGGGGAATATCAAGAGCTGGCTGTGCACCATCATGTTCAATCTCTTCCTGAATTGCCGCCGTCTTTCTTCCCGCCAGCAGGCCATGATAGCCGATTTCCAGCTGGACGCTGCCGACGACATGGAGGAGGCAATCAATGCCGAATGTGCCATATCGGCTACCGATATTCAGCAGATTATGAATTTGTTGCCGGCCAAGAGCCGCGAACTCTTCTCCCTCTATCTGCAAGGATACCATTACGACGAGATTGCCCGGCGCCTGAATATGCCGGTGGGTACGGTGAAGGTCCAGATATTCCGCATCAAGAACAAGTTGAGAGCCTGCAAAAAGCAGATTTTGTGACAGGCAGGTCCCGCGCTTTCGCCCGTAAGGCCCGACGGTATTTCCTCTCCTCTCGCCCATACGCACCGGTAAAAAAGATAGACCCGCACCTCTTCGCAGAGATACGGGCCTTTTTCGTTTATTTAAATCAGGAAGTTAATACGTCGTATGTCGTTCGTTACATGCCCGTGCCGCTGCCCGAGCCTCCCATGCCGCCGGCTGCGCCGCTACCGGCACCGCTGCCGCTGCTCTTGAGGTCGTCGTTGTTGATACTGCGGCGGGCCTTCTTCACGGCACTCTTCATCTGGCCGAACGAGTAGGTTATACCCAGCCGTACATACTGGCAGGGGTTGTAGTTGTAGCTGTCGATGCGGTAGTCGTCGTTCTTGATGTGCATGACAAACTTGCGCTCTTTCGAGAAGGGGTCGCTGGCCGAGAGGTTCACCTGCAACCGCTTGTTGAAGAACGACTGGCTCACGCTGAAGCCGCAGAAGGCAAAGGGAGCCGTGGTTCCCACCAGCATGCGGAATCCCGAGTAGTAACCCAGGTTGGCACTGATGGCACCGTCTTTCCAGGCATTCCAGCGGGCACCCAGAAAACCGTTGTAGTCCCACCCCCTGTTGGAGTAACCGGCCCGGGCCGAGCTGTAGTCGCCGTATCCGCCCGAGAGGTTGGTGTAGAGGTTGAGCGTGGGCAGCACGTTGCCCGAGAAGAATACGTTCAGCTTGCCCTCGCGCACCCGGCCTATGTTGTCGTAGGTGACGTTGGCGATACCGTTCTCGTCCATGAAGATGGTCTGCTCGATACCGTTGTTCTGCACGCGGCCGTTCAGCTCGGCGGCCAGGCTCATGCCCGTGGCGGTAAAGAGGGTATATCCCAGCGAGAAGGTGTGCGAAATCTCGGAGTCGAGGTTGGGGTTACCATAGGTCACCTGCATGGGGGTAGAGGTATCCTTGAAGGGGTTGAGTTGCCAGATGCCCGGTCGGCTGAGCCGCTGCGTGTAGGAGAGCTTGACGGTCTGCATCTCGCGCGGTTGCCACGAGAGGGTCACATAGGGTACCACGTTGAAGAAGTCGTTGTCGAAGCGGGTCTCTTGTGTACCTCCCTCGGCGTTGTGGTTGGTGGTGCGGCCGTCGTTCCAGGTCGATTCGAGCCGGGCACCCACCTTGCCGCTCCACTTCTTGATCTTCAACACATAGCCGGCATAGAGGCCCAGAATGTGCTGCGTGTAGTCGAGGTCGTTGACCGGCAGCAGCACGTCGCTCCAGGTGTCGGTAGGCTCGTCCCACAGGCTTTGGGTGCGGTTGCCGTCGCTCACGTTGCAGCGCATGATGTACTTGGCGCCGGCCTCGATCTGGTGCATCTCGGTGAGGGGGTCGAAGTAGTCGATCTGTACGGTCTGTTCGGTACCGTGAGCCTTGTTCTTGCTGCGTTCGATGTAGCTGTCCCAGTTGATGAGGCCGTTGCTCTCGGTGGTATAGTCCGAGTTGTTGGGGTTGTATTCAAACTGGTACGAAGCCGTGAGGGTGCGGTCTTTCTTGGCGAACGAGCGCTGGTAGTCGAGCGTACCCGACACCGAACCGTAGTCGCTGCTCGAGCGGGTGAGCGACTGGTATTGGCTGCTGATGTCGTTGGCCCGGTTGTAGTAGGTGTAGTCGAGGTTGGAGTTGGACTTGTTGTTGCCCAGCCAGCCGAAGGCCGAGAAGCTGATGAGGTTGAGGGTGTCGATTTCGTAGCTGGCCTCGATTGAGAGGTTGTGGCCGAGCCCTTCGAATCGCGACTTGCCGTAACCGGCCGAGTGGTTGAACTCGTCGCTGCCGTAGGTCTCGGAGAAGGCTTTCGAGCGGCCTCCGTGGCCGTTGGTGTAGCGGCTGCCCGAGTAGCGGCCCGAGAAGGCGAACTTGCCAATTTGCGAGGAGAGGTAGACGTTACCGCCGAATCCGCCGCGGTTGTCGGCGTTGGCCCCCACGCTACCCACTATGCCGTTGGAGTCGCGCCGCGACACGGTGACGATGTTGATGATACCGCCCACGCCCTCGGCCTCGTATTTCGACGAGGGGTTGGTGATGACTTCGATATTCTTGATCGAGCTGGCCGGCATGCTCTTGAGTACCTCCTTGAGGTTGTCGCCCGACATGATGGCCGAGCTCTTGCCGTTGAGCAGCACCTTGTAGTTGCTCTGTCCGTTGAGCCGGATGTTCTCCTCGGCATCGACGGTAATCATGGGCACCTTGCGCAGCATGTCGAGGGCGTTGTTGCTCGTGGCCTCGGGGTCGGCCTCCATGTCGTAGGTTATCTTGTCGATGTCGCTCTTGATGAGGGGGCGTTGGGCCACGACGGTTACCTCAGAGAGTTCGGTCCCTTCGGTGAGGGTGAGGTTGCCCAGGGCCTTGGTGCGTTCGCCCGGTTCGATGGCTACCTCTACGCGGTTGGTCGCATAGCCTACCGACGAGATGGCCAGCGTATAACGGTTGCCGGCGGCAGCCGTGGCGGTGAAGTTTCCGTCCACGTCGGAGGCCACGCGGGATAATACCTTGCCGTCGCTGTTTTCTACCCCTACGGTCACGAAGGGGATGGCCTCGCCACTGATCGAGTCGGTCACGGTGCCGCTTATTTTGCAATCGGCCGCAGCGGCGTGGGCCATAGTGAATGCCGAGAGTAGCATTCCCAGCAGAATACCCAGTTTGAAAACTCGTTTCATCTGTTTTAGTCAATTAAAATGTGTGATGAATAGATCGGTCTGTTCTTATTTTTTCTCTTTTTTATCCTTGTCGTCGGAGGTGTATTTCATACCGATGCCGAAACTCACGGCGTCGATACTGTCGTTGTCGATCGACTTCGACAGGTTGAACTCCATGAGGTCGATAGAGCCGGTCACACCAATGTTGTTGCCCTCGATCGACAGGGTGTTGAGCGCCTTGGGAAGGAAGGCGGTGCCTATGTTGTTTTTCGAGAGGCTCAACGAACATTTGTCGTTAAGGTATGCAAATAGTGTGCCGATATTGCATTGCTGGCAGGCAGTCCCACTGTGGCCTATGCTGTCCTGCACGACGAGCATGCCCACGTTCGATTCCCGCACGACCACGTCGCCTTGCGATTGAACGATGAGTTTATCGAAGTTGCTCTCCGAGAAATGGAGCGTGACGTTGGGGTTGTGGTTCTCGACGATGAGTTGGGTATTATGGTCGTAGTCGAGAGTCTGTTTGCCGAACCACGACTGGGGTATCGAGTCGTTTGAGTCGTCGGCCGACGGCTGCTCCAGCCACTGGTCGGTGAGGTGCAAGGTGTCGCCCGTGTAGTTTTCGCCGTTGGCAAAGACGATACCCTTCCGGGAATCTTTCTTGTCGCGGGTCGAGATGAAGATGCAGGAGTATACCGAGTCATTGTCGGTATCGTCGATAACGAGGTACCGCACGGGGGCGTTGGCATTTTCATTATAATCCAGCAACTCTTTCAGACTCTTCAATTTCGTTTCGGGCGAGAGGTTGCTGATGACTTTGATGGCGATGATGGGGGCGAATATCATCACGGCCAGAACGATTAACAGGACTATGGTCGAACGTTTCATGATGCTTGGTTTGAGGGGTTTGACGTGAGGTTTTCGATAAACTCCCGGTACATGGAGTCAATCTCGTCCATGGGGATGTGCAGGGTATAGAGCTGCATGAAGAAGCGTGGCAGTTCGGTCTTGAGGAATTCGTTTCGCCGGTATTCCGTGATTTTGTGTTTGGCGTCGGGCGAGACGAAGAAGCCGATTCCCCGCT
Organism: uncultured Barnesiella sp.; assembly: GCF_946496565.1. Lineage (NCBI taxonomy): Bacteria > Pseudomonadati > Bacteroidota > Bacteroidia > Bacteroidales > Barnesiellaceae > Barnesiella > uncultured Barnesiella sp. The sequence continues at coordinate 38,414 of NZ_CAMMHD010000024.1, forward strand.
TGTTGAAGATGATACCCTGGGTCTGCAAAAATTCATAGGAACGCATCACCGTGTTGGCGTTTACCTCCACGAGGACCGCGTATTCGCGCACCGAGGGTATGCGGGCTCCAATGGCATAGTGGCCCAGCAGTATCTCGTCGCTGATGCGTTCGGCGATTTGCAGGTAGATGGTTTGGTTCTCTTTGAATTGCATACTTATCGTTTGGTTTCGTTTATTTCGAGTTCTTTCATGCGCATGTATCCGATGTATCCGAACAGCAGATATTCTACGGCGCTGATGCCGTTGAGTATCCACACGAAGTCGTTGTTGTTGAAGCTGTCGAAGTAGTTGCCTACGACCAGGTAGGTGAACATCGACTCCAGCTCTTCCTTACCCAGCAGGGTGGTGTAGAAGATGATGACGATGATGCCCAGCAGGAAGCAGGCGGCAATGGTCTTGAGAAAACTGTTTTTCTGCCACAGCGTAGCTCCCAGCGTGAAGGTAACGATAATATTGATCGTGTAGTTCACCAGGAACGAGGTGCTGTACATGTTGTTGTTCCAGAAGGTGAGCAAGCCTTGCAGCGGTGTGCCCGGGTTGAAGGCTTCGCCGCGTATCATCGACGAGGCTGTCTCCGAGACATACTGGGCCACCAGGATGGCTGCGAAGAAGAGAATGGGGTAGAGCACGATGGTCCACAGCAGGTGGGCGATATACTTCTCGGCGGTCGAGGCGGGAACCACCAGGTAGAGCACCCGTTTGGAGCGGCGGCCTATCTGATCGGCCAGGCTCGAAGCACTCTTGGCGATATAGACAAAGAAGCCGAGCCAGATAATTATCTGTATGCCTGTCGAAGCGATGGAGGGAATCAGTCCCTCTTCGTCGGTCGAGTGGAAGAGGAACATCAAGAGGGTGTAGATGCCTGCCAGCGAAAAGAACTGGAGCAACAGTCCCCGTTTCCACTCGTGTATCTGCTTGGAGCAGTAGCGTCCGAAGCGTTTCAGGCTGAAGATGTTGGAGGCCGTCGGGCGTGAGGCTACCGAGGCGGTGGCCTCTTGGGCGTTGGGGGTTATGTCATATTCGTTCATGGTCGTCTTATTTTACAGGGTTGGCAAATATACGTTCGATTTCCGCCGGTTTTTCGATGGCGTAGTTGAAGAGCATCTCGATGTCGAGCGGCGTCTCTTCGCCCGTGGGGTTGGGCAGGATGGCGCTGTATCCGGCAATGGTCGAGACCGAGTAAAGGGCCCCTTCGATGTCGGCCTCGCCGGCTCCCTTGATAAATCGCAGGTGCGAGGTGATGTCGGCCGTGTCGCTGTCGAGCAGCAGGCGGCCACCCTCGAGAATGTCGATGCGGTCGATCATGTTTTCGAGGTCGCGCACCTGGTGGGTCGAGATGACGATGCTCTTCTGCTCGTTCATGCCCGAAGCGATGACCTTGCGGAACTGGCTCTTCGAGGGGATGTCCATGCCGTTGGTAGGCTCGTCCATGAGCAGCAGCGGGGTGTTGGTGGCCAGGGCAAAGCTCACCAGGTATTTCTTTTTCTGTCCCATCGAGGTCTTGGACAGGTTCTTGACATTCTCCAGTTCGAAGTCGGCCAGATACCGGTCGAACTGCTCGCGGTCGAAGCGGGGATAGAAGACGCTGTTGCGGCGTACGTAGGCATCGACCGAGATAGGGGGAAGGTCGAACTCCTCGGGTACGAGGAAAATCTTCTCGAGCGTTTCGGGGCGGCGGTGGCGCACCTCCACACCGTCGAGCGTGATGCGTCCCTTGTGGGGAAACATCAGGCCGCACATCATATAGAGCAGGGTCGATTTACCGATTCCGTTTTTACCCAGCAGCCCGTAAACCGAGCCCGGTTGTATCGTCAGGCTTATGCCGTTGAAGATGGGGGCCTTCTTTTTGTGATAACTAAATTCAAGATTCTCAATCTGTAACATAGTATTTCGGGATAAAATTGTTTTACTGTTTTGGTGTATTAGTTTAATAGTACACTGCAAATGTAGATAAACTTTTTGAATCTGCAACAAAAAAACTTATTTTTTTTTCTGTCGATTTGCAAAAGCCGTTAATGATTTGTACTTTTACCCAATCAAATAACCCCAAAAACATAGAAAAAATGAGCCAAAACGAAGATATATTTGCCTACGACGAAGACAAGGCTGTAGAGTATATAAAGAATGTATTGCCCCAGGAACTGAAAGAGAAGTATAGCTACGACGATATTGTCTACGTTACCGATGTCGTGTACGACTATTACGAGCAGAAGGGGTTCTTCAACGAGGATGCCGGCGACGAGGTGGAACTCGACGAAGACGACATCATCGACTTTGCCCGCAAGTGTGCCCACAAGGACGGCGTGAAAATCGACGACGAGGATATGCCTTTCCTGGTACGGGGTGAATTGGATTACGAAGAGTCGCTGGGTGTTTTCTGAGGAGGCGAGTGATGAACAGGAAAACAGGATTTATCATATTGCTGGGTGTAGCCGCGTTGCTCCCCGTCGAGGCGGCCTCGCAGAATGTCTTTCAGAAGGCGGCCAACACGGTGTCGTCGTGGTTCTCGTCGGACAAGTCGAAAGGCGAAGTGGCCCCGACCGAGCATATCGACCTCACGCAGTTGACCCTCGACGAGAATATCTCGATACCCGAGCTCGACAAGGAGGCCCGCAAGATACGCACCGCCCAGTCGCGTGAGATGCGCCGCTTGCAGAAGGCCCGTCTCACCGACCTGAAGCTGGTGCGCAACTACGAGGTAATCAAGGCTACCATAGCCGCTTCGAACCTCTTCCTGCCCAACGATACGGTGCTGAGCGAGAAGGCCGACATTTTTCTGCGTCCCTTCCTGGCCGACCTGCGCATACCCGATTACTACCATGTGATGCTGGTCATGCACAGCGACGATACCGGCTCGGAGGCTTACAGCCTCGACCTGACCCGCTCCCGGGTACAGGCCGTGCGCGACTGGTTTGCCCGTAACGGGGGCAATACCGACTTTGTGGTGACGTATGAGGCCGGTGCCTTTTCGCCTATCGCTTCGAATCGTACCATGGAGGGGCGGGCCAAGAACCGGCGGCTCGAAATCTATCTGATACCGGGCGAGAAGATGATCGATATGGCTCGCCGCGGTCAGCTCGACAAGCGGTAACCTTTCGGTTGTAAAACAAGTTCTCGGTCGGGGCAATTCCATTTGGAACTCTGGGTTTCATTTGTTTTTGCTCTCATCTTTCTTGTATCTTCGGATAAGACAGGATACGGTTCGGGATAGTCAAAAACTGAAAAACTCCGTTTTTCTTTTGACTCTTCGCTCATCTTTCTTGTATCTTCGGATAAGACAGGATACGGTTCGGGATAGTCAAAAA
>NZ_CAMMHD010000025.1:0-36159 GCF_946496565.1 uncultured Barnesiella sp.
GGAAGGAAGTCAGAAGAAGACAACCTTCCGGCTCTTTTTTTATGCCCTCCCCAATTCCCCGGAGGGCATGCCGAGTCATCCCGTACCCCCGATGCGCCCACTCGGTCATCCCGCGCTTTTTTATAATCACCTTTTTTAGTTTACCCAATCGCCTCCGATGCGGTCACCCAGTCATCCCGCACTTTGATGCGGGATCCAGAGAATATCGGCAAAGGTCATCCCGTACCTTTGGTAAACTTATACCGCACTTTTTTATAATCACCTTTTTTAGTTTACCCAATCGCCCCCGATGCGGTCACCCAGTCATCCCGCACCCCGACGCGCTCATCTGGTCATCCCGCACTTGATGCGGGATCCAGGGAATACCCGCCTTTTGTCATCCCGCACTTGATACGGGGTGACACGGTTCTCGACGCGGCATCCAGGATATACCCGCTGTTTATACCCAAAGAAAACAGCCGGCAGTACCGTCCGGGCCAGTAGGGACGCACGGCCCGTGCATCCAGAATCTCCCTTTTCTTTTCCCGCAAAAGAAAAGGGAGAGCCAAAAGAAAGCTCCCGGCTGATGTCCGAAAGCTGAAAAATGACTGCGAGGCCCGGGGAAAAAGAACTCGCCGGGCTCGCTTTGCAGCAGCCGTTCGGCAGGCTTTACTGCCTCGGGCACTTCGATTGATTCGCCCCGGCTCAAACATCTTTTCCCTTCATTCGTCCCTCTCCGCCATTTTTCTTTCCGCTTTCTCCCATAGGCCGGACTGGGCTACGCGTTTTAGTCATCGCCCCCGACACGGTCATCTGGTCATCCCGCACTCCGATGCGGGATCCAGGAATACCCGTCTTGGTCATTCCGCACTTGATGCGGAATCCAGGAATACCGGCAGGAGCACTTGCAAAATACATTCCCTTTACGTCCCCTTTCTGGACCCCGCATCGCTGTGCGGGGTGACACGGTTCTCGACGCGGAATCCAGGATATAGCCGTGGTTTATACCCAAAGAAAACAGCCGGCAGTACCGTCCGGGCCACTGGGGAGCACGGCCCGTGCATCCAGAATCGCCCTTTTCTTTTCCCGCAAAAGAAAAGGGAAAGCCAAAAGAAAGCTCCCGGCTGATGTCCGAAAGCTGAAAAATGACTGCGAGGCCCGGGGAAAAAGAACTCGCCGGGCTCGCTTTGCAGCAGCCGTTCGGCAGGCTTTACTGCCTCGGGCACTTCGATTGATTCGCCCCGGCTCAAACATCTTTTCCCTTCATTCGTCCCTCTCCGCCATTTTTCTTTCCGCTTTCTCCCATAGGCCGGACTGGGCTACGCGTTTTAGTCATCGCCCCCGACACGGTCATCTGGTCATCCCGCACTCCGATGCGGGATCCAGGAATACCCGTCTTGGTCATTCCGCACTTGATGCGGAATCCAGAAATACCGGCAGGAGCACTTGCAAAATACATTCCCTTTACGTCCCCTTTTCTGGACCCCGCATCACGTGCGGGGTGACACCCTTAGTCATACCGCGCTTTGACGCGGTATCCAGAAATATCTGGGGGAGAGAGTCCCCGTTGTTATTCCTTTTATGCCATGAACTGGACCCCGCATCGATTGTGGGGTGACACAAAAGAAGCGCCGCCGCTGTTATCGGGCCGAGTTGGTCGCAGGCTGCGCCATCGTCGGGGGCTGCGGAACTCGCCACAGGCTCAGACACTCCTCGTCCTCTATCCATCTCTGGCTTGCCCGTTCCCTGCCCGATAAAGGCGGAGTTTTGCGACTCTTCTATCTTTCTTCATGTGGGGCATGGCAATTGTACTTTCTGTATAGTTGATAAAATCTATTAAATATATTTATTGCGGTTGTCTTATTCTGAAAATATGTTTACATTTACAAATAAAATGTGAATTACTTATTTTGAGTGAATGGATACCATGAGAAAGAGATTCCTATTTCTGTTGTTATTTGGTTGTGCACTGATGGTATGCCGGGCCAAGGATAGCCGCGTAGTGGTGGGGGCCGAGCGTACGGGCGAGTATTATCCGGCGTTGAAGGGGCAGCGGGTAGCTGTCTTTTCGAACCACACGGGGATGGTGGGCGACCGCCATCTGGTGGATATGCTGGTGGCCGACGGTGTGAATGTGGTGACGATATTTTCGCCGGAGCATGGTTTCCGCGGCGATGCCGATGCGGGTGAACATGTGGCGGGATCGGTCGATCCCAAGACGGGAATAAAAATCAGTTCGCTGTACGATGGCAAGTCGGGCCGACCGTCGGACGAGTCGATGCACTCGTTTGATGTGCTGCTGGTCGATATTCAGGATGTGGGGCTTCGCTTCTATACTTATTATATTTCGATGGTGAAGTTGATGGATGCTTGTGCCGAGTTTGGCCGCCCGGTGATTGTGCTCGACCGGCCCAATCCGAACGGGCACTATATCGATGGACCTATCCTCGACATGAAGTACAAGTCGGGGGTGGGGTGGTTGCCTATCCCTGTGGTGCATGGCCTGACGCTGGGCGAGTTGGCCCGCATGGTGAACGGTGAGCATTGGCTGCCCGAGGACCGGGTGTGCGACCTCACGGTGGTTCCTTGCCTGAACTACACGCACCAGACGCACTATGTGCTGCCGGTGCCTCCGTCGCCCAATCTGCCGAATATGCGTGCCGTCTATCTCTATCCCTCGACCTGCTATTTCGAGGCTACGCCGGTGAGTCTGGGGCGGGGTACCGACTGGCCTTTCCAGGTGTATGGTCACCCCAACATGAAGGGGTATGACTTTTCGTTTACGCCGCGCAGCGTACCGGGTGCCAAGAATCCGCCGCAACTGAACAAGAAGTGCTATGGCGTGGACCTGACGGGGCTTACCGACGAGGAGATTTGGGCCAAGGGGCTGAATCTCGAGTATGTGATCGATGCCTATCGCAACCTCAATCTGGGCGACCACTTCTTCCGCTCCTTCTTCGAGAAGCTAATCGGTGTGGATTATGTGCGCCGAATGATCGAGGAGGGCAAGTCGGCCGACGAAATCAAGGCCATGTGGCACGACGATGTGGAGAAGTTCAGGGAGCAACGCCGTCCTTATCTGTTGTATGAAGAGTAATAACCGTAAACTTAAATAGCTGAAACACATGACACCCGTAGTTGTCTTAATCACCATTTTCGCTTATTTTATCGTCTTGTTCGGCATTTCGTATGTGGTAGGTCACCGGGCCGACAATCAAGGTTTTTTCGTGGGCAATCGCAAGTCGCCCTGGTATGTGGTGGCCTTTGCCATGATTGGTTCCATGATTTCGGGGGTGACCTTCATCTCGGTGCCCGGTATGGTGGCCGCCAGCGGATTCTCGTATTTGCAGATGGTGCTGGGGTTCATCGTGGGGCAGTTGCTCATCGCCTACGTGCTGGTGCCACTGTTCTACCGCATGAATCTGGTTTCGATTTATGAGTATCTCGAGAACCGGTTCGGCCTCTCGTCGTATCGCACGGGGGCCTGGTTTTTCTTTATTTCGAAGATGTTGGGCGCTGCCGTGCGCCTCTTTCTGGTGTGTGTGGTGTTGCAGATGCTGGTCTTCGAGCCGCTACATCTGCCCTTTATCCTGAATGTGATTTTCACCGTAGGGCTGGTGTGGCTCTACACCTTCAGGGGCGGAGTGAAGTCGCTCATCTGGACCGATACGCTCAAGACGGTGTGTCTCATCGTTTCGGTGATACTCTGCATCTACTATATCGCCAGCGACCTGCACCTCGACCTGGGTGGAATGTGGCAGACGATACGCGGGTCGGAGATGTCGCAGATGTTCTTCTTCGACGATGTGAACGACAAACGCTATTTCTTCAAGCAGTTCCTGGCCGGTGTCTTTACGATGATTGCCATGAACGGACTCGACCAAGATATGATGCAGCGCAACCTGAGTTGCAAAAACTCCAGGGATTCGCAGAAAAACATGATTACGAGTGGCATTGCGCAGTTCTTTGTGAATGCCCTCTTCCTGATGCTGGGCGTGTTGCTCTATGTCTATGCCGCCACCGAGGGGATAGCCGTTCCGCAGAAGAGCGACGAACTCTTCCCGCTGATAGCCACGCAAGGCTACTTCCCGTTGATTGTGGGTATTCTGTTTGTCGTGGGTCTCATCTCGTCGGCTTATTCGGCTGCGGGGTCGGCCCTGACGGCGCTTACCACCTCGTTTACGGTCGATATTCTGGGCGTGAAGGGGAAGAGCGAAGAGCAGGTGGTGCACTTGCGTAAACGGGTACATATCGGCATGGCCGTGGTGATGGGTGTGGTTATCTTCATCTTCAACCTGTTGAACAACACGAGTGTCATCGACGCCGTCTATACGTTGGCCAGCTATACCTACGGGCCCATTCTGGGACTCTTTGCCTTCGGTATCTTTGTGAAGGCACAGGTGCGCGACCGTTATATCCCGCTGGTGGCCATCGCCTCGCCGGTGCTCTGCTTCATTCTCGACCGCAATTCGCAGGCCTGGTTCGGCGGTTATTCGTTCAGCTACGAACTGTTGATTATGAATGCCCTGTTTACCTTCATCGGGCTGTTGCTGTTGATTAAGAAACCAGTAAAAGCATAAAGACATGAAAAAGATTGTCGGGGCTCTCGTGGCGGGAGCGCTCTCTCTCGGTACGGCCGTCTGGGGCGGCGAGTGGATACGGGTGAACCAGTTGGGCTATCTGCCCGCTTCGCCCAAGGTGGCCGTCTATATGAGCGACGAGGCCATCGACCTCGAGTCGTATGCGCTGGTCGACGATTGTACCGGTCAGGAGGTGATGCGTTTCGACACCCCTCGGGCTGCGGGCCTGTGGGGCCGGATGCAACGCATGTATCGGCTCGACTTCACCGCCTGCAATCGGCCCGGTACCTATCGGCTGAGGGCCGGCGATGCCCTCTCGCCTCGCTTTGTTATCGGCAATCGGGTGTACGACGGCACGGCCGACTTCATCCTGCGCTACATGCGTCAGCAACGCTGCGGCTTCAATCCCTTCGAGCGCGACAGCTGTCACACCCACGACGGCTATATCGTCTATCACCCCACCCGCAGTGGCCAACACATCGACGTGCGGGGCGGCTGGCACGATGCGAGCGACCAGTTGCAGTACGTGACCACCTCGGCCAACGCCACCTATCAGATGATGTTTGCCTACCTGAAGAATCCCGGAGCGTATGGCGATGCCTACGATGCCAACGGCCTGCCCGGGACCAACGGTATCCCCGACATCGTCGACGAAATCAAATGGGGGCTCGACTGGCTCAACCGTATGAATCCGTCGAAAGGCGAGATGTATAACCAGATAGCCGACGACCGAGACCACAAAGGGTTCAAACTGCCTTCGCAGGACGAGATAGATTACGGTTGGGGCAAGGGGCTGGGACGTCCCGTCTACTACTGTTCGGGCGAGCCCCAGGTGCGGGGCGAGTTTACCAACGCCACCACCGGCGTGGCCAGTACGGCCGGCAAGTATGCCTCGTGTTTTGCGCTGGGGGCCCGGGTGCTGGCCGACTTCTATCCCGCGATGGCCGATACGCTGCTGGCCAAGGCCCGCGACGCCTATCGTCACGGTGTGGAGCATCCTGGTGTGTGCCAAACGGCATCGGTGGTTTCGCCCTATATTTACGAAGAGTGTAATTGGACCGACGATATGGAGCTGGCTGCTGCTCAACTCTACCTCTCGACCGGCGAGCCGCAGTTCCTGAACGAGGCGGTCGAGTATGGCCGATTCGAACCGGTAACCCCCTGGATGGGGGCCGACAGTGCCCGCCACTATCAGTGGTATCCCTTTATCAACCTGGGCCATTATCACCTGGCCGGGGTGGCCGACAGCCGCGTGAGCCGCGAGTTTACCCGCAACCTGCGCAGCGGCCTGGAGCGGGTGCGAGAGCGGGCCGAGGGGAATCCTTTCCTCAACGGGGTGCCGGCCATCTGGTGCTCCAACAACCTGACGGTGGCCGTGGCTACCCAGTGCCGGCTCTATCGTGAGTTGACGGGCGACGACCGTTATCGCGAGATGGAGGCAGCTCTCATCGACTGGCTCTTTGGCTGTAACCCCTGGGGCACGAGCATGATTACCGAGTTGCCCTTGTGGGGCGACTATCCCATAGACCCTCACACGCCACTCATAGCGTTGGGGGTAGGTACGACCGTGGGCGGACTGGTCGACGGGCCGGTCTATGCTTCGATATTCAACAACCTGCGAGGGGTTCGTCTCTCGCGCGAAGACCCTTACGCCCCGTTCCAGTCGGCCGAGATTGTCTATCACGACGACATGCAGGACTATTCGACCAACGAGCCCACGATGGACGGCACGGCCAGCCTCAGCTATCTGCTCTCGTCGTTGCAGCAGGAGGGAGCCGAGGCCGCAGGGCCCGACCGCAACGAGTATGCCTGTGGCGGCATTGTGCGCACCGACCGTTCGAAGCGGCAGATTTCGCTCGTCTTCACGTCGGCCGACAAGAACGATGGAGCCCGGCGTATCCTCGAGACCTTGCAGCAGTGCGGTGTGAAAGGCTCGTTCTTCTTTACGGGTGAGTTTTACGAACGATTTCCCCAAACCATCGAGCAACTCATGAAGGCCGGCCACTACGTGGGGGCACACAGCGACGGGCATCTGCTCTACTGTGCCTGGGAGCGTCGCGACTCTACGCTGGTAGACCGGCAGCAGTTCGAGAGCGACATGCAGGCCATCTACGGCCGCATGAGCCGGGCCGGTATCGACCCGTCACAGACGCGCATCTTCGTGCCGCCCTACGAATACTACAACGAGACCATCGCCGCCTGGGCGCGGGGCATGGGGCTGCGCATCGTTAACTTCACCCCCGGAACCTGGACCAATGCCGACTATACCACCCCCGACATGACCAACTATCGCAGTAGCCGGGACATCTACAACCGGGTGATGGAGGTCGAGAAGCGCGAGGGGCTCAACGGCCATATTCTGCTCTTCCACCTGGGGACCGATGAGCGTCGCACCGACAAGTTCTACGACCGTTATCTCGAGCGGCTCATCCGCACCTTGCAGAAGAGGGGTTACACCTTTGTCGCCTTGCCCGAAGCCGTGGGGGAGTGAGATACCTGATTGTAGGTAAATATGGACCTCTTTCTGCCTGTCGTATTGGATTGTAAGATAAAAAGCCCTACCTTTGCGTCTTTAATAATCGAAAGATTATGAACAGGCTGCTCCGTTCCATAGCGAAATACTTTCTACCTGTATTGTTTATTTCATATATAGGTTGCATTTCGCTGTTTACCCACACGCACGTGGTAAACGGGGTGACCATCGTGCACTCGCACCCCTACAATCCCAAGGCCCATCACGGCCACACCACTACCGAGTTTCAACTCATACACGCTTTGTCGCATCTCACTACGACCGAGCCGTCGGTGGGGGTGCTGCTTTCGGCTGTGCTGTTTGCCTTTTCGTGCCGGTTGCTCTATCCGGCTACCCGCTTCGTACGCACACTCAGGCAGTGGGGGGCTCACGGGTTGCGTGCTCCGCCCGTTTCGATTCTGTAAAATAAGAGGAAACAGAAGGTTTACTCCTGCTCTTGGCGAGTGGGGGATGGATGAGTCTTAACTATTCAGAATCGAAAAAAATGAAGAAATACATTATTTTATGCGTGATATGCCTGTGGCATATCGGCGTGAGTCGTGCCGAAACGGCAACTCAGAAAACATTGGATATAAACATTGTGGGCCATGTGCTCGACAAGCATACGCGGGAACACCTGCCCTACATCACGATTTCGTTGAAGGGGACCACCGTGGGGACGATGACCGACGGTTCGGGTCACTACTTTCTGAAGAATTTGCCCGAGGGCGATTTCGTGCTCGAGGCCTCGTCGGTAGGTTATGAGACGGGCCGGCAGAAGGTGTCGCTGAAAAAGGGTGTGACGCTGGAGATCGATTTCGAAATCGAGCCGAGTGACGTGGCACTCGACGGCGTGGTGGTTTCGGCCAACCGCAGCGAGACTACGCGGCAACTGGCCCCTACGCTGGTCAATGTGCTGAACATAAAGACCTTCGAGAATACCAACTCCGGCACGTTGGCCCAAGGGCTCAACTTTCAGCCGGGTGTGCGGGTCGAGAACGATTGCCAGAACTGCGGCTTCCAGCAGGTGCGCATCAACGGGCTCGACGGTCCCTACACACAGATACTCATGGACTCGCGTCCCATCTTCAGTGCCCTGTCGGGGGTGTATGGCCTGGAACAGATTCCGGCCAACATGATTGAGCGGGTAGAGGTGATGCGGGGCGGCGGTTCGGCCCTCTTTGGGTCGTCGGCCATTGCGGGGACCATCAACATCATTACCAAGGAGCCGTTGCGCAACAGCGGTTCACTGGCACACACGATTACCTCGATAGGAGGTAGCGGCAAGTTCGAGAACAACACGTCGCTCAATGCCTCGCTCGTGACCGACGATAACAAGGCGGGGCTCTATGTCTTCGGGCAGAACCGGCAGCGTGCCGGTTACGACCACGACGGCGACAGCTTCACCGAGTTACCCGAGCTGAAGGGGCAGACGCTGGGATTCCGCTCTTACCTGAAGACCAGCAACTACTCCAAGCTCACGCTGGAGTATCACCACATCAACGAGTATCGCCGGGGTGGTAACCTGTTGAACCGTCCGCCCCACGAGGCCGATATTGCCGAGCAGTTGAACCACTCGATCAACGGGGGAGGACTCAGCTACAGCCTCTTTACTCCCAACGAGAAACACCGTATCAATCTCTACGCTTCGGCCCAGCATATCGACCGCGACAGCTATTACGGCACGAAGCAGAACCTCGATGCCTATGGCGAGACCAACGACCTGACGGTGGTGGCCGGTGGACAGTATATCTACAGTTTCGACCGCTGTCTCTTCATGCCGGCCGACCTGACTGCCGGTATCGAGTATAACTACGACAAGCTGCGCGACGAGATGAAGGGCTACAACCGCACCACCCGCCAGGAGGTGCATATCGAGAGTGCCTTCCTGCAGAACGAGTGGAAGAACGACCGCTGGAGTTTCCTCGTGGGCGGACGGCTCGACAAGCACAACCTTATCGATCACGTTATCTTCAGTCCCCGGGCCAATGTGCGTTTCAACCCCACGCCCAACGTCAACCTGCGGGCCAGCTATTCGTCGGGTTTCCGGGCTCCGCAAACCTACGACGAGGACCTGCACGTGGCTGCCGTAGGGGGCGAGGGGACTATCATCCAGCAGGCGGCCAACCTGAAGGAGGAGAAGTCGCACAGCGTGAGCCTCTCGGCCGACATGTACCGCCGCTTCGGAGCCTTCCAGTGCAACCTGTTGCTCGAGGGGTTCTACACCCGGCTCAACCATGTGTTTGTGCTCGAGGAGGTCGGGTTCGACCAGACCCACAACGCTAAGGTGAAGGAGCGCCGCAACGGCAAGGGGGCCGAGGTGGCCGGTGTGACCGTCGAGGGCAAGGTGGCCTATCTCTCGCTCGTGCAGCTGCAGGCCGGTGTCACCTGGCAGCGGAGCCACTATACCCAGCCCGAGCAGTGGAGCGACGACGAGTCGGTGCCTGCCGAGCGTCGTATCTTCCGCACCCCCGACTGGTATGGCTACTTCACCGCCACCTACACCCCGGTGAAGCCGTTGAACATTGCCCTCTCGGGAACCTACACGGGTTCCATGCTGGTACAGCACATGAAGGGCTACATAGCCAAAGATGTGGCGGTGACTACCCCCGACTTCTTCGACATGACGGCCAAGGTGTCGTATGACTTCTCGCTCTACAAGGCCATCACGTTGCAGGTCAACGCCGGTGTGCAGAATATCTTCAACGCCTATCAGCGCGATTTCGACCAGGGTAAGGAGCGCGACTCGGGCTACATCTACGGTCCTTCGATGCCCCGCAGTTATTTTGCCGGTATGAAGCTGATGTTCTGAGGTGATTATCAGTTAGATTCATAGTTCTTATTCAAAGGGCTGTGTCCAAATTTTTCGGTTTGGGCACAGCCTTTTTTAGGATTGAAAGGCAGGGATTGTAATAGAACCAAAAAGGATGGATAGATTTTCTTGGTTTATTTTGTATATTTAATAATATTATACTACTTTTGTAATCTACATATTTAAATAGTCAAAAAACTAAAATATTCCGACAGTGGTTATACCATAAGAACACGGAAAAGGGGGATATGCAACGATAACTAATCAATTATGAAAAGGGGGGTGCTGTTATCCATATTGGGCGCATTGACGATAGGACTGCTTCATGCGCAAGAGGCTCGGGAGACCGCTTTCCCCCGAGCTACCTATCCCGATTATGTTGTATTCTTGCCTCAGAGCGAGATTGACTCGGTCTATTATTCCCACAATACATCGATTATCCCGGTTGTCTTTCGGGTCAACAAGTACAATCTGGTACCCAATCGCCAGCTCGACAGTATCGTGCAGGTGCTGCGCCGGATGCAGGTCGATCCGGCCGTGCGCATAGCCTGTGTGTGGATAGGCGGTAGTGCCTCGCCCGAGGGCCCCAAGGCCTGGAACTACAAGTTGGGCGAATACCGTTCGCAGGCGTTGGCCCGCTATCTGGCCGAGGAGGCCGGGTTTCCTCGCGACCAGATGGAGGTGGTGAATCTGTGGGAAGACTGGTATTCGTTCGAGGTTGCCCTGGAGCACGGGGCACAGATACCTCACAAGGACGAGGTGATGGAAATCTTGCGTACCGAGCCCGACAACGAGCGGCGCAAGCAGAAGATAATGGCACTCGACAAAGGGTATACGTGGCATCGGATCATTCGCGATGTCTTCCCGCCTTTCCGCAATGCCCGCATGGCCATTGTCTGTTACGAACAGCCTCGCGACCTGCCGGCCGAGCCCCAGCTGTTGCCGCTCTGCGACGGCATACCGGCCCCCGGCCCGTACAGCCGGCGGCGGTAAATCCCGTATCGGTGGCCGAGCCCCGCAAGTGGCACCTGGCCGTGAAGACCAACCTGCTCTTTCTGGCAGCCGCCACGGCCAACGCCGGGGTAGAGGTGGAGTTGTGGCCGCACGGCACACTCGATATACCGGTATGGTACTCGCCCTACGACATTACCCCCACGCGCAAACTGCGTTTACTGGCTACCCAGCCCGAGCTGCGCTGGTGGCCGGGCCAGGTGATGCAGGGCCATTTCATCGGGTTGCATACCCATGTGGTCGGGTTCAATGTCGCCGTCAACGACAAGGGTCGCTACCAAGACCCCAACCATGCGTTGTGGGGCATGGGTCTCAGTTATGGATATGCCCTCTCGTGGGGCAAGCAGAAGCAGTGGGGCGTCGAGTTCAATATCGGTGTCGGGTTTGCCGAGTATGACTACGATGTATATCAGAATCGGAAGGACGGGCAACTGTTCCGTTCGGGTTCCGATTTTTACTGGGGAGTAACCCGGGCCGGAATCAGTTTGTCGTACAAGTGGGCTTTCCCCCGCAAGAAATAGGAGGGTAAGAGTTCTATGAAAAGGAATCTGTCTTATATAGCAATACTTATATGTCTCTTGTCGCTGGGGGTTACAGCCTGCGATGAGACCATACACGAGTATCCCCGCACAAACGAGGTATTGGTGATGGTTGAGTTGAATGCCGACCGCATGCCTCCCTTCTATTATAAAAGTATGATTTACGACGAAGAGGGAAACAGCACCGTGCAGGAGCTTCCGCATGTGTCGGCAATGCCCTACGTCCCCGACGAACGTCTGTGTGTCCGCTTTATAGTCGAACTCTACAAGCTGCCGTCGGCCGGAGCCTCGGTCGATAAGGGTATCCTGGTCGATCGGCGGGAATTTTCGACCGATCGGTTGGCTCAGCCTCCGCAAGATACGCTGGCTTTCCAGTTGCCTCAGGGCTACTACCGGGTATTGTCGTGGGCCGATTATGCCCCCGAAGTCCGGGTGAGTGAATGGCATTTCGATACCCAGCAGTTGAATGCCGTGAGAGAGAATATAGACCACACGCCAATGGTCAATCACCATAAGAATGCGGCAGCGGGTAGTTGCGACTTCTCGGTAACCGTAGGGCGATATGGCGAAGAGATTTCGGTCTCTACGCCGGGCAGTACGGCGACGGCAACCCCTTCGGGAGAGCCGCTGGTGCCGGTCTACATGGAGCGTCCTTCGGCCCGGTTCCATCTGTGGGCGACCGACTGGAACGAGTTTTCGAAAAAACGCAGTCGGGCTTCGGTCAACAACCTGTTGGTGCGAGTCGTATATAAACAATATGTAGGGGTAGGATACAATGTCGAGAGTGGTATGTTGAATGCCTTTATAGAGTCGCGTACGATGGAGATGATGCCGCCCGACGAACCCAGCGGCGGTGAAGTGCTGCTGGCCTATGACTATGTGTTGGCCAACGACGGTCGCGAAGATCATGTGCTTGTCGATATATTTATCTATAACACGGATGGCGAGGAGATAAACCACTATCAGAATGTAGATATACCGCTCTACCGCAACCACGAGACCGTGTTGCGGGGACCGTTCCTGACCAAGAAGATAGGTAGTGGCGATATAGGTATCGACGACGATTTCGACGATGAGTTTGTGGTGGTCATACCCGATTGATTTGATTGGAATAGAAAAGACAGTTTAGTTATATTATAATTTTAATAGTTCTGTTATGAGAAAGTATCATTATTTAATGGGAATGGTGTTGCTGGGACTGGCAACCAGCTGTTCCGAAGTGATGGATGAGCCGGGATTGAACCCCAACGGCGATGAGATAACGCTTCGCTTTGAGGCTCCCGAAGCTT
Organism: uncultured Barnesiella sp.; assembly: GCF_946496565.1. Classification (NCBI taxonomy): domain Bacteria; kingdom Pseudomonadati; phylum Bacteroidota; class Bacteroidia; order Bacteroidales; family Barnesiellaceae; genus Barnesiella; species uncultured Barnesiella sp. Next base: position 12,723 of record NZ_CAMMHD010000025.1, read on the forward strand.
TACAGATTACGCGTGCCGTACCGGGGACTAACAGTGGTCAAGGGGGATTGGTGAATGTAGACTGGAGTCAGTATGACTTGCGTTATCAGGTAGCCGTTTACTCCGAAGACGGTTCTACGCTGCTCGCTGAGCCTCAGTTGAAGACGGTCGATACCTACGGACCGGTTACCTTCAACTTCAGACTGACGCCCAACAATACCTACAAGTTTGTAGCCTGGGCCGACTTTGTGCGCCAGGGCGAGACGGCCGACTTGCACTACAACACGGCCGACTTTACCCGCATTGCCATACAGGATAGTGTGGATGCCCAGTTGAATGACGAGAGCCGCGACGCCTACTTCCTGGCCAAGAATGTGGCCGTGTCGCAGACCTTCGGTGAGACGATGACGTTGAAGCGTCCGTTTGCCAAGCTGCGGGTAGTGACTACCGACTGGGGCTCGAGCGGTGCCAAGATGCCCGACAACTTCAAGGTTTCGTATCACGATTGCACCCGGTTTGTCGAGCTGAATGCCGTGACGGGCGAAGCCTCGGGCGGTGCCGATGCCGACGCGTCGGTGGTCTATACCGCCACCTTGCCGCAGGATGCCTCGGGCGATAAGTTCTACGAAGGGGGCTACGACGCCACGGCCAACAACCGTACGCTGTTTGTCGACTACCTGATTGCCAATGATGTGCAACAGGCCATTCACTTCAGTGTAGATTGGTTGCAGGGTACGGAGTCGATTCTTACCAAAGACTTTACCACCAACATACCCATACAGCGCAACTACCTGACGACGATTCTGGGTAATCTGCTCACTGTGGGCGGAAGCATGACCATCAATATCGAAGAGGGCTTTGTAAACGAGTGGATCGACGGTGCCGAGTGGTGGCAATCTTCGCCCGTGACTCCGGTGCAACCCGCTCTGGAGGAGACTCGTAATGGCGGTCAGACCGTGAGAGTCTATCGCATCAGCACCCGCGACGAGTTTGCCTGGTTGCCCGACCACATCTACGACATGGTTACCGAGACCTATACCGATGCCGACGGCACGGAAAAGAGAAGAGCTACCGTTACGACCATTCTTCTCGAGAACGATATAGACATGAACGGTGTGGACTGGAAACCCATCTATACCACCGGAGAGAACACCTATACGGTCGACGGTCAGGGCCACGTGCTGCGCAACTTCTCCATGAACGGACAGTTTGGCGCCGTGTATGAATACAAGTTGGGCCCCTTTGTGCTTTTTACCTATCATGCCTACACCGGCGTATGGGGTAAATTTGAGGGTGTGATGAAGAACCTGACCTTCGAAAACATCACCATCAACGGTTTGGCCAACAGTGAGGTCGATGTCGATACCGACGGTAACCCCGTAGACCACAGCAAAGAGTATGCCTACTTTGCCGGTTGTATCGGATACACCGGAGCCAATTACAGTACGGTGGTAAATATCGAGAACGTACAGGCTCGTCACGTGCGCATCAAGGCCTCCGACGGTTTGCAGACCCAGAATGTGGGCGGCCTCGTCGGTTGGATTGGTGTAGGTGGCGGCAATACTTGGTTGAAGAATTGCTCGGTCGATGATGTGACAATAACCGGTTATCAGGCCGGTGGTTTGGTAGGTCAAGTGGTTGGTGGCCGCGGTGTGGCATTTACCAATTGCAGTGCCGAGAACGTGATCATGCGTATGCGTGGTTTCGCAAGGTGGTCGGGCTTCATCGGCCAGTTCAACGATGGTGCCGGCTCTAAAATCGAGCATTGTACCTACCCGACGAATGTGCAGTATATCGACGATGCTACCGGTCTCGTAGACGAAAGCTACGAACCTGCCAGTCCTTACTATGGCTATTGCGGCTACGGCAAGACTACGCCCACGATTGTCGAATGAACGCAAAAAGACCTCGGGTCAAACCCGAGGTTGTGGACCTGTCGAAACTCATATTTTATGGAGATGACCGTATAATCTGAACCCGGTCTATCCTCATTGATTATAAAAAAGCCTCATCATGCTCCATTCCGGGGTAATGATGAGGCCTTTTTTTATGTGGACTCCTTTTTTTTGTAACGCCTGTGAGGGGAGTGCCTGGAGAATACATTTTGATGGATTGACGTTTCTTTTGTTGCATTGACGCATCTTTTTGTTGTATTGACTCCTTTTTTTGACAGATTGACGCGAAACTAAACTATTATTATGATAATTTCGAGAAAAATGTATCAATAAAAAATAAAATTGAATTTATGAGGGCGAGATTACTTTGGATTTTTATGCTGGTGTTGGGAATGGCACAGGCGCGAGTCGTGACTTTTACTCCGGAATCGGCAGCTGGAATGAACGGCGAGTTTATGATTATGCTTGATGATTTGGTTGTGATGGAGGTATCGAACGGTTCTTGTTCGTCCGATATGCTTACCCTGCGCAACAACGGGGCCACACTCTCTTTCTCGTTGAACGATCCCACTTGGTCGGAGATCATTACGAACATACACATCATCGTGGTAAGCGGCGACCCGGCCAACCGCATCAGCGGGAGCGGATATGTAGCTTTGGGCGAGACCGGTGTATGGACCGGTGAGGCTATGAATGTAACTCTCACAAACAATGCGACGGACTGGGTAGGCATCAGCAAAATCGTGGTGTGTACCAATGGTTCGGAGTGGGGAGATAACGAAGACGAGCCGCTCGGCGATGAGGGAACGTATGTGTTTGACTGCTATGGCACAATCGATGGCACCGATTCGCTGGTGGTCGATACCCAGATAGCCACCTTTATCCAGCACAAAGGCGATGGTTCGGACGAGCCGGCCTATACCATCCCGTGGCGTGTATATGCCGATAACACGGTGACGATACGCATGAAGGAGGACTATGTGCTGCGAAGCGTGAAAATCAAGTTGGCGAGCGGCTATGGCGACCCCAAGCTCGAATATTCGGAGGAGGCCACCGAATCGTATGTCGACGGGTATAAAACCATTTCGGACCTTCCCCAGAACTTGAAAAGTTTTACCATGACCAACGTGGGCTCGCAAACCCGCTGGCAGCAGATAGAGATTGGTTATGGCAAATGGAATGATGATATAGTGGTTAAGGTGCCGCGGTGGGTCGATTTCGGTACTTTCAACACCGGTAACAGGAATACCCGCTACATTCCCGTGCTTGCGTGGAAAGCCACGACGATTACGGGTGCGAGCATCTCCGAGCCGTTCTCCGTGATTGACTTTACCGCGCCAGTTTCGCTGGGAGAGAACGAGACCTACTCCCTGCCGCTGAGTGTGTTTTCGCAAACGAAAGGTACTTTTGCCGACACCTTGCGCATTACTTTCCCCGATACCGTTTGCAAGGTAGCGGTAAAGGCTGAGGTCGTCGATGGTGTGTTCGGAGCATCCGACGGGGCTTTCCCCGAGAGCCTGGGGTATCTCTACGATGCGAACGACGACGGGCGCATGGAGTATTTCCGTGGGGCATATCCCTATGTGGAGCAATACTCGTACGACGGATCGCTCTTGTCATCGGTCTACACGGGGAATTATCTTTTCTCGCTCGACGATATGGACGGTGACGGCAAGCTCGAAATCGTGTGCAGCCAGAGCAATGATGGAGACAACCCGGGCAGCGTCTCGATTCACGGGCTCGACGGCCGGGTGCGCACCTCCTTCCCCGTAAGTCTGGACGGCGGTACCTACACCGTCATGCTCGATGCCAACAGCGACGGGCGCCCCGACTTCTATTTCGAGGACTACGACAACGACCGTCATCTCATCTATTACCAGCAACCCGACGGCTCGTTCGTGAGCAAGGAGATACGCATACTCGAAGACCCGAGCGAGATCGAAAATGCCATGTTCGGCCAGTATGGCGCCAATGCCACGGTGACGAAGCCGGTCAACTTCAGCGGCGTGTCGCTGGCCAAGAAACCGCCCCTGCGGCAGCAGAAGGGTTCGGTAGCCGCCAGTGAGGTTATCCGCAAGGCCCGCTCGGCCGAGCTCTTCTATGGCAATACCTCGCCCACGGCGGTCGATGTCAATCTCGACGGATACCCCGACCTGCTGAACCTGAACAACGGCAATGCTCTGCTCAGTATCGGCGACGGCACCTATTATTACGGTTCGTTCGAGGGGCAGACTACGGTGAAGGACCTCAACGGCGACGGCATGCCCGATTTCGTCCTCTACGACGAGGATAGCCGCACGGTGACCCTCTTCCTCTACGAGGGGAACAACAGTTTCAAGAAACAAGTTCTGATGCAGAACTTCAACATCACGGGCATCTACACCTTCGACTTTGACCACGATGGCGATGTGGACATTCTGTTGCCATTCGACTATACCGATTCTTCGCAATACGCCTACTTCGTATTCTTCGAGAACCAGGGCAACAACGAGTTCAAGAAGCGGGAACGCTCGTTCGACTACGGCCGTGCGCTGAGCTTTATCGGTGGAGGCGATGTGGACAACGACGGGCTTTTCGAGGTGGTAGCGCGCGAGGAGAAGAACATTTTCCTCGTCGACTGCCAGAAGAATTTTGAGATTGGAGCCGAGTCGGGAGTCATTGCTACGGTACCCGACCCGAAGAGCTATCAGTATGAAGGGGATTACCTGTTTAATTTCGGCGATTTTGACAACGATGGACGAACCGAATGGTGGGGCGGCGTGAACTTCGAGACCGGCTGGTCCCTCGCTACACCCTACAGCGTTCGCGAGTCGGGCCGGTTCGATGCCGACCGGCTCAACACCGCGCCCCAAAAGATGACCGCTCCTTCCTATGTATACGATGCGGCCATCGATATGTTGCGCGTCGAATGGGCGGCAGGCAGCGATGCCGAGAACTCGGCCTGCGACCTGAGCTACGCCTTGCGCATCGGTAGCGAACCGGGCAAGGGCGATGTGTGGTATGCCTACGCCGATGCCGAAGGCCGCCGTCTGCGCCCCGGCCAGGGTAATGCCGGTTACAATACCTATGCCCTCGTCTCTACGGCGGGTTGGGCAAAAGGTACCTATTACCTGGCCGTGCAGGCTGTCGATGCCAACGGGCTGGGCGGAGCCTGGTCGGACGAGGTGACCTTCGACTACTCGGGGCTCTCCGCTTCGTTCCAGGCCTCGGCCAATCAGATGTATGTGACGGACACGCTCACCCTTTTCACCGTGGCCGACTACGATGTCTCCCGCACCTATATCTGGGATCTCGGCGATGGCGGCCGTGAGGTGAGCCGCGAAGGCAACCGCTGGCAGGTGGTATACGACCAGGCCGGCCGCAAGACCGTCAGCCTCTCGGTGACCGATGCCGACGGCCTGATGGCAAACAGCGAAGAGGTATCGTTCGAGGTCTATCCCTTGCGCTGGGTAGCCGACTCCATATCCGATCCCGGAGATTACTGGAGCTATTCGACCTATTCCTCTGCGGGGCGTTATTTCGACATCGACATGAACGGCTCGCTCGATGTGGTGGGCAGTGCGGTAATCAATTCGGAACAGTCGCTGACGGGTGTCTTCTCCAACGAAGAGAACAACAACCGTTTCAAGAAGGTGGGGCGTACCTATAACTCCGACCTCAATCCCGATCTGGAACGAATCATACCCATCGACTTCAACATGGACGGTATCCCCGATTTCATGGGGAATACCAACAAAGGCAACCTGTTCATCAACGAGGGCAGTTTCGATTTCACCTATTCTACCGAGACCTATACGGTGCCCCCGAAACAGAGCACATACGATAAAGAGATTACCGAATATGACTTGCACGATATATACAGCCGTTTTGACTTCGACAACGATGGTTATCTCGATGTAGCCTATGGCGGATTCCACTATCTTCGGATAGGTATCAACCGGGGCGACAACCTCAGTTTTGACCGGCAAACCCTTCCCGACCCCGATTCCGATGATAATATCATATGGAGCATGGGGCAATGGATCGATTTCAATCGTGACGGGTATATGGATTTCTGGTATCGTGAGGCCGATGATGCTCAGAGGGTTACATGGCGGTTTATTGTCTATCTGAACAATGGCGACGGCACATTCGAGCGGAAACAGGTATATGAGACCCCATATTGGGACTCCGACTTCTCTCCCTTCTTCTTCGACTTGAACAACGATGGCTGGCAGGATATCATATGGAGCGTTATGCCCGACTACGACGGGGGCGTGTTGGAAACGGGCAGCACCCATATCGTATTGGGCGATGCCTCGATGTCCTATGTGGGTAGGGAGGAGATAGTTCTCGACGGATACGCATTCAACGGAGAGTTTTTCTGTTATGGCTGCGGTCACGAAAGCCGACGCCTGTATGACGTCGACAACAACGGCTGGCTCGACCTGCCGGTGATGGTGGCCGACGGTTTCAGAACAAGTGCAAGTGGCTACGTGTCCTTGCAAACGGCCACGGGTCTGCTTTATCTTTACCCCGATTGGGAAACCGTGTTTGAAAAAGGGGCTGAATCTCCTGTCGACGAAATGCCCTTTGCCGACCTGAACGGCGACGGTCTGCCCGATGGAAACGAGACTATCATGGTATCCAAACATACAAACACGGTCCCCGAGGCCCCGAAGAATGTGCGTGCCGTGCAGACCGAAGAGGGGGTGCTGCTGCAGTGGGACGATGCCCGCGATGCCGAGACTCCGGCCGTACACCTGCGCTACAACGTGAGCTTGAAGCGCAAGGGGGCAACGGGAGCGAACAGTTATGTGATTTCGCCCATGAACGGCGGCAGCGATTTGGCGGCGGCCATACCGGGCTATCGCGGCTATCGCACCTGCAACCGCATGGTGGTGCCCACCCGACGGTTTGAGGTGGGGCAGGAGTATGAATTGAAGGTACAGACCATCGACTTGTGGAATGCACACTCGCCCTTCTCCGAGACCTTCACCTTCCGCATGGAGAGCCAGGTGAGCATCGACGCTCCGGCCGAGACTTGCACCGAGCGTGTGGTGACCGTGACCTACCAGGGTACCGAGAGCGGTACACCGCAGTGGTCGGCAGGTGACGGCGGCGAGCTGCTCGAAGCGAATGGCAATTCGGTGGATATGGTGTGGAGCACATCGGGTGTGAAAACCATCACGGTGACCGTGGGAGGCATCACTTCGGAGCGCAGTATCAAGGTGAATGAGGTGCCCGATTTATCGGTAGACTTCCCCGAGGCGATATTGATTAAGGCTACCGCACATTTCAATCTGCCCGATCTCTTTGGCGACCCGAGCAAGCACACCTATCTGCGCGCTTCGTTCTACCGCGGTGGACAAGAGAATTTGCCGACAGGCAGTTACACCCAGGACAGCGACCCGATAGCTTACACCGAGGGCACCTTCGCTTTGGCCCAGAAGTCGGGGTCGACCGAAGCCCGCCTGGTATTGCTGGAGGCCGGACGGTACTGGATGGATGTCTGCTACGACGACCCCGTGTGCGGGGAGATGAGCGAACGGTTCTGGTTCGATGTGGTCGATGTGCAACCCGAGATAGCCATCGTAGGTGTCGATGGCGGCAAGAATGTGGTACAATGGAACGTAGAGGCCGCTCAGGCTTCGGGTGTCGACTTTGAAACGGTGCGCATCTACAAGGAGACCGGCTCGACCAACAACTTCGTGCTGGTAGGCGAGGCTGCCCTGACCGAGGGCCGCTATGTAGACCCGACCTCCGATCCTATGGTGCGCAAGAGCCGCTACACCATCGACATGTCTACCGCCGACGGCATGACCTCGGGACGCAGCCCGGTACACGGCAGCGTGCATATCATGCTGAACCAGGGTATCACGCCCAACAGTGTGAACATCGTGTGGACGGCCTACGAAGGTGGCGTCGTTGACCAATACACCATCTTGCGCGGCTCGTCGCCCGATGCACTCGAGGTGCTGACTACGGCTTCGGGCTACGAAACCAGTTACACCGACCAGGCGAAACCCGACGGCGAGGTCTATTATGCGTTGCAGTATACCAATCTTTACAGCGATGCGTGGGGACAGGGCGCCGCGGGGAAGAACCTCCGTCGTGCCACCCAGGAGCAACCGTCGTTCGAAGGCCGTTCGAATGTGGTGAACGGCAACCAGTCGGTAACGATTTCCATGGCCGAATCGCTGTATGTGATGGTGCTGGAACCCAACGGAACCCTTACTCCCGAGCAGACGACCCTGCATCTGTATGCCGAAGTGCTGCCGGCTACCGCCACCTACAAGCGGGTGAACTGGCAAGTGCTGTCGGGTAGCGATCTGGCCGAGTTGGATGAGTCGGGCGTACTGACCTATACAGGCAATGGCGCTAACGGTACGGTGCGGGTACAGGCTTCGACCATCGATGGCTCCAACCTCCAGGTGGTGAAAGATATACCGGTCAGCGATTTCGGACAAGGTGGAGATAACGTGCCGGTAAGCAGTATCTACATCAGTGCGCCCTACACGACACTTACTCCCTTGAAAAACAGTGTACAGTTGAGTGCCGAGGTGTATCCCACCCATGCGACCGACCAGAGAATCCGCTGGATGGCAGTAGGTGACTCGCCGGTAATTCTGGTGTCGAACACGGGCCTGGCCGTGGCACAAGGCATGAACGGCGTGGGCACGATACGTGCCGTCGCCTTGGACGGCAGCGAGGCGTATGGCGAGATAACCCTCACGGCCTCGGGCTTCGAGTCGGGGATAGATGACGCAACGACCGGCATACGGGTGTACAGCTACAACCGCACGCTGTTTGTGGAGAATGTGGAGGGGCGCTCGCTCGACCTCTTCGACCTGACGGGCCGTCATGTGAACCATGTGGAAAAGGCCGAGGCTCAGGAGGCAATCAGTAGTTTGGATGCCGGCATTTATCTGCTGTACATCGAGGGCGACGGCTGCCGCAGGGTGATGATAAGATAATCGCTCGGAGCTGTCGTGGCATGACGTTGCACGACCGGCCGCTTGCCGATTGAAATTTGAAAAGAGAAATCCTCCTGTTTTTAGTCCTGTAAAACAGTTCGGGCTAAAGGCAGGAGGATTTTTGTGTGAAGAGGGTCTCTGTGTAATCTCGCAGAATCCGTCAGTCGAGAGTAATCAGTTCGTAGGTCTGGGTGCCCAGTCCTATCTGCTCGCCATACTCGAGGGTGTGCATGCCGTGGCGCGAGTCGATGCGCTCGATCAGGTGTACCTTGCCGGGGTCGTTCGAGGCACGCACCAGGTCGGTGCAGGCTTTGTCGAGGGCCACGGGGTCGAGCGAGGCCAGTATGCCGATGTCGCCCATCCGGGGCGCTTCGGGCGAAGCGTCGCAGTCGCAGTCGACCGAGAGGTTGTTGGCTACGCTGATGTAGAGAATTTTGTCGCCGCAGTGGTCGGCTACCGATTTGGCCGCTTCGGCCATCGACTCCAGAAAATCGTCCTGGGCAGGCAGGTTGCTCCAAGGGTTACTTTTGGTCTTCCCGGCCGAGTGTATCCAGGCCTTTCCGCCCGACGAGGCGATACCTATCGACATGTTTTTGATGGCTCCGCCGAATCCGCCCATGGCATGCCCCTTGAAGTGCGAGAGGATGATGGTGAAGTCGTATTGCGGGTAGTGAGCCCCCACATAGTTCTCCTTCAGGTGTTTGCCTCCCTGCACGGGCAGTGCAACCTCACCCTCGGCATCCATGATGTCGACCGGAGCGATAGCTGTGAAGCCGTGGTCGGCAGCTGCCTTCAGGTGGCTTTCGGTGTCGGCCCGTCCGCCGCCATAGGCGGTATTACACTCGACAATGGTACCGTTTACCTTTTTCACAAGCGGTTGAATGAGAGAAGGTTGCAGGAAGTTGTGCCCGCCCGGTTCACCGGTCGAGAGTTTTACGGCCACTTTGCCGGTAGCTTCGCGGCCCAGGGCTTCGTAGATTTTGACCAGATTCTCCGAAGAGATCTCTTTGAACATGTACACGCGAGCAACCTGTTGCTCTCCCTGGGAGGGCTGTTGCTCCTGATTCTGAGCCTGTGTGCTGCAACTGATGCCGGCCATGACCGGGAGAAATGCCCACAAGGCCATCGAGATGAATTTGGATTGCATAGGCTGTATTGTTTAGGGTTTAGAAGTTCAGATTCACACCGGCCATGACCGTAGCCCGTGGCATGGGGTAGCCGGCATTGATTTCGTAGCGCTGGGCCAGCAGGTTCTCGCCCCGGGCCCACACGTCGAGCCAGCGGTTCACGCGGAACGAGGCGTTGAGGTTCCACAAGACGAACTCCTCGGTCTGAGGGTTGTCGCCTACCGTCGTGTAGAGGTTGTCGATGTATTGCACGCCGGTCGATACGGTCCACCGCTTGTGGGTGTATTGGGCTCCAGCGTAAAGTTTGTGTTCGGGAGCACCCACGACGGGATTCTCCATGTGCAGGTAGCTGTAATTGGCCTCGACCGACCAGTGCGGGTCGATGCGGTAGGCTATCTCGCCCTCCACGCCACAGTTCTCAATCTTGCCGGTGTTCTGGTTCAGCATGCCAGTGCCGTTGGGGTTGGGCAGGGTGACGATGAGGTTTTTGCCGTCGATGTAGAAGAGGTTGATGCCGTAGGTGAGGCTATTGTCGAGCAGGTGTTGGGCCCAGGCCAGTTCGTAACTCCACATCGACTCGGGTTTCAGGTCGGGGTTCTGGGGTGGGAACATGTACATCTCGCGCAGGATGGGGTAGCGGAAACCCTTCGAGGCCGAGGCCTTCAGTTCGATGGTACGGGGCAGGTGGAACGAGAGTCCGGCTTGCGGTATCCACTCGGTTCCTACTCGCGAATGGTGGTCTACGCGCACACCGGCATCGAGGGTGAGCCAGCTGCCCAGGTCCTGGCGGAAGTCGACGTAACCGGCCAATTCGTCTTCGTGCTTGTCGACCAGGTCGCTCGTCGTGCCCGCCTTCTCGCCGCTCACAAACTTGTTCCTGGCATGGCCGCCGTAGCGGAACCAGTCGAAGCCCACGGTGATGCGGTTGCCCGGGAAGAACTGCGTGCTCTGGTAGAGCGACAGGCCCATCATGTTGTCGAACGAGAGGAATCGGCTCTCTTGCGGGGTCTCTCCTTTCGAGGGTGTATAACCGTCGTTAATCCAGTGGTTGCCCCAGTTGTAGAAGAAGCTGGCGGCACCCGAGGTTTTCTCGTATTTGTTTTCCACGGCAAAAGAGGTCATGCCGCGGGTGATGCTCTGGTCGCCGTCGAGCAGCGGGGCGCTCACCGGGCCCGGATAGGAGGCGTTGAAGTGGGTCACGTTTACGTCGCCGCGCAGGTTCCAGTTGTCGGTAACCCGATAACCCAGTTTGGCATAGCCGCCATACTGTTCGAAACCCATATCGGAGCGGTGGCCGTCGGTGCGGTTGTACGAGCCGCTGATGAGGCTCGTGAACCGACCCTTTCGGATGCGGTTGGTCACTTCGCTCTGCAGGGTGTTGAACGAGCCGTATCCCAGGTTGACGTTGGTCTTTACCCCCTCTTCGTGCAACTGGCGGGTGACGATGTTGATTACCCCGCCCATGGCGTTCGAACCGTAGAGCACCGAGGCCGGGCCGCGCAGCACCTCCACGCGCTCGGCCAGGAACGACTGGTAGGCATCGGAGATGGGGTGCCCGAAGATACCGGCATATTGCGGGTGTCCGTCGATAAGTACCATCATACGGCCCGAGCCGCCGCTCAAGCCACGCAGGGCTATGCCGCCGGCTGCACCGTTGGATACGCCGTAGCCCATGATACCCCGTGAGGTGATGAAGAGCCCGGGCACCTGCTGGGTGAGTATGGGCAGTACCGAGGGTTGCATGCTCTGCTCGATTTCCTGACGGTCGATGACCGAGACGGTGAGGGGCAGATGCCGTACGTCGGTCTCGTTGCGGGTACCGGTCACCACCACTTCGCCGATGTGAATCGGGTCGGAGGGTTTTCCGGCCATGGCCAGGTAGGAGTTAGACAGCGAGTCGGTTTGTGCCGAAGCGATTCCGGCAAAGCATAGAAACAGGGGTAAAAGTTTTGTCCTCATTCGTTTATACAAATCTTCTTGATTGTTTTACAAATTGTTTATTCGGGTGAGATGAGCCCGGCGATACCTGGCGCGTTTTCACAGCGCGGCACCAGAGGGTACCTTGCAGGGACTCTCTTCTTTCTCTTTCATGTTCGTTTTTTTGTCTTTGCGAGACTGTGTCAGTAGCCAAATCGTTGAGCGGCCCGTTGCATCGACTCGACAATCTGCACGCCAAAGGGGCAGCGCGTTTCGCAAGCGCCGCAGGCAATGCACTCCGAGGCATGGTGCTCGAGCGCCTTGTAGTGTTCCCGTACGGTTTCGGGAATCTCACCTTGTGCAACAGTCAAGTTGTAGAATTTGTTCACGGCGGCAATGTCTATTTTCGACGTGCAGGGGGCACAATGGCCGCAATACATGCAGTGTCCGCGCCACGAGAACCGGTCGAGATGGGTCATCACCGCGGTGTAGTCGCGCTCTTCGGGCGATGCCTGGCACCAGGCAATGGCGGCAGTCATCTCGTCCTGAGTCTTGCATCCCAGCATGACGGCAGCCACGGCGGGGCGGGTAAGGGCGTAGTCGATGGCCTGTACGGGGGTGAAGGCACAACCGAAGGGCGAGTTTTCCTGGTCTAGCAGGTCGCCGCCGCCGAAGACCTTCATCACGTCGATAGCTACCCCTTCGCGTTCGCACAAGGCATAGAGCTGCTCACGGGCCGGGTCGATGTTGTGCAGGGCCCCGGCGTAGCTCTGCTGATCGAAGAGTACATCTACATCTTCGTTGGGCGGGAGCAGGTCGTAGCAGGGGTTAATCGAGAAGAGCAGCACGTCGATGAGGCCCGTCTTTACCGCCATGCTGGCCACGAGCGGGTTGTGGCTGCTCATGCCTATGTGGCGTATCTTGCCCTCGGCCTTCAGCCGTTGGGCAATCTCGATAATCTCGTGGTCGAAGACCGTGTGAAAATCCTTCTCGGCATCGACGTAGTGAATCATGCCCACATCGACATGGTCGGTGCGCAGCTGCTTGAGCAGGGAGTCGAACGACTCGATGGTCTTCTTCGGGTCGCGGGTGCGCAGGTACTGGTCGTTCTCCCAGGTGGTGCACAAGTGTCCCTGTATGACGAAGCGGTCGCGGCGGCCCTCCAGTGCCTGCCCGATGTGGTCGCGCAGGTCGGGGTTCGACGAGTAGATGTCGACAAAGTTGATGCCCCGGTCGATGGCAAAGTCGAAGTCGGCCTTCACCTCTTGAGCGCTTTTGTTGATAAAGCCCTCACAGCCGAGGGCAATGGCACTTACCCGTATGCCGGTACGTCCTAATGTGCGGTATTCCATAAGCGAGTTTAAAATTCTTTACCTTGTTTCAGTTCCTCGACAAAGCGGTCGATTCGGTGCAGTTCCTTGGGTATGTTGATGCTTTGCGGACAATGAGATACGCACTGCCCACATCCGATGCAGTGGTTGGCCTGGCGCAACTTGGGTACGCTGCGGTCGTAACCGATGAGGAAAGCGCGGCGCGCTTTGCGGTAATTTTCGTCTTGCGACGAGGCCGGCACGTTGCCCTCGTTGATGCACTTGTTGTAGTGGAGCAGAATAGCCGGTATGTCGAGCCCGTAGGGGCAGGGCATGCAATACTTGCAGTCGTTGCAGGGGATGGTGGGGTAGCGCAGCATCAGTTGTGCCGTCTCTTCGAGGAATTCCAGATCGGCCTCGGTGAGGGTGTCGAGAGGCGAATAGGTGCGCAGGTTGTCCTGCAAGTGTTCCATGTAGGTCATGCCGCTGAGCACGGTGAGCACATCGGCGTGAGAGCCGGCAAAACGGAATGCCCACGAGGCCACGCTCGACTCGGGAGCCTGTTGCTTGAGGGTGGCGGCAATGTGGTCGGGTACGTTGGACAGGCGGCCGCCCAACAGGGGCTCCATGATGATGGCGGGGATGTGTCGTTTTTCCAGCTCGGCATAGAGATATTCGGCATTGACGTTATTGCCCGAGGCGTGGCGCCAGTCGACGTAGTTGAGCTGTATCTGCACGAAGTCCCAGTGCACGGTCTCGTGCATGGCCAGCACCTCGTCGAAGACAGCCTGGGTACCGTGGAACGAGAATCCCAGGTTGCGGATGCGGCCGGCCTTGCGCTCCTCGACGAGGTAGTCGAGCATGCCGTTCTCGATGTAACGGGCCCGGAAGGTCTCGATGCCGCCGTTGCCGATGGAGTGGAGCAGGTAGTAGTCGATGGTATCGACCTGCAGATTCTCGAACGACTTGCGATACATGGTGATGGAGTTCTCGCGGGTGTAGTTGGAGAAGTTCGACAACTTGGTGGCCACGAAATATTTGTCGCGCGGGTAACGCTTGAGGGCGATACCGGTCGCCTTTTCCGACCCGCCCTGCATGTAGACGGGGGAGGTGTCGAAGTAGTTCACGCCGTGGGCGATGGCATAGTCGACCAGTTCGTTGACTGCCTCCTGGTCGATGGTGCTGCTGGTGCCGTCGGGCGAAGGGATGCTGGGCAACCGCATCATGCCGTAGCCGAGCAGCGATACCCGGTCTTGTGTCTTGGGGTTGGTGCGGTAGGTCATCTGGTCGGTGGGGACTTCGGTGGTGGCCGTGTGGGCTGCCTCCTGCCGGTTTTTACAGCCGGGCAGTACGGCGGCCGAAGCGAGGGCCGTGCCGCCTACCACTTTCAGAAAGTTGCGGCGATTTATGTTTTTGTTCGATTTGTTTTCCATTGTCTCCTCGTTTTTTTTGAAGGGTTAGATGATGCGGTGTTGTTTGTGGCCTTCGACATAGATGGCACTGAAGGGGCGGGCCGGGCAGAGGTTCTCGCAGGTACCGCAGCCGATGCAACGCTCGGTGTTGACGACTGGAATCTTGGGCGAGTCGGCCACGGCGGGGTCCGAGGCCACCATCTGGATGGCACCCACGGGGCAGTGGCGGGCGCAGTTGCCGCAGCTCACGCCGTCGGTCAGGGGTATGCAGTTGGCTTTCACCCAAACGGCATGCCCTATCTGTATACTCGACTTCTCGGCTACGGTGATGGGGCGGATGGCGCCGGTGGGGCACACCTCGGAGCAGCGGGTGCACTCGGGGCGGCAATAGCCGCGCTCATACGACATCTCGGGCTGCATGAAGGTCATCAGGTTGCCCGAGGGGCGCAGTACCTGGTTGGGGCAATTGGTGATGCACAGTTGGCAAGCGGTGCAATGCTGGGCCAGATGCGAGGCGCTGAGCGAGCCCGGCGGAGTGATGGGGGTAGCCCGTTTGGGTATCTTTTTCTCTTCGATAGCAGCCAGACCGCCATCGACCTTCATCTCCTGTGCTTTCAGCAGGGCACTTCCGGCCAGTACGCCGGTGAGGGTCAGGAACTCCCGGCGGGAGTTGTTCCCCTTTGCCTCGGGAGCGGGAGCTTTCGCTTCGGCCGTCTTTTCGTTTTTCGGCAGTCGGGTGCGGGGCACGTAGTGAATGGCGTGTTGGGTGCAACGATTGAGACAATCCATGCACACTACGCAGCGGCTGTAGTCGATAGCATGATTTTTGGCATCGATGCACGAGGCTTTGCAGTTGCGGGCACACGACTGGCAACCGTTGCATTTGGTCGTGTCGATGGCGGGGCGGAAGAACGAGAACCGCGACAGCAACCCCAGCGTGGTGCCCACCGGGCAGATGGTGTTGCAGTAGGTGCGTCCGTTGCGCCAGGCCAGTACGACGATGACTACCAGGGTGACCGCGGCTACGATGAGCGAGGGGAGGCTCTTGAGCCAGACCTCGGTCGAGTAGAAGGCATAGCTGTCCATGCGCTCGGCCACGAGGGCAAGCAGGTTGTTGCCCCACCGGTATATCGGGGCAAAGAGGTTGGTGGCTATGCGGCCGTAGGCGCTGTATGGAGCGATGAGGGCGGCCCAGGCGGTTAACCCGGCTACCAGCATGGCGATGAAGATGACCAGCACGCCGTAGCGCAGCCACGAGAGGGCCGGCGAATAACGGAAGCGGTTTTTCTTGCGCTTGCCGGCCAGCCACGAAACGATGTCCTGGAATACTCCAAGCGGACAGATGACGGAGCAGTAGATGCGCCCGAAGAGCAGGGTGAGCACCACCAGCAGAAGGATGACGCCCACATTCAACGCCAGCACGGCCGGGAGAAACTGTATCCGGGCCAGCCACCCGAACCACAGGTGCAGCGTGCCCGTGACGTCGAGAAACAGCAAAGTGATGAGGACGAAGCAGATAGTTGCAGCGACTATTCTGATTTTTCGTAACATAGAAGTTTGTTTTACTATTAAATACTGTGTGTCGTGATGACGATTTCTTGTCTGGAAATCACCTACGAAAATACGCAAAGATTTTCTATTTCGAGGAGCATCGGTCCGGGAAAACACACTTTTTTGCCCGAATTTTTCTCGTGCCGGGCCGGCGTAAAACCTTTCGGTCGAGCCTTCTATGCCGTGCTGTCTCTCTTTATCTTGCGTATCGTGCCCCCCTGAGGGGGTCGATGACAAAGGTAGTGCGGGTATGGCGCATGCGAAATAGACAAATTACAGATAGTTGTACCCGTTTTACAGATTGTACCTCGACCGGGTGGTTCGGCGGGTGTTCCCGGGTAGATTGTAGCCACGGAAAAAGCGTGTATGTATATGAGAGAAAGATATATAGAAGAAAAATATTTCTGTTTTTTTTGAGGAAATCGCTACAGATACCGAATCTTTTTGTACCTTTGCGCCCCGAATGGAGTATATTGCTCCATGTATCTGATGAGACCAAACATAGCCAATCGCATTTATAATTTTCGTAGTGGAGTATTGACAAAACTCGATTCGTTTCACCAATGGGGAATGGCCAATTCCGATTGATCAATAGCTACGGTCAATACATTCTTTTTTAGTTAATCCTACATTTTTAATTCATAATTTTTTTTACGAATGAACAAATTCTATTTGTCCATAGCGGTGCTGTGTGCATCGTTATGTGCAGGTGGTGCATGTGCTCAGGAGCCGGTCCGTCGGGTGTTTACGCTGGACGAGATTTTCGACCTGGCCGATCGCAACAGCAAGACACTGCGCCCCTCGTTTACGGCAATCGATGAGGCTCACGAGGCGGTGAGAGTCGCCAAAAACGACCGCTTACCCGACATAGATGCCTCACTTTCTTTTAGTTACTTGGGCGATGGAACCCTGATGGAGCGTGATTTCACGCAGGTAGAACGGGCTCCGATGCCTCACTTGGGAAACAACTTTGCACTGGAGGTTTCGCAAATCATCTATTCGGGTGGAGCTGTTTCGAACGGTATCGCCATAGCACAGTTGCAAGAGCAGAATGCCCGGCTCGACTGGGCCAAAGACCGCAACAAGGTGCGTTTCCTGCTGGCGGGTTACTACTTCGACCTCTTCAAGCAGCTCAATCTGATCAAGGTTTATGAGCCGAATATCGAGCAGACCAAACAGTTGCTCAAGGATATACGGGCCAAGCAGGGCGAGGGTCTGGCGTTGAAAAACGACATCACCCGCTACGAGCTGCTGCTCTCGGACCTCGAGTTTACCGTCGTGCAAATCAAGAACACGCTGGGTATCCTCAACCGCAACCTGGTTACCAACCTGGGGCTCGACGAGTCGGTATGGATCGAGCCCGACACTACCTTGCTGTCGCGCACGCTGCCCATGGGCGATGCGGCCTACTGGCAAAACGAGGCGATGGAAAACTCGCCCGAACTGAAGCAGTTGGCTCTGGCCGTGCAGATGAACAAGCATCAGGATAAAATCGTGAAGTCCGACCGCCTGCCCAAGATTGCCCTCATGGCCGGCAACCATTTCGACGGCCCTATCACCATCGAGGTTCCTCCCATCAACAAGAATTTCAACTACTGGTATGTAGGCGTAGGGATAAGTTACAATCTGGCCTCGCTCTACAAGACCAACAAGGCGGCCAGCCGCAGCAAGCTGACCATACGCCGCACACAGGAGCGATATGACGACGCGAGCGAACAGACCGGACTGGCCGTGCAGGCGGCCTATGTGCGCTATATCGAGGCCTATGAACAGCTGGTTACCCGCAAGAAGAACGTAGAGCTGGCCGGCCAGAACTACACCGTCATCGCCAACCGCTACAAAAACGAGCTTGCGCTCATCACCGATATGCTCGATGCGAGCAACTCCAAACTCTCGGCCGAGGTACAGCTGGCCAATGCGCAGATCGACATCGCTTTCAATTATTACAAACTTCTTTATTTAACAGGTACATTATAAATCGTTTACAGCTATGAATAAGAAATCACGCAAAATAGTATTCAACGTCGTGGCCATCGCCTTGCTGGTGATTGGTTTTGTATGGGTATGCTCGCGATTTGTCCATCTGGGGCGGGTCGAGTATACCGACAATGCGCAGGTACGTCAGCACATCGTGCCGGTAAACAGCCGGTTGCAGGGCTTTATCAAGAAGATTTATTTCGAGGAGTATGAGCCGGTGCACAAGGGCGACACGCTGTTGCTCATCGAGGATGCCGAGTTCCGCCTGCGGGTGGCTCAGGCCGAGGCCGACTACCAGAATGCGCTGGCCGGCCGCAGCGCCATGGGTACGGCCGTATCGACGGCCCACAACAACCTGGCCGTGTCGGATGCCGGTATCGAGGAGGTAGAGGTGCTGCTGAAGAATGCCGAGAAAGACTACGAGCGTTACAAGAAGCTGCTTTCCGAAGAGGCTGTGACGCAACAGCAATACGACGGGATGAAGACCAATTACGAGGCCTTGAAGGCCAAGTATGAGATGCTGGTGCGGCAGAGACGTTCGGCCTCGCTGGTGAAGGATGAACAGGCGCAACGCCTCGACCAGAACGAGGCTGCCGTGGCTGTGGCCGAGGCGGCTCTCGACCTGGCCAACCTGAACTTGTCGTACACGGTGGTGCTGGCTCCCTGCGACGGGGTGACTTCGCGCAAGACCATTCAGGAAGGGCAGCTCATTCAGCCGGGGCAGACACTGGTGTCGATTGTCGATGAGGCCGAGAAGTGGGTAGTCGCCAACTATAAGGAGACCCAGACGGCCCACATTGCCAAGGGGATGCCGGTCGACATGACCATCGATGCCATTCCCGGGGTGGTCTATAAAGGTCGGGTGCAGTCCATCTCGAAAGCTACGGGTGCCCAGTATTCGCTGGTACCGCAAGACAACTCGGCCGGCAACTTCGTGAAGGTCGAGCAGCGTATCCCGGTGCGTATCGTCTTTTCGGAGGAGAACTCGCCCGAGGATATGGACAAGCTGCGGGCCGGATTGAACGTAGAGTGTGAGGTAAAGTATCGCGACCATGACTCCGCTCGATGACTTGATGCGCCGGGTGCCCGCCTTCAAGGAGTGGGTGCCCATGTGGGCGCGGGTAGTGTCGTTTCTCTTTTGCATTCTGGTGTTCCAGTGCACGGGGGGTATCTACCTCTCGTCGGTGAGCGAGATGATGGGTGCCACGACGCTGATGCAGGAAGATATACTCATGGCCGGTTATGCCTCGTTTATCGGCATTACGATGATTTTCCCCGTCCTGTTCCGGCTGAAATTCAGGTTGCCGACACGCACCATTCTGCCCATCGTGGCCGTGGGGCTTATCGTGGGCAATATTATCACGATGAGCACCGACAACCTGATGGTACTGGCGATAACCTGTTTCTTCACGGGAGTGTTGCGCATGTGGGGAACCTTCGAGTGCTTCTCGTCGATACAGTTGCGCATCACCCCCACGCGTAACTTTGCCGTATTCTTCCCGGTCATCTACCTCACGGTATTTGGCTGCATACAATTCTCGGGGTTGGTCACCACCTACCTCACCTACTTTTACAGCTGGCACTACATGCACTACCTGGCCGTAGGGCTGTTGCTGGTGGTGATTGTCCTATCGCAGTGGCTGCTGCGCAAGTTCTATCTGCGTCCGCCGTTGCCGCTCTTCGGCATCGACTGGCTGGGTGCCGTGCTCTGGAGCGTGGTGCTGCTGCTCATCGCATTTGCCTTTAACTACGGCGACTATTACGACTGGTTCGACTCGCCCTACATACGGCTGGCACTGGTGTGTGCGGCTCTGTTTCTCTTCCTGAGTCTGCAGCGCATGTGGCACATACGTCACCCCTATATCGAGCCCGAGACCTTCAAGTACCGGCACTTCGGCACGGTGGTGCTCCTCTTCTTCGCCCTCAACTGCCTGTCGGCCACCTCGACGGTGCTGCAAGGAGCTTTTACGGGAGGCATCCTCCACTACGATTCGCTCAATGCCATCTCGCTCAATGTACCCGGTCTGCTGGGTGTCGTAGCCGGGGCACTCCTGTCGCTACTGCTCCTGGCCCGCTGGCAGATGAGTTACAAGACGGTGACCTTCATCGGGTTTGTGCTGATGGTGGCCTATCAGTTGGTGATGTACTTCTTGATTTCGCCCGACATGAATATCGAGCGGCTCTACCTGCCGCTCTTCCTGAAGAATGCGGGCAATGTGATGATTTATGTGACCCTGACTACCTATCTGTCGCAGATTGTGCCCTTCCGGCACTTCTTTCAGGCCCTTTGTGCCGTGGGTTTCGTGCGCGAAGGGATAGGCGGCCCCATCGCTTCGGCGCTGGTGGCCCGGGTCTTCAAGATGGCGATGCAGTCGAACTACTACACCCTGGGCGGCTCGCTCGATGCCGTGAACCCGCTCACGGACCAGGTACCTTTCTCGGCCTACTTCGGCGAGTTGCAGCGGCAGGCTACGCTGGTCTCGATCAAGCAGGTGTTCGGCTATGCCGTGTTGCTGGGTATCCTGTTCCTCATCGTGATACTCTTCACCCGGTATGCGCGCATTACGCATCGTGTCAAGCTCTTCCGCGTGCCGGTCGTAGGCCGGCTCTTTGCCATCAACCTCTCGCACGAGCGGATGGAAGAGAGTGAACAAGCCGAACGGTAATGACGCTTGAATGATTCAGATAAAAACACAGCCCGCTTTTTGGCGGGCTGTGTGCGTAATTGAAATGTCGATATTGAATTACTCTGTGGCAGGCTCGGACTGTACCTCCAACTCTTCGTCGTCTTGTTCAATCTCTCTCCTCAGCTCTTCGAGAACCTTTCCCTTATAGGTGAAATATTTGGCCCCTTGATAGGCGCCCGACGTATTGCGCTTGTCTTCGGGCATGAAAGTCCCTACAAAGGGCGAGAGTTTATAGATGCGGCCATCGTATTCGATGGAGTTGTCGCTGGCTACTTTTACCTGTATACCCGTGGGAATGAATGTAATATATTCGCCAATAGGAATACCGACCAGACTGAACCGGAAGCGTTCGCGCTTGACTACTCTCTTGTTGTTGGTTGGGGGGCAGTCGTTACCCGGTTCTTGAATGGGCCTGTTGTCGCGATACTCTGTGATGACAGCGTCGTCGATGGTTTGGGCTATGTCCTTGAATATGTCTAAAGCAACTTGTGGCGGCACATTGAAAAACTCTCTGTTTTGGCGAATCCGCAGGTCGGTTAATCGGTCTATGGTTTTGTGTACGAGCTTTTCGACCTCGTTGAATTTTACGGTCTTGATGGTCGCATAAATCTCGAAAGGCAATGGCACGGCGGTATTATCCAGTTCTTTGGAGCGAATATCAACCGGGCGGGCACTCTTCCCGATTTTGACCCAGTCTTCACGAAAACTGGGATTGGTCAAAATATATACATATCCGGGTTCTGTCGTGGTATTCATATTGAATAAGGCTTTGCAATAACAGTAGTGAGAGGGGGTGCAGACACAAGTGAAAATTCACCGGTTCCATTGGGTTGACTATGCCGAACCACATCCTCTCTTTTACAAAGATAGCTATTTGAGGGTAAAGATTTAGGTTATTTGTAAAAAATATCATTTCGAGCAGGATCTCGGCCCTTCGCCGCAAGTATAAATAAGTTTAAAGACCGGGTAAGAGCCAGCCGGTTAAGCCGGTTTTTGCGTAATTTCGCAGTTGTTTTGAAATATTACCAATTATGAACGGGAAGAGGAGTAAGGCAGAGTGGCTGCGGCGCTATGCCAGTTTTGTAGTTATTCTTTTTGTAATCGCTTTCGGTACCTCCTTGTCTATACGGGCCAACCTGGGCTCGTCGCCTATATCGGCTCCCCCCTATATCTTGTCGTTGGTCCCGGGTGTGAACCTGACGATGGGGCAACTCACCATCTGCATGCACGTGTTTTTCATCACCATTCAGATTCTGTTGCTGCGCCGTAATTTCGAGGCCCGGCAGTATACCCAGATTCTGGTCTCTTTCCTGTTCGGATTCTATACCGACCTCACGATGTGGTTGACCGGTTTCCTGCAAATCCCCTTCGACATCAACCCCATGATAGGTTATCCCTTGCGATTCATCGAGCTGCTCATCGGTGGTGCCGTGTTGGCATTCGGCATTGCGTGCGAGGTGCGTTGCGACTCGCTGATGCTGGCCGGTGAGGGGCTGCCGCTGGCCATATCGAAGTTTCTGAAAAAGGATTTCGGCAAGGTGAAGATCTGTTCCGATACTTCGCTGGTGCTCATCGGTACGATATTCATGTTCATCTTCTTCGGTCGCTGGAGCTGGGAGATGGTTGGTGTAGGTACACTCGTCTCGATGTTTTACGTGGGCTTTATGGTTCGGGTATTCGCCCCGCACATCGGGTGGCTCGACCGCATCTTTATCCCCAAGGCCGAACGGCAGGCTGCTGCGATTGTGGCTGCCGACGAGTGGAGCGGCAACCGCATCATCACCATCGCCCGCATGTATGGCAGTGGGGGCAATGCCGTGGGTGAGGCTGTTGCCCACCGGTTGGGCTGCCCCTGTTACAACCGGCAGATTATAGACCAGACGGCCCGGGAGATGGGCTACTCGACCGACTTTGTGGCCCAGACCGAGCAGAATCTCCCCACCAGCCGCCTGTGGGAGTTGATATTTGCCGATAGCGGTATACCCGCCTCGATGAACCCCTCGAAGGACGATGCCATCTATGTGAACCAGAGCCGTACCATCCGTGAACTGGCTCATAAGGGCGAGTGTGTCATCATCGGCCGGTTGGGCAACTGGATTCTCCGCGACGACCCGCACGTGCTGCGTGTCTTCATCACCTCGGGCCGAGACTTTGCCGTGAAGCAGCTGGTCGACAAACTCCATATTTCGCCCGAAGAGGCTGCCCGTAAAATCGAGCGGGTGAATACCGGTCGAGCCAATCACTACTGGCACTACACTGGCAAGCAGTGGACCGATATTGCCGGCTACGACTTGGTAATCAATACCGAACGTACCGGCATCGATGGAGCCGTGGATATGATTCTGCGAGCCTTCAAGAATGTGAAGTAGGGGAGGGTCTAGTAAATATCTCTTCGCTTTTGATACTTGTGCAATCTGTTTTTTTGATTGTAAGGGAGTCTTCTGTATCGGTTACGGAAGGAGATTCCTTTTGTTTTGTTACACCCCTTTGGCTACCTGGAAAAATAAATAGAGCTGAAAATCAAATGATTAACAGCTCTATGCAGTACCCGAAGGGGGACTTGAACCCCCACAGCCGCAATGGCCAAAGGATTTTAAGTCCTTCGTGTCTACCATTCCACCATTCG
>NZ_CAMMHD010000026.1:0-20338 GCF_946496565.1 uncultured Barnesiella sp.
ATATTTGGCTCTGCCGAACCGACTCCTATCTTCTGAAAAGATAGTGAAAGGTGAGGGGGAGAATAAAATATTGAAACTGGTTTCAGATACTTTTTACCTCGAACCGACTCCTATCTCATTCAAAGATAAAGAAAATATCGTACCATTGGATTTTACGAGGCAAGAAATATGCACCCTCGAACAGAAAAATAAAAAAAAGACTTTGTGGCCGATTCTTCCTTTTCAGGTGTTATTGGGTCAAAAACTATGCTCACGCACAGAGGGGATCTCAAAATATGACGATTCACATCGTCCTACAATAAAATGAATCAAAACCACAAAGTCTATTTCTTTATTTCTCTTTCGTCGCTTTCAGGGTCTGTTCCACCTCTTCGAGCGAAGTATTGCGCAAAATTATTTTTTTATCTTTATCCAGCAAATAGAGTGCCGGCATAACTCGCAAATCGAAACAGCGTTCGCCATTCTCCATCGAAGCGACCACCCACTCTTTGGGATAGTCGGCCACACCGGCCAGCCACTCTTCGGTCTCGCCATCGGGATAAAGCGACAATATCGTAAGCCGCCCCTCGCGTATCTCTTGCAGCAAGGCCTGCGACACACTCAGCCGCAAGGTAGCCAACGAGCAATCTTCACACTCGGGGTCGTTGATGTATAGCAGAATATAAGGCGACTTCAACTTTTTGATGCGGTACTTCTTATCTTTACCGGGCAACTTGTACTCAAAGTCGGTAACCGTCATACCTACCTGATTTTTCGTCAGCACATCGTATTGATAGATATAACGCAACTTTCGCAACTCGTCGACCTTCTTCGACTCGGCCACAGCCTCGGCAAAAGGCAAATAGGCCTCGTCACTCACAAAGGTTCCCCCACCGCTGTACAGATACTTGTCAGCTATGTCGGCATACATCAACAAGATGTCACCATCGCTCGAAGCCCGCTTCAGCAAAATTGCAATCGCTTTCATCGTACTTTCTCGCGAAGTGATGCGCATGATTGAAGTAAAATCGACAAATGCCTGCTCGACCACCAACGGTGCCTCTAAATAGGCCCTATCCTCTACTGCAAAATTATCCCAATAATGTTCTATCAGATATTCACTCCTTACATCGGGAGTAGTGAGACTGTCGGGAATATCGGGCAACTGGTAAGGTGCCACAGCCGAATCCTGCGCCTTCGACAAAAAGAAGGTGCAAACAAACGCACACACTATCAGCACTTTTCTTACCATAAAAAAATCTCAATTATCAATTTTAAACTCCATCAACCACATCCCCTTACATTACATCTATGCAACAAAGATACTAAAATTATCTAAACCTTCAACCATTCTATCATTTTTATTTCCGTAAGAAAAAAAGGCGACTGCGCACAAAAGGATTGTCTTGGAGAGGGAACAGCCTTATTCTCATATCTTTTTATCAATCCACTTACCCCACTTCATGTAGGCGGCCGAAAACAGCAGAATGCCGATGGCATACACGTGCTCGGTGGTCC
This sequence comes from uncultured Barnesiella sp., assembly GCF_946496565.1. Taxonomy (NCBI): domain Bacteria; kingdom Pseudomonadati; phylum Bacteroidota; class Bacteroidia; order Bacteroidales; family Barnesiellaceae; genus Barnesiella; species uncultured Barnesiella sp. Next base: position 1,498 of record NZ_CAMMHD010000026.1, read on the forward strand.
AGCATACGGCTACATCGACCCGCAGGTAAAAAATCATCACCACCACATAGACGATATAGATGAGCAGCGTGACCAGTTCCAGCAGAAAGGCCATGCGGGTATTGCCCGTGCCCGAGACGGCCTGAAAACAGACATTGCCCGGAACAATAAACAGATAGGCCGAGCAGAGTACGAAAAGAGAGGGAACCGAGGCCGATATAAGGTCGGGCATATCGGTATAGATACGCAGGATAAGGGTGGGGAAAAAGACGAAAAACAGGATGAGCGGCAACTCAAAGAGATAGGCCATGCGTATGCACTGCCCCATCGTACCCCGCACATACCGGGCATCGCCCGCCCCTATCAGGTTGCTGATGAGCGTGCTGCAGGTCGAGGCAAAGGTGATGACTATCATAAAGGGCAGCGCCGACACGTTGCGGATGATGTTGGTAATCGCCAACGACCGTTCGCCCAGATGCTCGACCGCAATGAAGAAGAGAAACCAGGTCGACATCGACACGAAATTCTGAATCATGGTCCATACCGAGGTATTCAGGATGTGACGCAACGAGTCGCCTCGACGCAGACTGAAACCATCCAAGCCATACTTGCGGACATCGACCCGCATGCGGGTATAGACGATAAAGAAGATGAGCGAAACCAGCTCGGCAAGCGACGACCCGATGGCGGCACCCGCAATGCCCATAGCCGGGAATCCCAGCTTGCCGAACACGAGGATATAGTTGAAGACCACATTCGACAGCACCATCACCACCGAGTTGAGAGTCAAGGTCTTGGTCTGTGTAGTACCCACAAAGAAGGCTCGGAACATCACGGCCACAAAGGCAAAGAAGAAGCCGTAGACCCTCCAGTGGATATAGCTCATGGCCGCCTCGTAGACGTGTGGCGACTCGATGAACCGGGCCAGCAGAATGGGCGAAACGAAATAGGAACAGACAAACAGCACCAGCGCTACCCCCAGCAGGAAGAGGGTCCCCTTGTAAAAAATGGGACCTATGCGGGAGTAGTTGCCCTCGCCGTTGCGACGCCCCATGATAATCTGGGCCCCCAGGCTAAAGCCGAAGGCTATCATGAAGAAGGTCATGTAGTAGACCCCGGCAATGGCCGACGCACCCAGCTCCACCTCGCCTACCCGCCCCATGAAAGCGGTATCGGTCATGCCAATAAGCTGCTCCATCACCAGGCTGATGAGGATAGGATAGGCAATGTGCCATATCTGTTTATAGCTGTATTTTACCGGATTACTCGCCATATTGCTGCAAATAGGCTTCGGCCGCCTCACACAGTTCATTATACCACGCCTCGCCAAACCGACGAATCAGCGGCTCTTTCAGAAATTCATATACCCGCACCTTCTCGCTGCGGCCCAGTACCTCGCCGGCCTTGCAGATTTTCCAACGGTGGTAGTTCACGGCCGAGAAGTCGGGGTACTCCTTCAACCGTATGGGATAGAGGTGGCACGAGATGGGTTTGTAGAAATCGATTTTCCCGGCCCGATAGGCCTTCTCGATGGCACACTGGCACATGCCGTTCTTGTCGTAACAGGTAAAGACACAATCCTTGCCGTTGACAATCGAGGTGACCAGGTCGCCCTCCTCATCGACATAGGCTACCCCCTGCTGCTCGATAACCCGCCGGGCCTCGGGCAGCAAATCGTCCCACACGACATCGAGAATCTCCTTGAGTTTACAACGCTCCTCCTCGGTGATGGGGGCACCGGCATCGCCTTCGACGCAACAGGCACCCAGACACTTCTCGAGGTTACAAATAAAAAATCGTTCTATGACGTCGAGGCTCACCAGAGCTTGGCCTACTTGTAGCATAATCTCCTCGGTTACGGTTGTTTTCATCGGTTAGTATAAGGCAGAAAAGCCGGGGTGCACAACTGGCACTCCGGCATATTCCAAACATTGATTTCTATTATTTCAACAGGTCGTGACCCGTCATCTCGGCCGGCTGTGGCAAGCCCATGATGTGGCAAATCGAGGGAGCCACATCGGCCAGAATACCGTTCTCGACACGAGCCTCTTTGTTCTCGGTCACATAGACAAACGGCACGGGATTGAGCGAGTGTGCCGTGTTGGGCGTACCATCGGGGTTCTCGGCATTGTCGGCATTACCATGGTCGGCAATGATGATTACCTCGTAGCCGTTGGCCTTGGCAGCCTCGACCGTATCGCGCACGCAAGCGTCGATAGCAACCACGGCTTTCTCGATAGCCGAGTAGATGCCCGTGTGGCCTACCATATCGCCGTTGGCGTAGTTCACAACGATAAAGTCGTATTTGTTTTCGTTGATGGCGGCTACCAGCTTATCCTTCACTTCGTAGGCGCTCATCTCGGGCTTCAGGTCGTAGGTAGCTACCTTGGGCGACGGAACCAGAATACGGTCCTCACCCTCGAACGGAGCCTCGCGACCACCGTTGAAGAAGAAGGTTACGTGGGCATACTTCTCGGTCTCAGCAATGTGCAGCTGGCTCTTGTGCTGTTTCGACAGATATTCGCCCAGCGTGTTGTGCACGTTTTCCTTGTCGAAGAGGATGTGCACGCCCTTGAACGAAGCATCGTAGGGAGTCATGCAGTAGTATTGCAAACCGGGAATGGTGTGCATGCCGGCCTCGGGCATGTCTTGCTGCGTGAGCACGATGGTGAGCTCTTTGGCACGGTCGTTACGATAGTTGAAGAAGATAACCACATCGCCCTCTTTGATGCGACCGTCGCAGGTCGAGTTGACGATAGGTTTGATAAATTCGTCGGTCACGTCGGCGTCGTACGACTCCTGCATGGCCTGTACCATGTTGTCCGACTGGCGGCCGATACCGTTTACCAACAGGTCATAAGCCTCTTTGATACGCTCCCAGCGTTTGTCACGGTCCATGGCGTAGTAGCGGCCCACGATCGAAGCCACCTTACCGGCCGACGTAGCGCAGTGATTCTCCAGTTCCTGGATGAAGCCCTTGCCGCTGTGGGGGTCGGTATCACGACCGTCCATGAAGCAGTGGATGAAGGTATTCTCCAAGCCATACTCTTTGGCGATGTCGCACAGTTTGAACAAGTGGTCGAGCGAACTGTGTACGCCACCGTTCGAAGTCAAGCCCATGAAGTGCATGTTCTTGCCGTTGTCGCGGGCATACGAGAAGGCCGAGATAATCTCTTTGTTCTGCAGGATAGAGTTGTCGGCACAAGCCTTGTTAATCTTTACCAGGTCCTGGTAAACGATGCGGCCGGCACCGATATTGAGGTGACCTACCTCCGAGTTACCCATCTGACCGTCGGGCAAACCCACATTTTCGCCACTGGCCTGCAGTTGCGAGTGAGGATAGGTTTTCAACAGATAGTCCCAATAAGGAGTGGGGGTATTGTAGATTACATCTGCGTGTGAATGATTGCCGATGCCCCAACCATCGAGAATCATCAAAAGTGCTTTTTTGCTCATCTCTTCTATTATTTAGAGTTATTTATCTTCTATTCTCTCATCGGCAAAAACAGTGCCGAAACAGCTCCGGCAGGCTCACACCCGCCGCTCGGCCCGAGGCTGTCGACCCGGGGCTGTCAAATTGTCCTGCACCTCACCGGCTTACACCGCCACAGCCTCACCGGCCATGCTGCCAACCCGGCCCCTTGCTTAGACGGTGCAAAGATAGTGCAAACCGCGGGCATCGCAAAATTTATTTCAATTCGTTAAGGGACAGAGCCTGTTTTCTGCGCTTTGCCCGAAGCTACATCGCACACCCTGCCTGAAACTCACCATCCTTGAGCAGGCTCAGCCTCGAGACAATCGCACAAAAAGCAGGGGCCCTGCACACCATCGGCAGAGCCCCCGTATCGGATTGAAACGGATTGACCCGAGTCGCTACCGTTTCACATTATCGGCACAATACCTTTACTCGATTCGTACCACAACAAACAATGTAGACACCTCTATCGAGCGGTAATCTGTTATCGCCAGCCACGCCGCTCATCTGGGCAACCAACCGGCCTTGAAGGTCATACACGACTACGGGCATGGCACGATCCAAGCAAATAGTAAGTCCATTGCCATCCTCCGTAATTATCCTGAAGCCGTTTTCAGCCTGTTCTATTCCCGAGAAATCCATACCCTCCATGGTAAACGACTCCTTCCACAATCCTCCATTGTTCCAATAGTCGTAATAATTTTCTTGCGGCACATACAACATACAACTCTTAGGCACATTGGTAAAAGGTGCATATGTGGCATATAGTTCATATCCAAAGCGGCCATAGCGATAATCTTCATATACCTCTGTTTCGGGAGGTACAGGGGCTTGCAAATAAACCTTCTTGAGGTTCACACAATCTTCCAAGAACGAATATCCCACCTTCTTCACACTACTCAAGAGATAAACCACTTCAAGATTATCACAGCCCGACAAAAGACCTCGCGGTACATTTTCATTCACACTTGGCACCGTAAAGAGCTTCAAGCCCGCTCCTGCAAATACATAATCGCCCAGTTCCACTGAATCGGATAGAGTAATATACTGCAGCGACGAACAGGAAACAAAAGCCGAATCATCTATCCGTTTAAGACCCTTGGGTAAAGAAACTTGAGACAAATGCGTACACCCCGAGAATGTACTGCTCCGAATGGTATCAATCGACGCCGGAATCACTATACTGCTCAAAGCACTACCGCCAAAAGCCGCTTTTCCTATCTCCGAAACCGTTTCGGGAAGAACGATAGCGGTCAACCGGCTGCAATCCAAAAAGCAGGAATCGCCTATCGACTCCAACCTTTCCGGGAGCTCTATGGACTCTATGCCAACACCTCTAAAAGCCCCGGCCGACAGTCGGGTCGTAACCGGCGACAGAGTCACATGCCGCAACGAAAGGCAACCATCGAAAAATGCCCGACTCACTTCGGTCATCTCTTCAGGGAATTGAAAGTCGGTCAACTCGGCACAATTGCGTATACACCCCTCACCCAGATTCTGCACAGCAGCAGGAAGTGACAAAGAAGCAAAGCTACACGAAGTGAATGCATAGTCACCAACAGAAACCGTTTGCGGCGAGAGTCTTACCTGCGACAAATTACTACACCCGGCAAAGCACCCCTCGGGAATTTGAGTCACCCCGCTCGGCACATTTATCGACGCCAATCGGGTACAAGCAAATACCGAATCGCCCATTTGCGTTAACGACTGGGGCAAAGAGACCTGTTCCAAATAGGCGCAGTCGAAAAAGAGTTTGCGGGGAAGGCTTTGCAACGAAGAGGCCGACATATCGACCGACTTGAGCTGCTTACATCCGCCAAAAGCACCCTCACCGACCGACTCGATTGCAGCCGAAATAACCAATTGATTATCGACCGGTTCTATATTACCCAGTTTCACTTTTTTCAGCCTCCAGCAATTATAAAAGCTACCCGCACCCACACGCGTCACCTTGGGAAGTGACACCTCGGTCAACGCCAGGCAATAATTAAATACTTCGTTGCCTATCGCCGTCACCTGCGGGAAAGACAATACGGAACAAAGTTGCGAGCACGAACTGAATGCTCTATCACCAATATAGTCAATATGATTATCAGCTGGAATATCCAACCATTTCAATACCGATGCGGCAAACGCACGACTACCTATCTTCGTAATACTCTCCGGCAAATAGATTTCACTGATCTGAGACCCGTAAAAAGCAGACGCTGGAATAGAATCGCCCTCCATACGGCACCCTCGTAAATCGAGGACATGAAGAGAAGCCGTATTCGACAAATTGTTCAAAACCGTGAGATCATCCTTGTTCAATGTCCCGGTTATCCGAAAGCCTTTTGCTTGAATCAGGCTCTCGGAGGTCAACTTCGAAGACAACGTTCCCGGTGTTTCCACATGAAGGTCGGTATATTCAATGTCCCATCGCAACGTATCTCCAGAGCTCAAATTATCGATTTCTACCACACGTTCAAATCGCCAAGCCTCCGAGTATTTCTCCCGGCATCCTATCGGCACATATAAACGGCAAGCCACTCTCGTAGCATTATCAAAGCACGACATCCAATTTCCTTCAGTTCCTAATGTAGGAACGACATTCGACATCATAGAAATTTCGTCCAGCGACGTACATCCGCTAAATGATTTCTCCCCTATTTTTGTCAATCGATTAGGAAATTGGATATAACAAAGAGAGGGGCAATTCATGAAAGAAACTGCACCTATTTCTGTGACACTATCCGATATAGTCAACGTATCAATCGCACAATCATTAAAAGAGTCATAAGTCGTCTTTGCCGAAATTTTCCCCACTTCTTTTAGCTTAGGGCACGATACAAAACTGGAATATATCTCGGCCGTCACCCAATCCAGATTTATTTTCTGAATAGTCGATTCTTTAAATGAACTGACTATTGAATAACAAGTTTCCGGTAAACGAACCTCTTTCAACGAACTGTTTTTACAAAAACAACCATTGATTATGCCAACTTTCGCATCTTCAATATCCAAATACTGAACAACATTCGCTTGCTCCACATAACATAAGTCGGCATCATTGATGTTCCCAACCAATTTCAAATGGGTTATTGTCTTGAGTTCTTCCTCAGAAAGGATTTTATTAAGACCACCCGCCTCATAGCATGTAACCGTTGTATACTCCTCGGCAAATACAGGGCTCAAGCCAATACACAAAAGCAACAGTGTCACTACCTTTTTCATAGCTATTCCTCCTTTTAATAAACCACTACCACAAATGTAGGATTTTTTATTTAATTAACAACAGATTAAATGGTTTCCTTTGCAAAATTGTAATATTATCATTATGCCATAAAATCATTATACTCCCACTCTACTTTTGCCGTGTATTAACCACCAAATTCTTTCATTATGGATACAAATGAACTTTTTGATGAACTTTCTGATGAACTTTCTGCATTGGTCGACAAATATAAAATATTCGACCCCAATGCAACAACCGAGGGAGAAACTTATGTAGTTATTCCTCAAAACGGCAATCCCGAAATCGTTATCAACAAACACGTTACATTAGCCCATGGTACGACCTTGATTTTTGCTGGAGGTAAAATCACGGGCTCAGGTACACTCACCGGCGACTATACCCGATTAGTCGCACCCATAACTCAAATATTCGGTAAAGATATTACCGTAGATGGTATTTGGGAGATGGATCGAGCCTACCCACAATGGTTCGGTGCCAGAAACGACATTTCAAGCGCAGAATTTTGCCTCCTGCGTGAAGCGTGTGAAGCTGCTGCCAATCAAAACAAACTTGATGCAGAAAGCATTAAAAAAGACATCGAAACCGCCCGAAATAATGCCTTAAAACAACTGGATGCATGGAATGTCGACTCGTCCGATGCCATCAACAAGGCCATGAAGTTGAAACATGCCGGCGAAGTATTCCTTCCCAAAGGAGAGTATGCTATCTGCAAGACGCTGCAAGTACCCCATGGCATTGTTCTTCGGGGTGAATTAGCCGACTACCGAAACAACACAATTTCCCAATGGAAGCAAGATGAAGAATCAAAGATTTGGGAACATAATGAAATTGCGCTCATCGACGGAGATTATCCTCTAGGTGGAGATACTCCTTCTACAAATCTTTTATCCTATTATAAGCTGGGAACTGTCATTCGCCCTTTGAACACCAACTATCCGCTCTCGGTAGATAGCAACGGTACACCTATCACCTCATTCGACGACAATTTTGCCATTGTCATCAATTCCAACATTCACCCGAATGATGACCATAACACCGAATGGGAACAAATATATCCTCATTCGCTTACAACGATACGAGATATCCAATTCTCAAATTACTGGACCGCAACACCCAGTATGCGAGGAATCTACGCTATAGGCGGTATGAAAATCGAGAATATTAGTTGGGATCAATTCGTACAAGCCGTAGCAACACCCAACAACATGTATTGTGACGGAAAAACCATCATTAACTGTGAATTTAATGCCCCAACAGGCTGTATTTTCAAAGACTTTGTCTTTGGTAAATTCGTCGGCTCCGACGAGATTATAAAACACTTTGTTCAGGACGCCAAAGAATATTATGCCTTCGATTTAGGCGGATTAGGAGACAAACTCTATTTCCACAGAAACCACCTATCCATGGGTGAAATTGCTGGAGGATTAAGACTATCCTATTCTTTCGGTGCCCAAATCAGTTGCAATATCATCAACGACAATATTACTTTCTCCGATTGCAAAGGTATCTCTTTCTCGGCCAACCATTGCGAAAGCGGCATTCAAGTAGAAATATCCAATTCACAAATAGGCTTCTCCGACAACTATTTCCACAAAGGAGAAAAACCTACGTTCCTCATTCACGATAATAATGCTCGCGGTTCGGTCAATGTACAATCGTCCACAGTAGACTTGCGCAACAACTGTTTGGTTTTCATGGATCACGAAGACACCGACTCCATTTTATACATAGAGAACATTAGCCCCTATGATATTCAAACCGACGGATTCGTTTCCTTGTCAATACAAAACACCTATCGCTACCGGCTTCCCCGCAATGCAGGAGGTAATATACACCCTTGTGGATTAGCTATTCTCAAAGAGATCTGGACCGAAGGGGTAGCGGAACCCGAATTAATTCCATTTACCGAATTCAACAATTTGAGCTACCTCCTATCTGGAAATTCACTTCTCAAGCCCAATTTCCACATTGTACACAACCATGTGGTCAACAACACTCAATTCTTGCGTGGTTCAGCAATGGCCAATGGCGGCGTAAAATGGTTCATCGACCAAGGTACATACAGCTACTACATGCAAACCATTTGGGACCGAAAACGATTAATTGGTAGTACAGCCCAAGTATTAGGTAACTTTAAATTAGGAGAAATCGACTCTGAAAGCAAATTACCAACCGGCTTCTTATTGAACTTTGGAGCTCATTGGCTCGATGGTCCCAGCGACGGGAATGGCAACCAAGCCATTATTCGACTTATGCGAACTCGCACAAGCGGAAATGCAATCTACCACAGTGTGGAAGTTCCCGTTTGCGGCACTCGCTTCCTGTACGACAACGGTATATCTGTTTGTGGCTTCAAATGGCAATTGGATTCACAAATTGACGAACTGCCGGTCAACACCATGATTCAGTCAATCCACTTCATTGGCGACAATGTCATCTGCAAAGGAACCGCCTGCCCTACCGTAGGAGAGTGGACTGTAGGAGACATCGTCTATAACACAGGTACAGCATCGAACAATGCCCTGTGGATATACACCGCCAACGGCTGGCAAGCCCGATAAATGGTATAAATAAAGCGAACCGGACCTCTTTAAAAACATAAAAACCGCACCGATTGCTCGATGCGGTTTTTATATGCCTCCAAAAAGAGATTAAACTCTCTTCTCTTTGATACGGGCTTTTTTACCGGTGAGTGCACGCAGATAATACAATTTGGCGCGACGCACTTTACCACGACGGTTGATTACGATCTCTTCGATGAACGGCGACTCGATGGGGAAGATTCTCTCTACTCCCACGTTGCCCGACATCTTACGAACCGTGAAACGCTTTTTGTTACCGTGACCCGAGATGCGGATAACGTCGCCGCGGAATTGCTGGATACGCTCCTTATTTCCCTCTTTGATACGGTACGATACGGTAATCGTGTCACCACTGCGAAAATCGGGGTGCTCTTTACCGCATGCGAATGCTTCTTCTGCAATCTTAACTAAATCCATTTTTAATAGCTATTTAAAATGTTCATACTGAAACGTAATATAACAGGCCACTTTTCCTGCCAGAGATTACGAAAAGCGGTGCAAAGTAACAACTTTTTCGGCACATAGCCAAGAGATACCCGTTTTTTTTACTCGACAACAGGCTTCTGCTGAAGATAAAAACAATCGAGACCGATAAATTTCATACTCCCCGTTTGATATATCCTCTCTAAATTTGTAATTTCGTCCAATCGAAACAACAAATTATTCAAGAATATACACGCAATTTATGGTAAAGAAAATCATTGGAATCGCGGCTGTTTGCCTCTCGGTGGCCTTCTGTGCAGAGGCTCAGCAAGGGCGTATCGTCATTCTACACACCAACGATACCCACAGCCAAATAGAACCTTTTGCCCCTTCACACAAGACGTATGGCGACTTGGGCGGCGTGGTGCGTCGCATGGCGGTCATCGACAGCATCCGCAACGCCGAGCCCAACGTGCTGCTGGTCGATGCGGGCGACGCCATTCAGGGTACTCCCTACTTCAATTTGTTCAAAGGCGATGCCGAGTTTGAGGCGATGAATGCCATGGGCTACGACGTGCGCACGCTGGGCAACCACGAGTTCGACGCCGGCATGGAGAAACTGGCCCAACTGATCAAGGGCTCGACGGCCGATTTCATCTCGACCAACTACGACCTGTCGGCTACCCCGCTGGCCGGTCTGGTGAAGCCGTGGGTCATCCGTGAAATAGGCGGCTACAAGGTGGGATTCCTGGCGCTGAACGTCAACCCCGAGAACCTCATCCCGGCCGAGTCGTGCCAAGGGGTGGTATTCCACGACCCCATCGAAGCGGCCAACCGCACGGCCCGATTGCTCCGTGAGAAGGGGGCCGACCTCGTGGTGGTGCTCTCGCACCTGGGATATACGGCTCAAGAGAAGAGCGACACGACCGACCCGCAGGTGGCTGCGGCCAGCACCGACATCGACATCATCATCGGCGGCCACTCGCATACCGAGATTAACCCCGAGAAAATCGACGCCAACCCCGACTCCACACTGCGCTACCGTGTGAAGAACAGCCAAGGGCGCAACGTGGTTATTGCCCAAACCGGCATGAGCGGAGCCTACCTGGGCTGCATTACCATTGATCCCAAAAACAAATAATCAAGCTGCACACTCATGAAAACGACTTACAAACATACCTGCTGCATACTCGCGGCCGCCTTGTGGCTTCTCTCGGCCTGCACGGCTTCGCGACCCGAATTTGACATCACCTCCCGACTGATTCCCGTCGACGCCCACTGGGACCAGACTCCCGAGCCCCAAATGGAGACTATCGTGAGCAAATACAAAGCGAGCGTCGACAGCGTGATGCGCATCGTCATAGGCACCTCGAGCCAATACATGGAGCCCAAACGGCCCGGCTCGCTGCTGACCAACCTCTCGGCCGACATCATCAAGAGCGAGGCTCCGTCGGTATTCGGGCAACCGGTCGACCTGGCCATCACCAACATCGGCGGCATCCGCAACCCGTTGATGCAGGGCGAAATCACCCTCGGCGAAATCTACTCGATATTCCCCTTCGACAACACGCTGTGCCTCATTAAACTGAAGGGGAGCGACCTGCGCGACCTCTTCGACATCATCGCCTCGCGAGGCGGCGAGGCCGTAAGCCACGAGGTGCGCATGACCATAGCCGACGACAAAGCCGCCAACCTCACCATCGACGGCGCCCCCCTCGACGACAACCGCATCTACTCGATAGCCACCATCGACTACGTGGCCAACGGCGGCGACCACATGACCCCGTGTCTGAAGGCTACCGAGCGGAAAAACAGCGCCGCCTTCCTGCGCGACGTGGTCATCAACTACATCGAAAAAGCGACTCAGGCCAAACGCGCCATTTCGGCGCTGGACGAAGTGCGCATCACCCCGGCTAAACCTCAATAACGCGATATGAAACACTCTGTTGTCTGCACGGCGATACTCCTGGTTCTCTGGCTCCTGCCCGTCCAAGCGGTCGAACCTCATCTGTTGCAAAAGGCCGACCCGCAAAAAATGGAGCAATGGACCGACTCGGTATTCAACACCCTCACCCCCGACGAGCGCATCGCCCAACTGTTCGTCATCACCGTGCGCAACAGCGATACACCGCAAAACCGCCAGTCGCTGAAACGGTTCGTGCAGGAGCTGAAGATTGGCGGCCTCCTCTTCGATGCCGGCACCGCCCCCGACCAGGCCGCACTCACCAACTACTGCCAATCGCTGGCCCGGGTGCCGCTGCTCATCACCCTCGATGGCGAGTGGGGATTGGCCATGCGCCTCTCCGACACGCCCCGATTCCCGGTGAACATGATGCTGGGGGCTATCCAGAACGACTCCCTGCTCTATGAATATGGCCGTGCCGTGGGCCGCCAGTGCCGCCGCATGGGCATCCAGGTCAACTTTGCCCCGGTGCTCGACGTCAACAGCAACCCCCGCAACCCGGTCATCGGCAAACGGTCGTTCGGGCAAGGGCTCGACAACGTGTCGGCCAAAGCCATCGCCTATGCCCGCGGACTCGAGGCCGAGGGGGTGATGGCCGTAGCCAAACACTTCCCGGGTCACGGCGACACCTCGGAAGATTCGCACAAGACCCTGCCCCTCGTACCGCACAGCCGCGAGCGGCTGATGCAGGTCGAGATTGCCCCCTTCAAGCGGTATATCGACAGCGGCCTGTCGGGGCTGATGGTGGGCCATCTGAACATTCCCGCACTCGACAATTCGGGCCGACCGGCCTCGCTCTCGCGTGCCATCACCCACGACCTGCTGGGCGATTCGCTACAATTCGAGGGGCTTGTCTTCACCGATGCCCTCAAGATGAAAGGGGCATCGACCTTCGGCAACACCGCCTTGCTGGCCATCCAGGCCGGCAACGACATCGTGCTCAATCCGCTGAAACCCGAGGCTCAACTCAAGGCCATACGCGAAGCCATCGACCAGGGAAAAATCTCGCAAAGCCTCATCGACGAGAAATGCAAAAAGGTACTGCGCTACAAATATGCGTTGGGGCTGGCCCGGCAAAAGTCGGTCGACCTGGAGGGGCTGATGGCCGACTTGAACGCTCCCCGATACGAGGCGCTGAACCGCCGGCTCAATGCCGAAGCGCTCACCCTGCTGCACAACCGGCACCACACCCTCCCCATCACGCATCTGGACAAATCGAGAATTGCGGTCGTATCGGTGGGTAGCGATACAAAATCGGTATTCCAAACCACCACGAAACTGTATGCACCACAGCCGGGACAGTTCGACGACTCTACCGACCTGACCGTCCTGCTCGACACCCTGCGCCACTACGACCGGGTGATTGTGGCCATCCACAGTGACAAGACGCAATACCGAGCCCGCATCGGCCGCCTCTGCCAGACCGGAAAAGCCATTGCCGTCTGCTTCCTCTCGCCCTACCAGATGAACCGGTTGAGCCACGAGCTGGCCCACAACCGGGCCCTGCTGCTGGCCTACGAAGATACGCCGCTGGCTCAGGAGTATGCCGCACAGGCCCTCTTCGGCGGCTGTGCCATCCGGGGCAAACTGCCCGTCAAGCTCGAAGGCTCGTTCGACGAAGGCGATGGCCTGCGCACCGAGAAGTGCCGCCTGGGCTACACCCTGCCCGAGTCGGTAGGCATGGACAGCCGGGTGCTGTCGAAGGTCGATTCGATTATTGCCGAGGGCATTGCACACGAGGCCTTCCCCGGCTGCCAACTGGTCGTAGCCCGTCAAGGCGAGGTGGTCTGGAACAAGGCCTACGGCTATTTCGACTACGAGACTCACGCCCACCCCGTCGCCACCGACGACCTCTACGACCTGGCCTCGGTATCGAAAGCCACCGGCACCCTGCCTGCCGTGATGAAAGCCTGTGACGACGGCGACATCGTGCTCGAAAAGCCCATGAGCCACTACTTCGCACCGCTGCGAAACAGCGACAAAAAGGATATTACCCTGCGCCAGGCCCTGTTTCACGAGACCGGCATGCGCCCCTCGCTGCAAGTCTCGGCAATACTCATCGACCCACAGAGCTTCACCCCGCCCCTGTTCAACCGCCGGAAAGATGCCACCTACTCGATACCCATCGACGGCTGCACCTTCGGCAACCGCAACGCCCGGTTGCGTTCCGACCTGCTCTCGACCCGACAGTCGGCCCAATATCCCATCCAGATAGCACACGACCTCTACGGCTCCGCATCGCTCCCCGACACCCTCATCGCCCGTATCATCGGCACCAAGCTACGTCCCACGAAACGCTATCTGTACAGTTGCCTCAATTTCATCCTGTTGAAAGAGACGGTCGAGAGTGCCACCGGGATAGCCATGGACCGCTACCTGCAAAAGCATATTTACGGACCGCTGGGCATGGGCACCACAGGATACTGCCCGGCCACCCGATTCCCCATCGAGCGGATTGCCCCCACCGAAAACGACCTCTTCTACCGCCACCAGCAGCTCGACGGCTATGTGCACGACGAGACGGCCGCCTTCTTCGGCGGTGTGCAGGGCAATGCCGGACTCTTCTCCTCGGCCAACGACCTGGCCAAGCTGTGCCAGATGTGGCTCAACCACGGCAGCTACGGCGGCGAGCAGATATTGTCGCCCGAGACCGTGCACCGCTTCATGACCGAAAAGAGCGCCACCAGCCGCCGCGGACTGGGATTTGACAAACCCGACACGAAAGAGCCCGACAAAAGCCCCACCGCACTCGAGGCATCGCCTGCCACCGTCGGCCACCTGGGCTTTACCGGCACCTGCTTCTGGATAGATCCCGAGCAACAGCTCATCTACATATTCCTCTGCAACCGAGTCTATCCCTCGCGGTTGCACAACGCCCTGTCCGAGCTCAACATACGGCCTGAACTCTTCTCGGTTATCTACAACTCTATCGAGGATTATTCGAAATAAAACGACAAGACCACCATGTTTGAGGTCGCCTTCTTCAGCGATTGAGTATACTTGATGTCGGCCGGATCGCGCAGGTCGTTGCGTTTCCGGTTGATAACATCGGTCAGCCCGAAGCAGAACTTCAGCTCGGGAATCAGTTTGAAATAGGGAAGATAGAGGTCACACCCGATACCGATGGTCAGATAGCCGTCGAAGGTGTTCAGCTTGAGGAAATCGTTCCGCTTCTTCGACACGTCGGCCGTAGCCATCACCCCGCCAATCAGGTAGGGCCGGTAGTTGTTGCACCGTTCGGCACTGAATTTCAGCTCGACGGGCAGCACGATATAGTTCGACTTCAAGTCCTGCGTCTGAGTCGCCTGCGAGTTCGACTCGCGGTATTTCACCACCTTGTTGCCAAAGAATATGCCCGGCGACACCCGCAGGTTGAGGTATTGGCACAGATAGAGGTCGGCCATGAGGTTCACGTTGAAACCCGGCGAAAAATCGGGAATATCCATATACCAGCTCTCTCCCCCCTCGGTCACGAAGCCCGAATGCACAAAAGTCATATCCTGCACATGCGTACCGATGGAGAAGCCCAGATGCAGCAGCTTGTAGTCGGCATAGGGCAAATTCTGCACCTTGCGAGGTTGGGCCCACACCGTGCCGCCAGCCAGCGACAAGAGCGCTACCACCCCCACGCACCAACGCACGACCGACTTTCGCCCACGAAATATCGGCCGCCCCACAGAGCCTCTATGTAACCATCGTTCCATCATCGGGTAACTAATTATCAAACGGAAAAACAACGGGGTTATTGTTTCGCAAGAATTCTATTTACGCCAGAAAATCTCTCCTCATTTTTTTTGCAATCGCAATAAAAGTACTACATTTGTGGTGCAATTAGATCTAATTATTTCAAACTAAAAACTAAAAAACAATGGCTTACGTAATTAATGACAACTGTGTTGCTTGCGGTTCTTGCATTAGCGAGTGCCCGGTAGAAGCTATCTCGGAAGGCGATATCTACAAAATCGATCCCGAAAAATGCTTGAGCTGCGGAACTTGCGCCGAGGTTTGTCCTAACGACGCTATCCACGAAGCATAAGAAGCACACACGTGAAAGATTAAAAAAGGGTCTGCATCACACCGATGCGGGCCCTTTCGTTTTATCCACCGCCGGCATCGGAGAGGGAGCAACCATTGCATTCCCCGTCCCCCCCACATACGAGAGCAGCCACCACCGCCGGCATAGGCACATCACCGACACGCACAGCACCACTGCCATACCACACTCCATCCACGAAACCCGCGCTCTGCATTCCCTCCCGTACAAAAATAAAAAACGTGACTGCTCTTGCGAGCGGTCACGCTTTCTATACATAGGTTATAACTCTTTATTAGTTATTGTCTGCCGGTACAACCGATACATACGAACGGTTCTCTTGACGTTTGCGGAATACTACCGTACCGTTTACCAAAGCGAACAACGTGTGGTCTTTACCCATACCTACGTTCTCACCCGGGTGATGTACTGTACCTCTTTGACGTACCAAAATGTTTCCGGCTTTGGCATATTGACCACCGAAAATTTTGATACCCAATCGTTTGCTTTCCGATTCACGACCGTTCTTAGAACTACCAACACCTTTCTTATGTGCCATTTTCTTAGAAGTTTAATAGGGTTAAGCAACAATTTCTTTAACTAACACTTCGGTGAAATACTGACGGTGACCGTTCAAGCGACGATAACCTTTTCTTCTTTTCTTCTTGAAAACAAGAATTCTTTCACCTTTTACGAGGCCTTTCTTACCGTATCCGTCGTTCGAAACAACCTCACATACGACCTTCGCACCTTCTACGGTGGGAGTGCCTACGGTTACTGCTCCGTCTTTGTCAACGAGCAATACTCTGTCAAATTCGAGAACGGCGCCATGCTCTGCTCCCAAATAGTGGACAAACAACTTCTTTCCGTTTTCTACTTTGAATTGTTGTCCTTGAATCTCAACAATAACGTACATTTTTACTTTTTGTTTTTACGTTTATCTCTGCCGGGCGGGGCCAACCGTGGCACCTCTTTTTGAGCCCATATCAGAATCAGCCCACAAAAGTACTACAAATATTTGTCACCCACAAGCATTCGGGCCATTTTCTCCGAAAAGAAATGCAACAGCCGCCCCCTCCCCGCCGGTCGAGCTTTAAAACAACAATCGCAACCACTTCGATTTCAAGCGATTGCGATTGCAAGTCGGGGTGAGACGACTCGAACGTCCGACCTCCACGTCCCGAACGTGGCGCGCTAACCAACTGTGCTACACCCCGCACTTTGTTTTTGCGGGGACAAAGATACATAAAGTTTGAGAAAAGCAAAAATGATTCCCTAAATTTTCGCGTTTTTCTTATCAAAATCTCTATCATTTTCATTTTTATGGCAAAAAATTAGGAGGATAATAAAAAATAGTTCTATCTTTGCACACGCAAAACCAAGGTGCCATAGCTCAGATGGTAGAGCAAAGGACTGAAAATCCTTGTGTCCCCGGTTCGATTCCTGGTGGCACCACTTTGAAGAAAAGCAAAAGACAGTAAAATCCTGATTTCCAAGCGAAATCGGGATTTTTTGTTTTCCCCCGGCACGCAAAAAACGGCAGAATATTACCGTTCGAGGTGGAGCAAAAGGTGGAGATAAAAGGTGGAGCAAAAATCTCCACCGAATTAGGCTATTTTTCACTGATTGTCAATATTTTGCATAGCAAGAAAACGGATTCTGTTTCCTACTTTTGTACAAACTAAAAACTGTAGGAAAAATGAAAAGAAGTTCATTCAATGTGCTTTTCTTCTTGAAGAAGACCAAGCTGCTGAAAAACGGAGAAGCATCCGTGTGTATGCGTATCACTGTAGATGGTACGCGAGTTGAAAACAACATCCGTAAAAGCATTGATCCGTCTCTCTGGAGTCAGGCAAAGGAATCTGCCAGAGGAAAAAGCCGCAAATCATGCGATCTGAATGCCTATATCGAAAATGCGAGAATCAAATTACATCAGATTTTTTGTGAACTGGAAGAACAGAACCAGCCTATAACAGCGCGTCTGTTGCAGGAAATATTTTTCGGACAAGACAAAGAACCGGAAGCGGTACGCACTCTTATCGGCACCATGCAGGAGCACAATGACCAATGCCGTGCCCTGGTCGGTAAAGACTACGCCCTGATTACCGTTCGCCGTTATGAAAGCTGCAAGCGCTATCTTGCCGAACTTATCAGACAGAAATACGGAAAGGATGATCTGCCGCTGGCGGAAGTCAACGGTGAGCTGGTACGTGCCTTTGAATTTTATCTGAAGACGGAAAAGGAATGTCAGCAGAATACCGTTATCCGTTATATGAAATGTCTGAAGAAAATTACCAATCTGGCACTGGCCAATGAATGGATAGCCAAAGACCCGTTTATCGGCATCAAATTCCACGAAAAAGAAGTAATCCGTGAATTTCTTACCATGGACGAACTGCTGACTATCTACCACAAGGAATTTCCTCTGGAGCGAATCACCGTAGTCCGTGATGTTTTTATTTTCGCCGCCTTTACCGGTTTGGCTTTTATCGACGTGCAACAACTTTCCTCTGAGCATATCGTAAAAGACAACAACGGAAACCTGTGGATCAGGAAGCCACGTCAGAAAACAAAGAACATGTGCAATATTCCTCTGCTGGATATTCCTTTGGAAATCCTGAGAAAATATGCTGATTATCCTGCCTGCAAAAAGAAAGGAATATTACTGCCTGTCCCCTGCAATCAGAAGATGAACAGCTACCTGAAAGAGATTGCCGACCTATGCCTGATAAAGAAGAACCTGACTACCCATGTGGCCCGTCACTCGTACGCCACATCTGTCTGTTTGGCCAATGGGGTAAGCATTGAGAATGTAGCCAAAATGCTCGGTCACTCCAATATCAAGATGACGCAACACTATGCAAGGGTACTCGACAGTTCCATTCTGAAAGATATGAATAATGTAAGGGATGTACTTTCAAGCAATCTTTCTCGTTAATAGCAACTCATTCAAACAATTCCGAAATTATATTGAATCATTCTATCATACGGATAATAAGCCGCAAATTCTGCGGTTAATTATCCGTATGAATATCTTAACAGCTTTAGCCTCAATCTCCAAATCATAAGAAACACCCATCAGTCGCCTATTTCCTCGCCGTCCATAGAAGTTAGTACAGACTCTCTTGAAAGCGAAAAGGTCTGGCGGCTA
>NZ_CAMMHD010000027.1:0-19379 GCF_946496565.1 uncultured Barnesiella sp.
GGTTCGGGATAGTCAAAAACTGAAAAACTCCGTTTTTCTTTTGACTCTTCGCTCACCTTTCTGCCATCTTCGGATAAGATAGGATACGGTTCGGGATAGTCAAAACTGAAAAACTCCGTTTTTCTTTTGACTCTCCGCTCACCTTTCACTATCTTTGCAAGCCGTAAATAGGGCGTGGCCGGGCATGGTCAAACGCAGAAAACGGTTGTTTCTGTTTGATTTTTTACCCGCCTTTCTCTATTGAGGCAAATCCTTTGCTTGGGGCAGGGGAGAGTTTTTTCGTGTCAATAAACAAACAGCATAAAATAATGGCAAAAGAGTTGAAAGAATTGACCAAGCGTGCCGATAACTATTCGCAATGGTACAACGACTTGGTGGTAAAGGCCGACTTGGCAGAACAGTCGGCCGTGCGGGGCTGTATGGTAATCAAGCCCTATGGATATGCAATTTGGGAGAAGATGCAACGCCAGCTCGACGACATGTTCAAGGCGACGGGCCACGTGAATGCCTACTTCCCGTTGTTGATTCCGAAATCGTTCCTGAGCCGCGAGGCCGAGCACGTAGAGGGCTTTGCCAAAGAGTGCGCCGTAGTGACTCACTACCGCTTGAAAACCAACCCCGACGGCACGGGCGTAGTGGTAGACCCCGCCGCCAAACTCGAGGAGGAGCTCATCATCCGTCCTACCTCCGAGACCATTATCTGGAACACCTATAAAAACTGGATTCACTCCTATCGCGACCTGCCCATCCTGTGCAACCAGTGGGCCAACGTGTTCCGCTGGGAGATGCGTACCCGCCTCTTCCTGCGTACGGCCGAGTTTTTGTGGCAAGAGGGGCACACCGCCCACGCTACCCGCGAGGAGGCCGAGGCCGAGGCTCGTCGCATGCTCGAGGTTTATGCCGACTTTGCCGAGAACTTCATGGCCGTGCCGGTAATCAAGGGTGTGAAATCGGCCAACGAGCGTTTTGCCGGTGCCCTCGATACCTATACCATCGAGGCCATGATGCAGGACGGCAAGGCCCTGCAGTCGGGTACGTCGCACTTCCTGGGGCAGAACTTCGCCAAGGCATTCGACGTGCAGTTCATCAACAAGAACAACGAGCTCGAATATGTGTGGGCTACCTCGTGGGGCGTATCTACCCGTCTGATGGGTGCCCTTATCATGACCCACAGCGACGACAACGGTCTGGTGTTGCCGCCGAAACTGGCTCCCATCCAGGTGGTGATTATCCCCATCTACAAGAATGCCGAGCAACTGCACGCCATCGACGTGAAGGCCGACGAAATCGCCGGCAAGTTGCGCGCCATGGGTATCTCGGTCAAATACGACAACGCCGACAATAAACGCCCGGGCTTCAAGTTTGCCGACTATGAGCTGAAGGGTGTGCCCGTGCGTCTGGTCATGGGAGCCCGCGACCTCGAGAACGGCACCGTAGAGGTGATGCGCCGCGATACGCTCGAAAAAGAGACATTGCCCGTCGACAACATCGAGCAGGTTGTAAAAGGTCTGCTCGACGAGATACAGGCCAATATCTTCCAGAAGGCTCTCAAGTTCCGTCAGGAGCACACCATTACGGTCGACAGCTACGACGAGTTCAAAGAGAAGATCGAGGAGGGCGGCTTTATCCTGGCTCACTGGGACGGCACGACCGAGACCGAGGAGCGCATCAAGGAGGAGACCAAGGCGACGATTCGCTGTATCCCGTTCGATGGCGATACCACGCCGGGCGTCTGCATGGTTACCGGCAAGCCGTCGGCTCGCCGCGTGCTCTTTGCCCGCTCGTACTAATCGAGACGAATACAAGTTCAACCATACTGCACAGGGCGGTTCCGACAGCGGGGCCGCCCTTGTTGTTTGCGTTTGCAGGGAAACAGGGGGGGAGGATGTGACCGCAGACTCTCTCTCTGCGCGGCCGATACGGGAGACTCCGTTGCGTGAGGGGCAGGGATTAGGGAATGACAGACGAGCCGGGGGTGGGGTAGTTCCCGTCGGATTGCCGGGCGTCCCGAGCCTGCTCTTTGGGACCGAAGGCCCGGTTCCATTCGATGATTACTCCCTCGCGGCTGAAGTGGAGGGTAAGTACCCCGTTGTCGCCTATCATGGCCTTTACCCCCTCTTTGAGCGGTTTGTGTTCGGCATCGAACCAGGTGACGTCGAAGAGGTTGGCGAGTCCTGTCGGTCGCAGTACCGCCTTCACCATGCCCGTTTGCCATTGGTCGTTGAATCGCTGGGCCCCGCTCTCGTAGACGAGCAGGTAGTTGGTCCCGTTAGCCACCAGGGCCAACCGGTAGTTGCCGCCCAGTCGGGTGTTGAGGCTCGACGAGGAGGCTTGCAGGAATTCATAGACCCCTTCGGTGGGGTCGGTGCTGTGGCGCAGGTACTCGTTCAGGGCTTCGGGTTCCCAGACGACCTGTCGTTCGGGATATTCGCACGGTGTAACCTTCCACGACTTCAGCTCAACACAGGCTCCGCGCCCCACGTAGATACCCGCCCGGTCGCCAAAGAGGCGGTCGTCGCGGCAAAAGCCGATGCGGCATTCGCGCTCGTCGCCCAGCAAGATTTCGTATCCGCCCTGGGTAGGGACAATGTGCAGCCGGTTGTAGTCGGTCTCGGGGCGGATGGCCGATGAGGCGATTCGCTGCCAATGGGAGTGAACCAAGGTGTCGCCATCGGCTACGGTCAGGATGGTAAATTGCAGTTCGGGCAGCTGGTAGCCGTAGAAGTCGTCGTTTCCGGCCCGCATCAGTACGGCGTGGTAGTTTTGGTTATTGCGGTATCCCCATACCACGCCCCACACCGGTCTCTTCACCGAACCAGCCCGCCGGCTCTTCCCGGAGTCGTCGACCCGATAGACTGCATACTTTCTGCCCGTTCGGTTGTGGCGATTGGCCAGCTCGACCGTGATGGACGGACGCATTCCTTCGCCCGGAACAATGCCGGTAGATACTACGTTCACCACATCGCCGTCGGCATTGCGGTTACAATCCGATAAAACATCTTTTTGAATTACAGCTCGGCGCAGCGGCTCCTCACCCGTGTACCACGATTGGGCCACGCACGAACCGGCACAAAGCACGATAACCAGAATAGTAAGGAGGAGATGTACATTCATGGTTTTGCTGTTTGGGGCAGTCTGTTTTGCTTGTCAGGGTCACCACTTCAAAGATAAATCAAACCGGGCGAAGAACAAAGGAAAAAGAAGGTTTTTCGTTATCGGTTTGTGTCGTAGCACTCTGCAATCGCTGCATGGAGAAAAAGGTTGCTTATACCTGAGGCTTGGAGAATTGTGTCCGATGAGTATATTTCGAGGAGAAAGATAGCCCGATTGTCAGGTATATTTTTTATATTTGCGTATAAAACGAAACGAAAGCGAAAAACAACGAAACACACATTATTAAATCTAATTAAAGCGCTAGAGAAATGTTGAAAAAAATGCTGGGAAAAGTCGTCGACTTTTATCGGGCATTGCCCCCGGCCGAGAGGCCGGCATCGCTTACCGATGAAGAGGCTGCCAAGTTGACGAAGAAATTGAGATTGCAAAGTTTTTTTGCGGGAACCCTGGGGTACAGTCTGTATTACGTATGCCGCACCGGGCTGAATGTGGTGAAGACCCCCATAGTCGAGAGCGGTATGCTCAACGACCAACAGCTGGGCATCGTGGGCTCGGCGTTGCTGTTTGCCTATGCCATCGGTAAGTTTGTGAATAGTTTCATGGCCGACCACTCCAATATCAAGCGGTTTATGGCTACGGGGCTCATCGTCTCGTCCATTGCCAACCTCATCGTGGGAGTGTTGGGTATGGCCAAAGGTCTCATCGGGTTGTCGTCGATGGCCTTCTTTGTCTGCTTTTTCATCATGTGGGCCCTCAACGGCTGGTCGCAGTCGATGGGTGCGGGCCCTGCCATCATAGCCCTGTCGCGCTGGTTTTCGCCCAAGGAGCGGGGAACCTACTACGGTTTCTTCAGTGCAAGCCACAATCTGGGTGAGTTCTTCTCCTTCATCTTTGTCGGGTCGGTAGTCGGCTGGCTGGGCTGGCAGGCCGGGTTCATGGGCTCGTTCATAGCGGGGGCGATAGGAGTGCTTATCATCATCTTCTTCCTGCACGACAGCCCCGAGAGCAAGGGGTTGCCCCATGTGGGCAATCCGCCCAAGGAGTCGACCGACAAGGCGCAGAAAGGCGTTTTGCGCAATCCCTACGTGTGGATTCTGGCTCTGGCCAGTGCCTTCATGTATGTGAGCCGCTATGCGGTGAACAGTTGGGGCGTGCGTTTCCTCGAGATGGAGAAGGGCTATTCGCTCGAACTGGCCACGACGGTTATCGGCATCAATGCCCTGCTGGGTATCTTCGGCACGGTGCTTTCGGGGTGGTTCTCCGACAAGTTTTTCAAGGGCAAGCGCAACATGCCGGCCTTTATCTTCGGGGTGCTCAACACCATAGCGCTCTCCCTCTTCCTGCTGGGCGGCGACAGTCTGGTGCTGAATGTCATCAGCATGGTGCTCTTCGGGGTGGCTATCGGGGTGCTCATCTGCTTCCTGGGCGGACTGATGGCGGTCGACATCGTTCCTCGCAACGCTACGGGGGCAGCCTTGGGTGTAGTGGGCATGGCCAGCTACATAGCCGCCGGTCTGCAGGATGTCATTTCGGGTACGCTCATCGAGAACTTCAAAACGGTATCGGGCGATGTGGTCACTTACGATTTCCTGCCCGTATCGATTTTCTGGATAGGAGCTTCCATCCTCTCGTTTGTGCTGGCACTCTTTGTGTGGAATGTCAAGCCGGCCGAGTGATGGCATAAGGATCATTGAACGCATGAAAAGCCGACGTCTTCGAGAAGAGGACGCCGGCTTTTTCGTATGGGTTTGTAGCGAGACCGTTTACGGTTGAGGCGGGGTAGAGCCTTTCGTTCCGGCATTCGGGTCGGTTGTCGGTGCGGTCGGTTTCGAATGAGGTTGTGATGCCGGAGTCGGTTGGGCTGAAGCGGTAGCCCCTCGACCGGATGCCGACGGAGTAGCCCCTGTGGGTTGCGAGTTTTGGGGGTGAGTTGTGGTCGGGGCAGCGGTCTCCTCCCAGTGGAAGGGTTCGAACTGGCTCTCCTTGTTGGTCCAGCTGGGTTTACGCGACGCGTAGATGATGAAGGGGGCAATCACCACGACGAGGGTACCGATAATGAGCACCGAGAACCACACGGCGTTGCTGCCTACCGAAATCTGGCTGGGGGGTATGAAGCTGAGCACGAAGGCCAGCAGGGAGCCCAGGAATCCCAGGCCGCCGATGAACCACATCATGCCGTTGCCTTTGCTGCCGATGCGGAACGGGCGGTTGCTCTTCTTCATGTTGTACCGCAGGTAGATGGCAGCCGAGAACATGAGCATGTACATGATGAGGTAGAGCACCACCGTGAGTTGCGACATGATTTGGTAGAAACTCTGCACCGAGGGCATCACCACGAAGAGCAGACTCAGCAGTGTGACGGCGGCACCTTGCAGGTAGAGGATGTTTTTCTGTACGCCTATCTTGTTGGTCTTCTGGAAGAAAGGGGGCAGATACCCGGCGCGGCCCACGGCAAAGATACCTTTCGAAGGGCCGGCCACCCAGGTGAGCACACCGGCCAGCACACCGAAGGCGAGCGCGATGGCAATGACCGGCGAGAGCCACGAGGCCTTGATGAAGTTGAAATAGTTGTCGAATCCGACCAGCAGACTCTGGGTGAGGTTGATGTCTTTTTGCGGGATGATGATACCCAGTGCAAAGGTACCCAGCACAAAGATGAGCACTGTGATGGCCGAGCCGATGAATACCGCCTTGGGGTAGTTTTTCGAGGGGTTGTTGATGTCTTTCACGTGGATACCGCCCATCTCCATACCGGCATAGAAGAGGAAGATGCTGGCGGCCAGCACCAGGTTGTCGAAGTTGGAGAAGTCGGGCAGGAAGCTCCCCGAGAAGTCCATCTGCGACTTGCCGCCCATGGCCAGATAGACGATGGCCAGAACCACCAGCAGCCCGGCCGGAATGATGGTACCCACCAGACCGCCCACCTTGGCCACCTTGCCTACCCAGTCGAGCCCCTTCAGCGAGATGAAGGTGGCCAGCCAGTAGATGAACAGCACCACCGCCAGGGTGTAGAAACGGTTCGAGGCCAGCAGCATGTCGCCCGTGTGGTCCATGCCGATGAAGGCGATGGCCACGGCGCCGAAGGTCAGTACCGTAGGATACCAGATAGTACTCTCGATCCATTGCAGCCAGATGGCTAGGAAGCCGGCCTTCTTGCCGAAGGCTTCGCCCACCCAGCGGAACACACCGCCCTGCTTGTCCTGGAACATGGCGGCCAGTTCGGCGGCTACCAGAGCCGTGGGAATGAGGAATACCAGTGCGGCAAATAGATAATAGAAGGCCGAGCTTACGCCATATTCGGCCTCGGCCGGCAGTCCGCGCAGCGAGACGACCGCCGTTACATTCATGATAGCGAGCGTAAATACGCCCAGTTTGACAGATTTACCGATGTTTGCCATATACGTTTTGAATTAAGTTTGTCGTGGTGGAGCAGCCACATTCATGCAGATAAACAAACATCGGGCGGTTGTTGTTTTACCGGCATGAAATTATAAAGAAAGAAAAAATGGAAAAACAAACTTCTCCGTCGGGGTGGCGACGGTATGAATCGAAAGTCTATGGCGCCCTGCACATCGCTATTCTGGTGCTGTCGGTGTTTCTCATCATTACCATTTCGGTCGATACGTTTCGCAACCTCTCGTTTCTCAACCAAGGCAACTACATGACCGTGCAGTTGTGGGTGTGCACCTTCTTCATGTTCGACTTCCTGCTCGAGCTGGTGCTCTCGCCCCACAAGTGGCGGTATCTGAAGAGCCATTTCATCTTCTTCCTCGTGTCGATACCCTATCTCAACATCATCACCTACATGCACGTCGACTTCTCGCCCCAGGCCGGCTACTTCCTGCGGTTCATCCCGCTGGTGCGGAGCGGCTACGCACTGGCCATCGTGGTGGGGTGGTTCACCCGCAACCGGGCGTCGAGTCTGTTGGTGTCGTATCTCACCATGCTGTTGGCCACGGTCTACTTCTCGAGTCTGCTCTTCTTTGTCATCGAGCATGATGTCAATCCGCTGGTCGTACACTATACCGATGCCCTTTGGTGGGCCTTTATGGATGTGACTACCGTAGGGTCGAATATCTATGCGGTCACGGCTACCGGCAAAATTCTGTCGGTTGTGCTGGCGGCTCTGGGCATGATGATGTTTCCCATCTTTACCGTCTATGTGACCAACTGGGCCCAACAGGCTGCCCAGCGCAAGGACGATGCGTGACTCTACGAGCCAGATACAGCAAGAGAGCCGGGTGCCATTGCACCCGGCTCTCTTGTTTTGTATGGAAGCGATTGCCGGTCAGGCCGAGACAATCACCGAGTCGCCGCTGAATACCGAGAGACCCAGCTTGTTCATGATGTAGCGAATGGCCAGTTGGGCCTTGACCGAGTTGCCGGCCTCGTCGATAGGCGGGGCAAAGGCCGAGATGCCCATCACGCCCGGCAGTACGCCCAGGATGCCGCCGCCTACGCCCGACTTGGCCGGCAGCCCCGACGTGTAGAGCCAGTCGCCCGTGTGCTCGTAGAAACCTACGGTCGAGATGAGCGAGGTAATCTTGGAGGCCAGTGATGCCTCGAACACCTGTTGGTTCGTCTTGGGGTTGACCCCTTTGTTGGCGATGGTGGCTCCGCAGATGGCCAGCTGTTGGGCGGTGATGCCCAGTGAGCATTGGCGGGTGTAGAGGTCGAGCGACAGGTCGGGGTCGTCGTAGATGCGGCTGTAGTTTTTCAACAGCCAGGCGATGGAGCGGTTGTTGAAGTTGGTGTCCGACTCCGACTTGTAGAGCTCGTCGATCAGGACGGGAGCACTGCCCGAGAGTTGAGTGATGTTCTCGACGATGGCCTCCCACTTGGCCTGGGCGTTGCCGGTCGGCTGCACCATGCTGCACGCCGATATGGCACCGGCGTTGACCAGCGGGGTAGAGGGGTGGTCGTTCTCGAGCAGGATGGCCACAATCGAGTTGAAGGGCAACCCTGTGGCATCGGCCCCGATCATCGAGAGCAGTTTGTCGGCCCCGTACTGGCGCAGCACCAGAATGGCGGTGTGTACCTTCGAGACCGATTCGATGCCGAACCGGTACTGGGTGTCGCCCACCTCGATGAGATGCCCGTTGGTGAGGCACACGCTTATGCCGAACAGCTGGCTGTCGATGCCGGCCAGATAGGGAATGTAGTCGGCATTCTTGCCGTCGTGGTTGTTGTGGTAGAGGTTGTGGGCCTCGTGCAGGGTTTGCTCGATTTGAGCAATCGAAATAACCTTTTTCATAACCGTTACTTTTTGGATTTGCGGCGATAGCCCGTGTGGGTGAACATGGTGCTTTCGACCTCGATATTTTTCTCCTGGGCGATGCGGGTGGGGGTAGGATACTCGAGTTTCTCGAGGTCGGCCACGGCGTCGCAGATGTCTTTGAGCAACATGTCGGCCATGTCGCGGCTGAAGCCCTGGCGCACGACGATACGCATGACCACGTAGCTCTCTACGCTCTTGGGCAGCGAGTAGGCGGGTACCATCCAGCCGCTTTGGCGCAGACGGTCTTGCAGGTCATACAGGGTCCACTTGGCATTCTTGGCATAGTCGGGGTGCATGTACCAGATGAAGAGCGGGTTCTCTACCCGGTCGCTGTAATTGACAAAGGGTTTCATCTTGCCAATCTCGTCGTGCAGGTATTGGGTAATCTGCATGCTGTTGTACTGGATGGCCTTGTAGCCCTGGAATCCCAACCGGATGAACTGGTAGTACTGGCCCAGAATCTGTGCGGCGGGACGCGAGAAGTTGAGTCCCACTTGCGTGATGTCGGCACCCAGGTAGTTGACGCTGAACGACATGTCGTCGGGCAGATACTTCTTGTCGCGCCATACGACCCACCCCAGACCGGGATAGACCAGGCCGAACTTGTGGCCCGAGGTGCTGATGGAGAGTACCCACTTCAGGCGGAAGTCCCACTTCTTGTGCGGTTCGAGGAAGGGCAGGATGAATCCGCCCGAGGCGGCGTCGACGTGTATGGGGATGTCGTAGCCGGTCTTTTTGTTATAGGCGTCGAGCAGGTGGTCGAGCCGCTCCACGTCGTCGTTCAGCCCCGTCCAGGTAACCCCCTCGATGGGCACGATGCAGATGGTATTTTCGTCGCACATCTTGAGGGCCTCTTCCGGGTCGAGGGTAGGTTTGTCGAGCGTGAGCGGAACCTCGCGCATCTCGATTTGCCACAGTTGGGCAAACTTCTCCCACACAATCTGGTAGGCCGATGAGATGACAAAGTTGGGCTTGTCGGAGGGTTTGCCCTGGGCCTGACGTTTCTTGCGCCAGCGCAACCAGGCGGCCACACCGCCCAGCATACAAGCCTCGGACGAACCTATGGCCACGGCGCCGCTTTTCCATTTGGCCTCCTCGGGCGAGTTCCACAGGTTGGCCATGATGTTGATGCACTTGGCGTTCATCACGGCAATGCGGGGATACTCCGTCTCGTCGATGTAGTTGATGTTGATGGCCTCGTTCATCAGCTTGGTGGCATACTTGTCCATGTAGGTGGTGACGAAGGTGGCCAGGTTGAGGCGGGGTTGAGTCTGGGCAAAGGTCTCGTCCTTGACCATCTGGTAGGCGATTTCGGGGGTGGTAGGTGCATCGGGTATGCGCTCTACGGGTGAAGGTTTCAACATTTCGTCGGACCCGAAGATGCTCGTTTTGGCATCTCCTTCTCTTAAACTAAAATCTCTCATTGTATAAAGTTTTTAATGAATGAAATCTGCGAATCCGGCACTCCCGGGGGAGGACGGCTTCTGCATGAGACAACAGTCCCGACCGGGTGAATGTTTAGTGCGCGGGGGCAATTCCTGCACAATTTGGCACTTGTTAAAAAAGGGGGCGATAAACTTTCGGGGGTGTAGATTGTTCTCACCCTGTAAACGGGTCGGCAGGGATGCCGGCCGAAAACTGCAAGACTATGAAAATTGAAACCGGGCGGGGTACGATTCCGCTCATTACACTGTTGGGGATATGGTCCATATCGGCCTTGAGCGCTTTGCCGGGGCTGGCGGTTTCGCCCATTCTGGGGCAGTTGTCCACCATCTTTCCCCACGCGTCCGAGTTTGACATACAGTTGCTCACCTCGTTGCCTTCGTTGCTGACGATACCCTTCATCCTGCTCTCGGGCAAACTCACCGAGCGGGTGAACAACGTGCTGCTGTTGCAGGTGGGGCTGGTGGTCTTTGCCTTGAGCGGGGTGCTCTACCTCTTCTCGGGGCAGATGTGGCAGTTGATTGCCGTGAGTGCCCTGCTGGGTATCGGGGCGGGCATCATCGTGCCGCTCTCGACAGGCCTCATCTCGCGCCATTTCACGGGGCGATACCGCACGCAGCAGTTCGGGTTGAGCTCGGCCATCACCAACGTCACGCTGGTATTGGCCACGATGCTCACCGGCTATCTGGCCGAGGTGAACTGGCACTTGCCCTTTGTCGTCTATCTGGCTCCCGTGCTTTCGCTGCTGCTCTCCTTCTCGCTCAAGGGCGATTCGACTTCGGCCCGGCCGGTGGCCCAGAGCTCGACCGGACGCATCGACACGGGGCGGCTCGTGGGGCTGATGGCCTTCTATGGACTCATCACCTATCTGGTGATTATCGTCAGCTTCAACCTGCCCTTCCTGATGAAAGAGTACCATTTCGATACGGGGGCGTCGGGCTTTATCATCTCGCTCTTCTTTCTGGCCATCATGTTGCCCGGCTTCTTCCTCAATCCCGTGTTGTCGTTTCTGGGGTCGCTCACCAAGTTTACGAGTCTGGTCAGCATTGCCATAGGGCTGTTGCTTGTTCTGCTGTCGTCCAGCGAGTGGGTATTGGCCGTCGGGGCGGTATTCATCGGGTTGGGCTATGGGGTAATGCAACCCGTCATTTACGACCAGACTACCCGGGTGGCCGATGCCTCGCGGGCAACCTTTGCCCTGGCGCTGGTCATGGCCATGAACTACCTGGCCATACTGCTTTGCCCGGTGATTATCGATGCCCTCCAGTCGCTCTTCCACATTCGCACCCAGCGGTTTGCCTTTGAACTCAACCTGGGTATCACGCTGCTGGCGGTGGTGTGGGCCTATTGGAAACGGCACTCGTTCCTGTTCGACGATGCTCCCGCTAATCCCATACAGCCATGAAGATGATGCGTAGTAAAGTAGCGATGGCCAACTGGGCCATGGTGGTGTCGAAGGTCTTCGGCGGCTTGAACGTGAACGCCCTGCACTACCTGTTGCCCCTGTGGCTTGCCCCGCTTACCGGGGCTACCTTCCGGTGCGTGTTTGCCGCCGTGGCTTTCTGGATTCTCGGCTTTTTTGCCCGGCCCGAAAAGGCCTCGACCCGCGACAAGTGGATACTCTTCCTGCTGGGAGCCGTGGGCATCTATGGCTACATGTTTTCCTATCTGATGGGGCTGAGCAAGACTACCCCGGTCTCGGCCGCCATCTTTACCTCGATGCAGCCCATCTGGGTCTTCGTCATATCGGTGCTCTTCATGCACGAGCGCATCACGCTGCTCAAGGTGGTGGGTATTCTGGTGGGGTTGGGGGGCGCCATGCTCTGCATCCTCACCCAGAAGAGCGACGACCTCGCCTCCGATGCGTTGGCCGGTAATCTCTTCTGCCTGATGAGCTCGGTCATCTATGCCATCTATCTGGTGTTGAGCAACCAGTTTCTGAAGCGTACGGGCACCTATACCCTCATGCGCTACACCTTTTCGGGGGCGGCTGTGTCGAGCTTGATTGTGATGGCCTTTACCGGCTATGATGCCCCGTTGTTCGAGTCGCCGCTCCACCTGTGGCCACTGGTGGCGTTGCTGTTTGTGTTGATATTCCCCACGGTGCTGAGCTATCTGCTGGTGCCCGTCGGGCTGCGGTATCTGAAGACGACGGTGGTCGCCATCTACGGCTATCTCATTCTCATGGTGGCTTCGATTGTCTCGTTTCTCACGGGACAGGACCGTTTCAGTTGGACCCAGATTCTGGCCATGGTGCTCATCTGTGTCGGGGTTTACGCGGTAGAGATTGCCGAGAATCGCGGCAGCCGTGCCCCCACGTCGCATTTGCATTCATCGCCTCATGCGTGACGACCCTTTGCGGAACCATCGCGGGGCCCGTTGCCACACCTTTTTCAGCTCTTCGGGATTGCGGGCCACGATAACCGTGGTGACGGCCACGAGTATGATGCCGATACCCCAGGCCTGCACACGGCTGCAACTCTCGCCCAGGAAGAGGATGCCCATGATCACGGCGGTGAGCGGCTCCATGCAGCCCAGCACGGCGGTGGTAGTAGAGCCTATATGTTTGACGGCCAGGATGAGGGTGAGGTTGGAGATGAGTGTGGGCACCAACGCCAGCATGAAGAGGTCGATGCCGCTCTTCCACGACGGGATGGGAGCCAGCCCTTCGCCTCGCACCAGCAGGTTGACGAGGAAAAAGAGACTCCCGGTCGAGAGGATGTAGAAGGTGAGCTTCAGGCTGTCGATACGGCCGATGCTCGAGCGGTTAAGCCCCACGATATACGAGGCGTAGGTGAGTACGGTAGTCAGCGCCAGGGCCATGCCCGTAGGGTTCACCTCACTGCCGTTGCTCCCGCTCAGCAGGTAGATGCCGCCCAGGGCCAGCAGCGTGGCCACGGCAACGGGCACCGAGAGCCGCTCCTTGAAAAGGACGACCATCAATATCGTCACCAGTACCGGGTAGAGAAAGTGCAGTGTGGTGGCCAGTCCGCTGGGTATGTAGAGGTACGACTGTGTGAGCAGGAACGAGGTGGCGGCGTAGAGCAGGGCAAAGCCGGCAATGACCGGCAGTTGCCGCTTCGCGATACGGAAGCTCTCGCGCCGGGCCAGCAGCACGAGCCCTACCAGCAGGGCCGATATGGCAAACCGGTAGAATACCACCGAGTTGACCGACACCCCGGCCTTCAAGGCTGGTATGGCAAAGAGGGGTACAAGGCCGAATGTGGCCGACGATACTACGGCATAAATCAGACCTCTGATCGATTTTCTCTTCTCTTCCGTCATCACGGTATCTTTAAACATCTGAAATAATCTTTTTGTCGGGTGGATGAGAATGCGGGGCCGCATGGAAAACCGATGTTCCCGATACGACCCCGTACCTTTGAAAATTCATAATCCGCTACAACGGTTCACGACCGCAGGACGGCGGCATGGAATCACCGCCCCAGGCACTCGTCGATGTAGGCTTTCATGGCTGGTACGGCAGCCTCGGCACTTTGCAGCAGCTTGAACTGCGCGCGGGTACGCACCAGGTTGTGGTCGGGATACTTGATTTTGTAGTAGGTATCGCCGTTGATGTAGTCGGCGAGGAACCGCACGGCCTGCATGTAGGGGAAGAGGGTGGCGGCGTAGGGCAGGTTGTCGATTTCGACATCGGTCAGGAATACGCGAGCCGTCTCCAGGTAGCCCTTGGTGAAGGCCTTGAAAATCTCCATGTTGAAGTTGACGTGGTCCAGATTCTTGTCGTCCTCCTCGCCGGTGTTGGCGGCGGTGCGCATGAAGTCGCCGAAGTCGGAGAAGATGTAGCTGGGCATCACCGTGTCGAGGTCGATTACGCACAGCACCCGGCCGTTCTCGTCGAACATCATGTTGTTTACCTTCGTGTCGCAGTGGCAGATACGCTTGGGCAGCTTGCCCTCGCGGTGCAGCCGTTCGGCCAGACACATGGCGTCGGCCCGTTTCTCGATTTCGTCGAGCAGCGGTTGCACCTCGGCCACTCGTCCCACGGGGTCGGCGGCCACGGCTTCGCGCAACTGTTTCAGGCGGAACTCCATGTTGTGAAAGTCGGGAATCGTCTCGCCCAACTCTACCGGGATGTCGGAGAGCATGGCCTGGAAATCGCCGAAGGCCTGCCCCGCATAGTAGGAGTATTCGGGGGTTACGGCATCGTAGCTCTTGGCGTTGTGGATAAAGATGAGCACCCGCCAGTAGCTCTCGCCGTCGAAGTAGTAGAGCTTATGGTCTTTCGTGGGGATGAGGGTGAGCACCTTGCGGTCGATGTCGGTCTCGCCCCGGGCCTCGAGTTTGTGCCGGATGTGGGTCGTCACCTGGTAGAAGTTGTTCTGGAGCATATCCACGTTGGTGAAGATGGTGTGGTTGATGCGTTGCAGCACATAGTCGGGTGCCTCGGGCGGTGTGGTGGTCACCTTGTACGAGTCATTGATGAGGCCCGCACCCAGCGGTTTTATTTCGGCAACTTTGCCTTCCAAGGCAAAATGCGACAAGATGCTGCTCAAATCTTTCATAGGTCGTTATTTATTGTTTCTGTTGAATCGATTCGATGAACGCACGATAGAGCATTTGGTAGCACTCGTAGAGCTCTTGCGGATTGTTGTACTCTTTTGAGTTGACCTCGTACATGAAGGGCCCCGTGTATTCGGCGTTATAGAGAGCCTGTTGTATCAGGTTCCAATCGTTGTCGCCTTTCCCGCTGCAGGGGTTGGGCATGTAGTGGCATTCGGCCCGGCCGTTCCCGTCAGAGACATGTAGAGTCTTCACCCGGTTGCCCATGGCTTCGATGAGCCGTTCGGGGTTGTCGATGTGGTTCATGTCGACGGCCGAATAGACATCGCTGGGCATCTGTTTCATAATCAGCTCTACCTCTTCGACCGTACGGCACAACGGACGTTCGTATTTCTCGTTGCGAAGCAATTCGTGACCGAGCATATTCTCGATGACCATGATGGCGCCGGCTTCTTTGACCAAGGGGTTAAGTTCGTTGACCGAGCGCAAGAGTTGGGCGATGCGTTTGGGGCGTTCGTTGAGTCCCAAATACCAGCTGGGGTGAAAGAGGATAACCCGGGGTTGCAGTATCTTGCAGAACCGCAGAATACGCCGTTGCAGGGCTACGGTACTCTGTCTGATTGTTTCGTCGCTTTGCGAGAGGTCAATCTCTTTGCCGAAAGGCATGTGTATCGACCAGATTTCGATACCGGCCGAGTCGGCAGCCTGTCGGGCGCTCTTCATGCGGGCCGTAATCTCTTCGTCGCTTTTCTCCTTATTGGTAAAAATTCCGGCACCCAACGATATCTCTATACAGTCGATGCCGGCCTCTTTCATGGTTTTGAGACGGTTGTAGTCGACTGCGTTGAAACCGATGGAACAGCCCACCCGCAAAGGAGGGTATTTCTCTTTTCCACTTGCCGAGATGGCAATGATTGCTAAAAGCACGAATAAGCATTTGATTTTTGTGAACATGATGAATTTTATTTAAGAATGATAATTGAATAGTCGTTAGCGTGTTGCCGGCTGGGGTACTGCCGTTTTTTCGGGTTCGACAAAGCGGCTGAAGAATTGCCAGATGTGTTCGCCCGTGACCAGGTCTTTCTCGCCCCACGAGTGGGTTCCGCCTGTGATTTCGTAGAGCCACACCTCGTGGCCGTCGGTGCCGCCTACATATTTGTGGCGGATAATCGAGTGGCCCGACTCGGGATTGAGTGAGGCTATCGTGTCGGTCTCCTCGTGGGTGCATCGATTTTGGGTAGCCCAGTAGCTCACGGCCAGAGGTACGGCAATGTATTCGCCCCAACCTCCTCGGTTCTCGGGGTCGCCGTTCCACATCGAGGTTTTGTCTTTCGTGCCGTGGATTTCGAGCAGCGGGATAGGTCGGTCGGCTTCCAGCTCCCGGTACATCCATTCGAGCGTAAGCCCGGCGATAGGGGCTACCGCCTTGAACACTTGGGGACATTTATAGGCCAGCAGATAGCACATTTCGCCACCGTTGGAATAGCCTGTGCAGAAGGTGTTGCGGGCACTCAGTCTATAGGTCTGCTGCAGGTGTTGAGCCAGTTCGCAGACGAATGCCACATCGTCGATGGTCATGTCGTCCTGAAAGGGGTAGCCCACATTCCAGCATGTCTTGCCCCGCTTGTCGCGCTCGCCTTGGGGATAGCACACGGCAAACCCGTATTTGTCGGCGATGGAATCCATGCCGAATCTCTCGGGGTCGGCACTGCCGCCGTAGCCGTGAAGCACGAAAACCAGCGGTGCCCCGGGCGATAGATGGGCCGGGCGATAGAGTTTGTAACTGCGATTGATGCTTCCCGATTCGAATTGTAATTCGGTCAGTGTACCGCCCATGCTGTCGGCAAGGAGTATATGCCCCCATATCAGGGCTACGAGACCGAGTAGAATACGTTTCATCTTCGATGGTATTATCTTTATGGAAGATAGAAAGCGGCTTGGCAGAACAACTCTTGAATTACGGCGATTCTCTCCTGTTTACACCCGCTTTTCACTATCTTTTGTAAAGATAGCGAGAAAAGACTTTATCCGGTGATTATTTATTGAAATTTAAGAAAAAAGAGAATCGGGTCTCCTCAAAAACATCGCCGCAGGCGTTATGTGGGGAGCGAAGAGTCCTCTGTCTTTTTTTGCAAAATCAAGGAACGTCGGGCTTTGCTGTGCTCATTATTATATATGTAGAGGATATGGAATCTCGTTTAAAATCCGATTTGGAGGGAGCACGAAATTTGAAAACCTGTTATTCTATTTGTCTTTGCGCTCACCATTCACTATATTTGTAGAATATAGGAGTCGGCTCGGCATAGTCAAAAGTTGAAAACTATGTTTTCTATTTGCCTCTGCTCTCGCCTTTCACTATATTTGCAAACTTTGTTATTTACCAAAATAGTTACGCGATGATTGAAAAGATTAAAGAAACAGCTGCCTACATTGCCTCGAAGGTGCAGGTACTGCCTAAGACCGCTATCATATTGGGTACGGGGTTGGGCGAGTTGGTAAACCATATTACCGACAAGACCGAAATTCCCTATACCGAAATCCCCAATTTCCCCGTGTCGACTGTCGAGGGGCATCAGGGAAAACTTATCTTCGGGAAGCTCGGTAAAAAAGATGTGATGGCTATGCAAGGCCGTTTCCATTTCTATGAGGGATATGACATGAAGCAGGTGACTTTCCCCGTGCGGGTGATGAAAGAGTTGGGCATCGAACACCTCTTTGTCTCCAACGCGGCCGGAGGCATGAACCCCGACTTTGCCATCGGCGACATCATGATTATCCGCGACCACATCAACCTCTTCCCCGAGCATCCGCTGCACGGCCGTAACTACAACGAGCTGGGCGTGCGTTTCCCCGACATGAGCGAGGCCTATTCGCATCGGCTTATTGCCAAGGCCCTCGAAATTGCCGAGAAGAACGACATCAAGGTACAGCAGGGTGTCTATGTGGGCACGCAAGGTCCCACGTTCGAGACGCCGGCCGAGTATCGCTACTTCCGCATCATCGGTGGCGATGCCGTGGGCATGAGCACCGTGCCCGAGGTAATCGTGGCCCGTCATGCCGGTATCGAGGTATTTGCCGTGTCGGTCATCACCGACCTGGGCGTCGAGGGCATTGTGGAGAAGTGCTCGCACGAGGAGGTGCAGAAGGCCGCCGCTGCCGCTCAGCCCAAAATGACCTTCATCATGAAGGAACTGGTAGAACAATTTTAAGTATCAACCGATAAAAACAGAGCAAAGCCCATGAGCGTCGTGGGCTTTGCCGGCTATACCTATGGAAGAAAAACGAACCGAAATAGCTACGTTGGGCGAGTTTGGACTGATTGACCACCTGACGAAGCAGATACAACTCAAAAACGCCTCGTCGCTGAAAGGGGTGGGCGACGATGCCGCCGTGCTCGACTATGCGGGCAAGCGCGTGCTGGTCACCACCGACCTGCTGCTCGAGGGGGTCCACTTCGACCTCACCTACGTGCCCCTAAAACACCTGGGGTACAAATCGGCCGTAGTCAACTTCTCCGACATCTACGCCATGAACGGGACCCCGCGGCAGATAACCGTCTCGCTGGGCGTGTCGAAACGCTTTTCGGTCGAGAATCTCGAGGAGCTCTACGCCGGCATACAACTCGCCTGCGACATCTACGGAGTCGATCTGGTGGGCGGCGACACCTCGGCCTCGATGACCGGCCTCACCATCAGCATCACCTGCATCGGCGAGAGCGACCCCGATAAGATTGTCTATCGCAACGGCGCCCGCGAGAACGACCTCATCTGCGTGAGCGGCGACCTGGGTGCCGCCTACATGGGGCTGCAACTGCTCGAGCGCGAGAAGCGCGTCTTTGCCGGCGAGACCGATTTCAAACCCGCATTCGAAGGTCACGAATACCTGCTCGAACGCCAGTTGAAACCCGAGGCCCGCAAAGACATTATCGAAGAGCTCGACAAGGCCGGAATCGTGCCCACCGCCATGATGGACGTCTCCGACGGCCTCTCCTCCGAGCTGCTCCACATCTGTTCGCAGAGCCATGTCGGGTGCCGCATCTACGAAGACCGCATCCCCATCGACTACCAGACGGCCACCATGGCCACCGAGTTCAACATGAACCTCGTCACCGCCGCCCTCAACGGAGGCGAAGACTACGAATTGCTCTTCACCGTACCCCTCGAGAAGCACGACACCGTCGCCGCCATCCCCGGCATTCGGGTGATAGGCCACATCACCAAACCCGACTTGGGCTGTTGCATGATTACCCGCGACGATGTCGAGATAACCCTGCGGGCTCAAGGTTGGAATTCGCTCGCCGAAGAGGAAGAGTAAGCCATACCGGCCGCTGTAAAATATACCCGGGAGAAGAGGCGAGATTAAAAACTTGCACTCTTCTCCCGATATATTTATGAGTCTGATAAACAAGGAGTCGGCTCGTTTGTGACTCCCTGTCACCACTTCATGGCTATGCTTTTCGATAGAAAAGTAAACGATAAATTTGGTAGATTCAAACAAATCCATTACCTTTGCACACGCAAAAATAAAGGTGCCATAGCTCAGATGGTAGAGCAAAGGACTGAAAATCCTTGTGTCCCCGGTTCGATTCCTGGTGGCACCACATTGAAGAAAAGCAAAAGACAGTAAAATCCTGATTTCCAAGCGAAATCGGGATTTTTTGTTTTCCCCCGGCACGCAAAAAACGGCAGAATCGCAAGACCAGTTCGAAAAGAGAATGATACATATTCTTTTGGAACTGGTCGAGTAAAGTAGGGACTGTCGTAAAAAGAATAAAACTTTATAATGAATTGATTGCCAATGTAATATAAAATTTGTATCTTAGCTAAAGATAAAAAGAATACCTCCAATTGCCCTAGAAAAGCCAAATTTGGAGGTATCGCAAAAATTAATCTGCATGGCTAAGGTACAAAATTTCTCTGAAATATCACCCGATCTTCCTTTCACGGAGTTCGATTTTTATGAATTGTCAAGCGTGGCCGTCCGTCCTTGGAAAAGAAAGAGAACGACATCATCCGCAACG
>NZ_CAMMHD010000028.1:0-16452 GCF_946496565.1 uncultured Barnesiella sp.
AACCCGCGACCCCAACCTTGGCAAGGTTGTGCTCTACCAACTGAGCTATTTTCGCGATTGCGAGTGCAAAGATAAACCCTCTTTTTGACTTATGCAAGAGCTTTGCGAAATTTTCTCAAACATTTTTTTCATCAAAACGGGTTACTGTTTGATAAATAATTGGTTATTGCTCGCAAGAATTTTTACCGATGAGCGAATAAAATTCGCGGCGCCACTCGGGTTGCTCAAATTTACCGGTACAATCGTAGGTAACGGTGACGGCTCCCTGCTTCTCGACGCCCCGCATCTGCATGCAGAGGTGACGGGCTTCGACCATGACGATGACTCCTTCGGCCTCGAGAGTCTCGGCCAGACTGTGGCAGATTTGCGCCGTGAGACGCTCCTGCACCTGAAAGCGGCGGGCATATACCTCGACCAGGCGGGCTACCTTGCTGAGCCCTACGATGCCCTTGGTGGGGATATAGCCTACGTGCACCTTCCCGAAGAAGGGGAGCAGATGGTGCTCGCAGAAGGAGTAGAACTCGATGTCGCGTACAATGACGATGCGCGAACCGGTGTGCTCGAATATGGCCGACGATATGACGTCGCGTGCCGACTGACGATAGCCTTTGGTCAATTTCATCATTGCCTTGGCTGCCCGCTCGGGAGTTTTTCGCAGCCCTTCCCGATCGGGATCGTCGCCCAATAAAGAGATTATGGCCCGATAGTGTTCGGCCAGTTCCTTGCAAACCCGTTGTTGCTCTTCCGGGCTCATAACCTGTTCATCCATGAATCAACAAATTATTCGGTAAATCCTTGATGTATCTGTATTTGTATCTTATCGCGCACAATTCGCATCTCGCGAGCCATCTGGGGGAACTCCCGCCTCAACTCCCGCAGGGCGTTGCCGGCCTCTTCGTAGGAACGGAAATCGCCTACTCTCAGCCGCCAGAAGGGCGAAGTGAAGGTGACATAGGTGTCCAGCTCGGGGAAGGCCTGCCGGATGAGCCCCTCCTTGTAGAGGGCATTGTTCTTGGCGGTGCGGTAGTCGTTGTCGGAAAAGACCTGAATGCGGAATCCCGACGACTGGGCATAGCCCTTGTTGCCGTCGTACTTGACCACGCCTTCGGCCCGGCTTACCCGCTTGGCCAGCTCGGCCGGTTGCACCACTTTCACTTTGCCACCGGTCTCGGGACGCTCGAGGTACTGTACTATCGAGGTGTCGGAGACTGCGACTTGGGCTTGTGCCGTCGCGCCTGCCGCTCCTATCACGAGCAGGGCCAGTATTACATGTGATTTGCGCATAACCTACAACTTTTCAAAAACAATGAGGCTGCAAAAATAAGAATTTATTCCCACTTTTGCAGCCTCTGTGAAAATCTATTTTATTAGAATGCAGTAATAATGCCCATGAACGAGTCGGCTTTCAGGGCAGCACCACCAATCAGACCACCGTCTACGTCGGGTTTGGCGAAGAGCTCGGCAGCGTTGCTGGGTTTGCAGCTACCACCATAGAGAATCGAGGTGTTCTCGGCTACTTCGTTGCCATACTTCTCGGCAATGGTCTTGCGGATGAAGGCGTGAATCTCTTCGGCTTGGTCGGCCGTAGCAGTCTTGCCGGTACCGATGGCCCAAACCGGTTCGTAAGCCAGGATGATTTTACCGAAGTCTTCGGCCGAGAGGTTGAAGAGCGACTCTTCTACCTGTGCTTTTACGACATCGAAGTGTTTGCCGGCTTCGCGCTCTTCCAGAACTTCGCCGATGCAGAAGATGGGAGTCAGACCGTTGGCCAGAGCCAGGAGGACTTTCTCTTTCAGGATTTCGGGAGTTTCGTGATAATAGGCACGACGCTCGGAGTGGCCGAGGATTACGTATTGTGCACCCGTCGAAGCGACCATTTTGGCCGAAACTTCGCCCGTGAATGCGCCTTCGGTCTTGTCGGCACAGTTCTCGGCACCTACACCGATACGTTTGGTGTCGATAGCATTTACAACCGATACCAGGTGAGTGAACGGAGTGGCGATGATTACATCGCATTTGGTGGTTACACCGGCCAGAGCGGCGTCGATTTCTTTAGCCAAAGCCACGCCCTCTTGTACGGTCGTGTTCATTTTCCAGTTTCCTGCAACAATGTTTTTTCTCATAACAAATCTTTTTTAGAGGTTAAAAAAATTATTGTATTTCGTTTTGTTTCTTATTCTCGTTTTTCGGTTCGCTCGCAGGCGCAGACGATTCTGCTGCCAGGACTGCCTCCTCATCGACTGCCGGCTTCCCGCTATTGTCCTCAGGCTCTTCGTTTGCAGCGGCTACGTCGGTCGGGGTTGGGTCGGTCTCTTCGGGTCGAGGCGATGCCCCTGCCGCTTTAGCTTCTGCGGCCTTCAGGGCTTCGTGCTCGGCTTTGCGCCGGCGGCGTATGCGATTGAGCCTCCACAGCTTCACCCGCCCGATAATCATGGCCACAGTCTTCTCGGTCAACAGCAAGAAGAGCATGGGTATGACATAGAGCATCGCGATGAATCCCAGGCGATGGCGAGGCCTGTAGACCTCGGGCTGGCCGTAGTCGAGCTGGTCGAGCGGCTGGGTGAGCTGGGTCTCGTCAGGCAATTGCGAGGGTGCGGTCTTGCGCAAGATGGTTCCCCCCTTGAGCAACAGCACGCAAGGGTTGCCCCGCGCTATGGTGCGTATGGTGGTCTTGTCCATGAAATAGAAGGGGTACTCAGCTCCGGTATTCTCGAGCCAGGTTATTATGCCCTGCGGATTCGAGGCGGTGACGCAGGCAAAGGCGTAGCCCCGCTCCACACAGTAGTCGTAGAGCTCGTTTATGCGGTCTACCTCGCTGTCGTCGGCCCGCTCGAGGTCGGGCGAAAGCAACAGGATGCGGTAGTTGTCGTCGCCGAGGATTTCGTCGGTAATATCGTCGGCTCCCCGATAGATGGTAAATTCGTCGATGGCGGGAGCCTGCGGCCGGTCACTCTCAAT
This sequence comes from uncultured Barnesiella sp., assembly GCF_946496565.1. Taxonomy (NCBI): domain Bacteria; kingdom Pseudomonadati; phylum Bacteroidota; class Bacteroidia; order Bacteroidales; family Barnesiellaceae; genus Barnesiella; species uncultured Barnesiella sp. Next base: position 2,959 of record NZ_CAMMHD010000028.1, read on the forward strand.
CACCTTTTCGCGCCGGTCTACAAAGGTCCACCCCTCCTCTTCACCGGGAAGATTGTCGAGGGTAAACTCTTGTTGCCGCCCATCCTTTTCATAGATGAAGATAAACTCGTGCTGAGGCTCGCTGGCGGCAAGGGCATCGGGTATGTTGACCCCAATCTTGTAGGGACGGAAATCGAGATAGGGCTGGTAATTGATGCCGATATAGGCAAAGAAGAGGACAAAGACCAGCGAATAGAGCCCCGTGAGCCACTGTACTTCCCGGTTGTACAGAGCCCGCAACCGGGTATTGTCGTATACCAGAAAGACAGTTATCCCCAGCAGCACCAGATTCTTGAAGAAGGTGGCCCAGTTGCTCAAATGGACAGCATCGCCGAAACAGCCACAATCGGATATGGGATTGGCAATGGCCAGGTAGAGCGTGAGGGGAGTCATCACGCAGAGGAAAAGGAAGACCAGCCGCGGCGTGGACTTGCGGTACGACCCGAACAGCAGATGAACACCCAGCAAAAACTCGACCACCGAGAGGGCTACCGAGAAGAGCAGAGTGAACGACGAGAGGAACTCGAGGTGAAATGCGGCGAAATAGTCTTCAAACTTATAGGCGGTACCGTATGGGTCGACGGCTTTTACAAAGCCCGAAAAGACGAACGTCCCCCCGACAATCAGACGGGAGAGAAAAACAAGCCACTGTATCAGAAGGGCTTTGCGTTTCTCGTTAATCGTCTTGCTCTCCATACTCTATCTTTATAAGGCCAAACAGCGAGTAGTTAATCATGTCCATGTAGTTGGCATCGATACCCTCCGAGACGAGAGTCTTGCCTTCGTTGTCTTCGATTTGCTTGGTACGGCACACCTTGGTAAGAATCAGGTCGGTATAGGAGCTGATGCGCATGCTGCGCCACGCCTCATCGTAGTCGTGGTTCTTGGCATACATGAGGGTTTTGGTCTCGGTCATGTACTTGTCGTAGAGGGCCAGCGCCTCGTCGTTGCCGATATCCTCGCTGTCGGCATACCCGAGAGCCAGCTGAATGAGCCCGATGATACCGTAGTTGACGATACCGATGAACTCGGAGCGTATCCCCTCGTCGATTTTACTCTCGCCCTTGATTTCGATGCTTCTTATCCGCTTGGCCTTGATAAAAATCTGGTCGGTAAGCGATTGCGGGCGCAAGATGCGCCACGAAGCGCCGTAGTCCTTCAGCTTCTTGGCGAAGAGATCCCGACAAATAGATATTACATGCTCAAATTGCGCTACCGTATCGGCCATAACTAATCTTTTTTTTTAACTCACCCCGGCACCAGTATCCAAAGCCTCGAACACGAGAACCTTACACCTCGGCCGGCATGTGCGGTTTTTATCCCTGCAAAGTTACAATTTATTCCTAAAACTTGCACTCAAATGGCGATTGATATTTAGTCCGAGGGAGAGGGTGCTCTCTCCCCCACCCACTCCGCGCTAAAAGCCGAAGAACTCCATCAGCGCATCGGTCTCCTCCTCGCCCTCTTCGATCGAAGCGATATACTTGCGGGCTATCGTCCGACTCAAAGAGGTGGCGTTGGCATTGTCCACACACTTCTGGAACCAGGCCTTGGCTTTGGAGAGGTCGCTATCGATATATGCCGAAAGGCCCATATAGCATTGTGCCAAAGCATCGCCCTTGCTCGACATCAACAGCAGCTCGGCAATCGAAAGCGTGAGGTAGTTGAGATCCGTACGGTTCTGCTGCTGCAGCCACTTGCGGCAACAGTGGGCTGCCGCCAGCATGAAATTGCCCTTCTCGTAATACTTGAAGGCTATCTGGTAATCCCGGATTACACCAATACCCTCTTCATAACAGACGCCCAGTTTGAAACAGGCATCGTTCTCGCCCTGCTCGGCAGCCTCGGTATACCAGTAGGCAGCTGTCTTATAGTTGCGGTCCACACCCAAACTGTTGTAGTAGCACTCGCCCAATTGCAACGAGGCTTTGCCATATCCCTGTTTTGCGGCTTGACGCCACCAGTACACGGCTTGCTCGTAGTTCCCGTCGTCGAAATACTGCTGCCCCAGCACATACTGTGACACATCGATTCCCGACTGGGCATTGGCCAACGTCGAGGGGTCGACATGCGAGCCCGACGATGACGAAGAAGTGGATGCCGTCGAGGCCGACGTTGTGGAACTGCCGTCGGCCGACAGGCCCAGTTTGGACAGCCGCTGGCGGGCATCCTCATTGCCGCTCGCAGCCGCCTTGCGATAGTAACTGATGGCCAGCGACCGGTTGGAGGCAACCCCCTCCCCATTTTCGTAACACCAGCCCAGGTTGTAGCAGGCCGAAGGGAACTCCTGGTCGGCCGCCTTCTTGTACCACGAGGCCGCCTTTTCGTAGTTCCGCTCGACACCCCGTCCGTAGTAGTAGCACTCGCCCAGATTGTTCTGCGAGAAGCGGTTGCCCTGGTCGGCGCTGCGGCGATACCAGTACGCCGCTTCACCGAAATCCCGTGCGGTGCCGTAACCATTTTCATAGAAATAGCCTACCCACGACTGGGCATAGGCATCGCCTTGCTCGGCCGATTTCTTGGCCCAATAAAAAGCCTTGCTGTCATCTTTCGGGGCCCCCTTTTCCCCCTTCCAGTAGCACATGGCCAAATCGTACTGTGCATCACTGTTTCCGCTTTCGGCCTGTTGCTGGAGAGTAGCCAGCGACTCGGCCCAAGCCGTTGCCGTACTCAAGAGGAGAGCGAGTACGAGGCTTGCAAACATACGTTTCATTTCCCTTTATAATTATGATATTCAACGAATAATAGTCCCCTATAAAAAAGCCCGACTCCGTGCAGGGAAGCGGGCTATGTAAGGGGTCGTATCAAAGGATGCGATGAAACTCCGAAAGACAGGATTTGAGGGCCTCCGCCCCTTTGTAATCCACCGTGCAAAGCAAACCTCGAAAGGTTGTGGCCCGCCATTGGAACGGAAAGCGTGTCTCGGCATTTCATAATTTTTGATGAGTTTCCCAATCTACTCTGATACGACCGGGCTTTCTCTTTCTCTTTGATACAAAGCTATACAATTCCTTTGAATAAACAAAATATTTCGATAAAAAAATTTAGGGACCCCCTGTGCGGGAATCCCTAAACAGCTATAATAAAAGAAGATTATGCGTCTCTCTTATTTCACTTTCTCGACGATAGCCTTGAAAGCCTCGGGGTTGTTCATGGCCAGGTCGGCGAGAACCTTGCGGTTGATTTCGATGCCGGCTTTGTGAAGGGCGCCCATCAGTTTCGAGTAGGACATGCCTTCGAGGCGAGCGGCTGCATTGATACGTTGAATCCACAATGCACGGAAATTACGCTTATTGTTTTTGCGGTCACGGTAAGCATAGGTCAAACCTTTTTCCCAAGTGTTCTTGGCAACGGTCCATACGTTTTTGCGCGAACCATAGTAACCGCGGGTAAGTTTAAGAATCTTTTTTCTTTTTGCTCTTGAAGCAACGTGATTTACTGATCTTGGCATAGTTTTTTTTGTTTTGAATGTTAGCGCTACCGTTCAAGGTAAACTTCAAGCTAAAAACATTCGGTTAATAAATTTTGAAACTACTCTTTTGTGTGAGAAAATTTTTCGGAAACCCGTCGAGCATTATTTCAAGCCCAGCAATGCTTTTACATTGTTCACATCGACCGTCTTCAGCGTAGTCATGTGAGTGAGGTTTCTTTTTTGCTTTTTCGTCTTCTTCGTCAGAATGTGGCTTTTGTAAGCATGTTTTCTCTTGATTTTTCCTGTTCCGGTAAGGGCGAACCTCTTTTTGGCACCGGAATTAGTTTTAATCTTTGGCATTTTACTAAATTTTAATTTTATAATTGAATGAATAGTCTGTCCTATCTCTTCTTACTTTTTCTTGGGGCTTATCATGATAATCATGCGCTTCCCCTCGAGAACCGGCATCATCTCTACCTTGCCATAGTCTTCCAGGTCGTTGGCAAAACGCAGCAACAGCACCTCGCCCTGCTCCTTGAAAAGAATCGAGCGGCCTTTGAAGAATACGTAGGCTTTCACCTTGGCACCTTCGTTGAGGAAGCCGATGGCATGCTTCAACTTGAAGTTGTAGTCGTGATCGTCGGTTTGCGGTCCGAAACGAATCTCCTTCACCACAATCTTGGTCGATTTGGCCTTCTGCTCCTTCTGCCGTTTCTTCTGCTGATAGAGGAATTTCTGATAATCCAGAATCTTGCATACAGGCGGTACTGCATTGGGAGAAATCTCGATCAAATCGAGACCTTGCTCGTCGGCCATGTGCATAGCTTCCTGTATGGTGTAAACACCCTGCTCTACATTATCGCCGACCAGACGCACCTCTTTGGCACGGATGCGTTCGTTGACACGATATTGATCTTTAATGTCATTCTTTTTTGCAGGCATAGGTCTGTTAGGCCTACCGGCCTGCGGTTGTGGTTGTGGTTTTTTCTCCATTCAGATTACCATTCTTTGAGTAATTCTTCTACTTCTGCATTTAAATTTGCGGCAAAGGTAGCAATTTTCATCGAACCTTTATCACCTTCGCCCTGTTTTCTTACAGAAACTTCACCATTTTCGGCCTCTTTTTCACCAACAATGAGCAAATAGGGAATCCGTTTCATCTCGTTGTCGCGAATCTTACGGCCAATCTTTTCGTTACGATCGTCGACGATGGCACGAATATCTTGCTCGGCCAACTGGCTGGCTACCTGTTGTGCATAGTCGTTGTACTTGGCACTGATGGGCAGGATAGCTACCTGGTCGGGGGTGAGCCACAAGGGGAATTTACCGCCGGTGTGCTCGATGAGCACGGCTACGAAACGCTCCATCGAACCGAAGGGGGCACGGTGAATCATGACGGGGCGGTGTTTCTGGTTGTCGCTGCCGGTGTATTCAAGTTCGAAACGCTCGGGCAGGTTGTAGTCGACCTGAATCGTACCCAGCTGCCAGCGACGGCCCAGAGCATCCTTGACCATGAAGTCGAGCTTCGGTCCGTAGAAGGCGGCTTCGCCATACTCTACACGGGCTTTCAACCCTTTTTCCTCGCAAGCCTCTACGATGGCACGCTCGGCCTTCTCCCAGTTTTCGTCGCTACCGATATATTTCTCGCGGTGAACGGGGTCACGCAGCGAAATCTGAGCTTCGAAGTTGTCGAACTTCAAAGCCTTGAAGATAATGAAGATAATATCCATCACCTTCAGGAACTCCTCTTTCAACTGGTCGGGACGGCAGAAGATGTGGGCATCGTCTTGCGTAAAGCAACGTACACGGGTCAAGCCGTGCAGCTCGCCGCTCTGTTCGTAACGGTATACCGTACCGAACTCGGCGAAACGCAGCGGCAGGTCTTTGTACGAACGGGGCGATACTTTATATATCTCGCAGTGGTGCGGGCAGTTCATGGGTTTGAGCAGATACTCTTCGCCCTCCTCGGGAGTGTGGATGGGCTGGAACGAGTCTTTGCCGTATTTGGCATAGTGGCCCGATGTTACATAGAGCATCTTGTTACCGATGTGCGGCGTGATTACCTGCAGGTAGCCGAAGCGTTTCTGTACCTTGCGCAGCATGGCCTCGAGGCGATCGCGCAACTGGGTACCGCGGGGCAACCACAAAGGCAGACCGGGACCTACGTTGGGCGAGAAGGCAAAGAGCTCCATCTCCTTGCCAATCTTGCGGTGGTCGCGTTTCTTGGCCTCTTCGAGCAATACGAGGTATTCGTCGAGCATCTTCTTCTTGGGGAAAGAGATACCGTAGACGCGCACCAGCTGTTTGCGCGTTTCGTCGCCGCGCCAGTAGGCACCGGCCAGCGAAGTAATCTTCACGGCCTTGATGAGCCCGGTATTGGGCAAGTGCGGGCCACGGCACAAGTCGGTAAATGCGCCTTGCGTATAGGTGGTGATAGTTCCGTCTTCAAGTTCGCTGATGAGTTCGACCTTATACTCTTCGCCGCGTTTGCCAAACATGTCGAGGGCATCGGCTTTGGAAATTTCTTTCCGTACGATGGGGTCTTTGTGACCGGCCAGCTCGAGCATCTTGGCCTCGATGGTGGGAAAATCGGCAGCGGTAATGGTAGCTTCGCCCGGGTCTACATCGTAGTAGAAACCATTTTCAACAGCCGGACCGATACCGAATTTGATACCGGGATAGAGCTCTTGCAGGGCCTCGGCCAGCAAGTGAGCCGACGAGTGCCAAAAGGCATGCTTGCCTTCGGGATCGTCCCATTTGAAGAGTTTGATGGCCGCATCGGCAGTAACGGGACGGGTAAGGTCCCACTCCTGACCATTGACAGTTGCGGCAAGAACTTCCTGTGCCAACCGGGGGCTGATGCTCTCGGCAATCTGTAAAGGGGTAATGCCAGACTCAAATTCCTTTACCGAATTATCGGGAAATGTAATCTTAATCATCTTTTCTTTCCTTTATCTTTTCAACAATTCTTGAAAAACGTCTCTATATTGATACGCAAATTTTATTCCATATATGGTGGCATCCGGTGTGTACCTTTATACCAAGGCACAAAAGTAATAATTATTTCATTACGGAAACGGATATTTATAAAAATCTTTTAGTCACTCAACCGTTTCAACAGATTGTAGGCTGCCACCACGCCCAATTCGCCGGCTTTACTCAAATCGGCAGTACCGGCAGCGGTGTTGCCCTGCCTCAAGTAGACGAGACCGCGATTGTAGTAGGCGTCGCCAAAGTCGGGACGCAACTCTATGGCCTGGGTGTAGTCGGCAATAGCTCCCCGATAGTCTTGTTGCGAGCAGCGCAGGTTGCCGCGATTATAGTAGGCATAGATGAATCGGGGCGAATCTTCAATCACTTTTTCGTAGTCGCGCAAAACCATTTCGTACTCCATCTTCAGGTTTTCGTTCCCCAGTGCCGCAAAGCCCATCGGGGTAAAGTCGTTGCCCTCTTTCTTGCGCTGGGCCTGGAAGTCGAGATTCTGAGCCGATGCCGAAGAGATTTCATACTCAATCTGCTTGGCCCGCACGACAGCCCGCAGGAAGTAGGCCATGGTGAAGTTGCGGCTGGTCATAATGGCCCGGTTGAGGTCGTCGAGCGCACTGGCAAAGTCTTGCACGAGCATGAAGTCGACCGCCCGGCCGAAGTAGGCCAACGGGTTGGAGGGGTTGATCTCGATCAGACGCGAGAAGTCGTTGATCGAAGAGAAATGGTAGTTGATCTGGTCGGAGAGCAAAGCGGCCTCGGAGTTGGTAAGCAGCAGTTTCTTGGCGAAAACATGGGTATCGTTGAGCTCTTCCAGCTCCTTGACATAGTAGATGTTCTGGCGCACGGCATCGGGGCGCTCGTAGTAGGTGAGCACATACATGGGTTGTATCGACACCTGCACGTTCTGGTCTTGCACCCGGCCGCGTATTTTGTTCTCATACTCGGGTTTGTACTCGGTTTGGGCATCGGCCACGAGTATCTGGTTGAACTTGTTGATGTTCTTGTCCGACTCGGAACGCTCGTCGGCAGCCTGTCCCGATTTGCTCGTGGTACCGGCGGCAGCCGTAGCCTCGTCGATGGGTTCGTACTTGGTCTTCTTCTGCAGGTCGAGGGCCAGCATGAAATCTTTCTCGCCCCCCTTCATATCGCCCATTTTACGCTTGGCCTCGGAGCGGGCAAAGAAACCGGCGGCAAAGTCGGGGTACTGCTTCAGCACCACGTCGAAGTCGGCAATAGCTTTGCCGTAACTGCCTATCATATCGTAGAGCAGGGCCCGGTTGTAGATGGCAAAGTAGTTGTCGGGCTCGGCCTTGATTACCTCTGTAAAGTCCGATATGGCCTTGTTGCGCTCACCCACCTGCATGCGCAAGAGACCGCGGTTGTAGTGGGTCATGGTGTTGCCGGGGTCGAGCTGGAGTATGTGGTCATAGTCGGCCATGGCACCTTGCAGATCGTCCTGGTGATACTTGATGCGGGCCCGGTTGAAGTAGTACGAAACCTCCTTGGGGTCGAGCCGCAGGGCCTCGTTCATATCGGCCAGCGCCGAGTCGTAGTCGGCATCGTGCAACACCTTGATGATGGCCCGCTGGGCGTATGCCCCCGACATGTACTTGTCTATCGAGATAGCCTTGTCGATGTCGGCCATGGCCTTGATGGTGTCGCCCTTCTCGAGGTAGAACTGCGCCCGGCTCATATAGCCGTTGTAGTAGTTGGGATGCAGGGCGATGAGCTTGTCGAAACTCTTTTCGGCCTCGTCGTATTTTTTCAGTTGCACCTCAGCAATCGCCTTGTTGTTCAGGAAAGTACGATCTTCGGGAGCATAGCGAAGCCCCTCGGTATAGTCATCGATGGCCCCTTGATAATTACCCAGATTCTGCCGGGCGATACCCCTCACCTGGTAAGCGTTCACGATAAAGGGGTTGCGCTCGATACAGAGCGTGCAATCCTCCTCGGCACCCTTGTAGTCGTCGAGGCTGAGCTTGGCGATACCCCGGTAGAAATAGGGCTCGGCCATATAGGGTTTCACCTTGATTACCTGATTGAAATATTGCATCGACAAGATGTAATCCTCGAAGTAGAGAGCGTTGCGCCCGATATTCATCACCCGGTCGGTGTTGATCTGAGCCACAGACCAGAGAGAAGAGAGCGAGAACAACAATAGTATGGTGTAGGACTTGATTGTAAGTTTCATTAAACGCGTAACATGATTATCAGACAAATGTACGCAAATAATGAGAAATCATCGCAAGGGCGTGAAAATTTTATAAGTTTTTTCTTTTCTCGCCACCGCCATGAACATTTTTTACAGCCGGCTGTCTTATAGGGAACAGACCAAACTTTTTTATTATCTTTACACCCCCAAAAATTTACACAGACATGACAACAGACAAACATAACGAAAATGAGTTGAAGCACCTCGTCATCGTGGGTGGCGGGTTTGCAGGCTTCCTGCTGTCGAAAAAAATCGACCACCGACAATACCGGGTGACACTGGTAGACCGGAAAAACTTTCATGCTTTCCCGCCTCTGTTTTACCAGATAGCCTCATCGGGTCTCGAGCCGGCGGCCATCTGCTTCCCCTTCCGAAAAGAGTTGCGCAAACTGCGTCACGTGCGGTTCCACATGGGCGAAGCCCTCTCGGTCGATACCGAAAAACGAGAACTCATCACCAACACCGGGACCATCCCGTACGACTATCTGGTGCTGGCCACGGGTACGACCAACAACTTTTTCAACATGCCCGAATTGCGGGAACGGGTCTATACCCTTAAATCAACTGCCGAAGCTATCAGACTGAGAAACGAGATATTGTTCTGCTTGGAGCGGGCCTGTACCTGCGCCGATGCCGAATCGCGCCGCACGCTGCTCTGCTTTACCGTCGTGGGCGGAGGTCCTACCGGAGTAGAGATTGCGGGTGCTTTGGGTGAAATGAAGAAGTACATTCTGGCTCGGGAATACCCCGAGATCAGTCCTAGCGATATGCGCGTCGTTATCGTCGAAGGTTCAGACCGCCTCTTGCAGAATATGAGTACCGAAGCCTCTACCAAGTCGCGCCAATACCTCGAAGAGCTCGAGGTCGAGGTGATGACGGGCCATACCATGAAATCGTTCGAGAACTATGTGGCAAGCCTCGACAACGGAGAGCAAATCAAAAGCCATACCCTCATCTGGACCGCCGGTATCACCGGCCAACCGCTGGAGGGTATCCCGGCCGAATCTATCGCCAGAGGAAAACGCATCATCACCGACGAATACAACCGGGTGAAAGGGTGCGACCGCATCTTTGCCATCGGCGATATTGCCCTGCTTACCGAGAAGAATTACCCCAAAGGCCACCCGCAGGTGGCCCAGGTGGCCATCCAACAGAGCGAACTGCTGGCCCAGAATCTGAACAAGGGGAGCTTCGACACCCCCTTCCACTACAAGGACAAGGGCAACATGGCCACCATCGGCCGCAACAAGGCGGTAGCCGACCTGCCTCACCTGAAGCTCTACGGCCGTCCCGCCTGGTTCACCTGGATGGGAGTACACCTCGTATCCATACTGGGTATGAAAAACAAGATTATCACGCTGCTCAACTGGTGCTGGTACTACTTCACCTATAACGCCACGCTGCGGCTGCTGATACGTCCTACCCGATTCCCGAAACGGAACGAGGAGTAACCGCCCGGTCACACACCGATACTTTTTTTTTTGTAAACAGATAAAATACGGAACCATGAGATACAAGTTGCTTACCCCGCTGGGCGTGCTGTTGCTGCTGTCGTTTACAGCCTGCAAAACGACCCAGAAGAGCGCTGTCGTCGAAAAGGAGGAGACCGAAACGCAAGAGCCCCGCAAGATACCGACCATCCCCCGCGAAGAGTTCGGCGGGACGTGGATTATCGCCACGGCCGAACGCCACGACGTGGTAGGCGAAACACCGGCCGAAATCACCTTCGACCTGGCCACCGGCCGCATCTATGGCAACGACGGCTGCAACGTAGTGAACGGCACTTTCGCCCTCGGCGACGAGAACGAGCTGGAGTTCGGGTCGCTCATCTCGACCCAAAAGGATTGCGGACCCGAAGTGACCGACCGCGCCGTACTCCGCGCCCTGAACAATACCCGCTCCTACAAGCGGGCTCACGGCGACGAGTTGCGCATCAGACTGTGCGATCGTCGGGGCCGCACCGTAATGACACTCGAGAAGCGACAGGTCGACCTGCTGAACGGGGCCTGGCGAGTGACAGCCATCGAGGGAACCGCCATCGCCGAAAAGCAGCCCAAACTGGTTATCGACATACCCGAGGCCAAACTCTCGGGCTTTGCCGGCTGCAACCGCATATTCGGGCACATCGCACTGGACGGGACTCCCTGTGGCATTGCCTTCACGCAGGTGGCCTCTACCCGCAAGAGCTGCCCCGAGATGGAAACCGAGACCCAGTTGCTCGCGGCTCTCGAGCTGGTGACCGGCTTCTACCCGATAGACGACACCCACGCCGTGCTCTACCAACACCCCGATACCCCCCTCATCACCCTCGAAAAGGGACTTTAATCGGGCCAAACCCATCCAAGAAATTGTTTTGTCACAGGAAATAAATGCCCTCGAAAGGTGCATTTGTTTCCTTTTTTTCGTATCTTTGTAAAAGATAGGAGGCGGTTCGACATTGCCCAACCCAGACCCCTGTTCCGGTTGGCCTCTGCACTCAACTCTCGCTATCCTTGTAAAAGACAGAAAAACCAGAAGGAATCGAATGATGAAAAACACAATCTTTCATTGAACCCTAATCCTTCACTTCTCGATTGTATCAGTGTCAGTCCTGCATATTCACCTTAAATAAAATAACTGCTTATGAAAAAAATTTCTACTCTTCTCCTGTTGGCCGCTCTCTCTACCGGCTCATTCAGTCTGCAAGCCGCCTATTCGGGGGTGGGCACCTTCAACAAGATTGCTTCGGCCAGTGAAATCACTACGGGGTCATACGTATTCATGGCCAACGACCAAGCCATGAGCAACGACTTCAACAAACGCTTCACAGCCGTAGCTCTCACTTATGCCGACGGTACCAAAACATCGATTACCGACCCCGATGCCAGCATCGTCTTCGACATCGTAGCCGATAACGGTACCCTCACCATCACCAACGGCGACCGCATCGTGGCCTACAAGGGCGACGGTACCGAGTTTACCTTCAACACCAGCCACGCTCAGGATGCCACACTGGAACAGTGGACGGCCGCAGATGGCACGAAAGGTATCATCGTGAAAAACGTAAACACCAACACCCGCTACATCATGTTGCGCGAATCGTCGGGTACCTTCGGTGTCTATGCCAGCTCGAACGAAAACAACTCGGACTACTTCACCCTCACCTTGTTCAAGAAGGCCGACAACGGCATCTCGCCCGAATTGGCCTTTGACAACGGGAAAGACCGCTACAAAACTTTTGCCGAGGGGTATACCTTCAGCAGCACAGCCTCTTCAAAATCGGCAAGCCCCATCGCATACAGCAGCTCCAACACGGCTGTCGCCACCATCGACAACAGCGGCACCGTGACCCTCAAAGGTGTGGGTGAGACCGAAATCAAAGCCGAAGTGGCCGCCAACGACACCTACGAAGGTGCCGCCGTCAGCTACAAACTGACCGTAGTCAACCCGTCGGCCGAACTGCCCTATGTGACCAGTTTCAAAAACGGTCTGGGCGACTGGCTCAACTACTGCGTAACCGGCACCCTGCCCTGGGAGTCGCACGAGAACTACGGTGCCCAAATCAACGGCTACAACAAGGGGTCCAGCGAAACCTGGCTGGTATCGCCCACTGTATCGAACGAGACGGTATACCTGGCTTTCTCGGCCTACACGAAGTATACCGGCAGCGAAGGCACCGGCCTGTTCCTGCTCTACTCGACAAACTTCGACCCCAACGCCATGGATAGCCCCGCCGAGGCAACCTGGACCGAAATCACCGACCAGGCCAACTGGCCGGCCGAAGGTTCGGGCGAAACCGTAGCCTCGGGTACCATCACGCTCTCGGGCTTGACGGCTCCCGTTCGTGTCGCCTTCAAATATACCTGTGGCGAAGAGGCTTCGCAATGGTCGCTCACCGACTTGATTCTGTCGAACCAGACTCCCGGCTCGGTCGACGAGACTACCCTCTCGGGTCTGAAGGTAATCAGCGGTCGAGGCGAAATCACGCTTCTCACCGACCAGGAGACCGAGATTGCGGTCTATGCCCTCACCGGAGCCCAGGTACTCCGCACCACTGTGGCTGCCGGCAGCACACCTATTGCCCTGCCGGCCGGTATCTATCTGGTGAACGGTGTTAAGGTTATCGTATTCTAAGGAAACTAAAAAAAGAGTCTATTCCCAAGGGCTGCACCCGAAACATCGGATGCAGCCCTTGCTCTTTACGGGTCAGTCGACATCAAGCCGACTTATGAAATCAAACTAATAAAATAGTTTATATACTATTATAATAATTCCATTTGAAACTATAAGCCTCTTCACGCTCCCAGCTCGACAGCTTCTGTAAAAAATGAAGCCGACCGATACCGGGTGACCCGGATATACATAAGAACTCGCCGACGAGAAGTCTATCTCGCCGCTTGCGTCAAGACCAGAAACGGGCGGGAAAGCCAGTAGAGGCAGATATGAAGCCCGAAATAATCGGGAGGTGTGATTTTGCAAACAGAGGAGAGCGGGAAACGACAGGTATAAAAAAAGAGATAGTCACCCGTGAGAGCGACTATCTCTTGAGTGACTCCAACAGGATTCAAACCTGTAACCTTCTGATCCGTAGTCAGATGCTCTATTCAGTTAAGCTATGGAGCCAATCCTTAATTTTGTTTTTTCATATCGACCGCCCTCGCTCGGACGGCTTTGCTCTGAGTGACTCCAACAGGATTCAAACCTGTAACCTTCTGATCCGTAGTCAGATGCTCTATTCAGTTAAGCTATGGAGCCAATCCTTAATTTTGTTTTTTCATATCGACCGCCCTCGCTCGGACGGCTTTGCTCTGAGTGACTCCAACAGGATTCAAACCTGTAACCTTCTGATCCGTAGTCAGATGCT
>NZ_CAMMHD010000029.1:0-11293 GCF_946496565.1 uncultured Barnesiella sp.
CGCATCCTATTTTCTGCAAAAATAGTGAAAGGCAGGGAGCAGAGACCGATGAAAATGAAATTTTCGAACTTGACTATGCCGAGCCGCATCCTATTTTCTGCAAAAATAGTGAAAGGCGACGGATTTGCGGGGTGTAGCGGCTATTTTTTTCGCAGCTCTTTCCCCTCGAATCGGCAGATGGCCTCTTTCCATTCGTCGCTGATGGCAGCTGCTGTACCGGCTTTGACATCGAATCCCACCATGACGGTGCGGCATACCCCTTTTACCTGTCCGGTTTCGGTGTTGACAATCTGTTGTAACAATTTGAAACTGCGGTTACCTATTTCGGTGGTGCAGGTTTGCACGGCAATAGGTTCGCTGGGGTAGGTGGGCGATACGAAATCGGCGTTGACGTTGGCGATGACGACGTCGGCCTTCTTCCAGTCGATGTTCTGGGCCTTGACCGCTTCGAAGTAGCGCGATTTACCCAGATCGTAGAATGCGAAGTAGACCGAGTTGTTGACATGTCCCAGCAGGTCTACGTCGTTGAAGCGCAGTTGCAGGGGCAGCGTGTGGTGGAATATCGGGGTTTCGGTAGGTTCCATAAATCGTATTTTATCTGAAAACAATATTGTCGATGACCGGGTGGCCAAACTCTTCGGTATAGCGGCGCAGCAGTTCGTTGCGCAGCATCATCAGCTCGTTGCGCAGCACAGCCGAGGACAGGTGTACGTAGAGGGTGCGGTTGCGCACCTGCAGCGATTGGGTGTAGGCGTTTACCGTTTCGCCGGCAATCTTGGGCCACAGGCGTATGAGCTGGGTCTCGTCGAGCTTTTGCCCCATGTCGTTTACGTCAATAAACTGGGCGATAATCTCTTTGATGGATAGCGGTTCCTGCTTCTTCATAACATGTTTCCCTCCAAAAGGTTGAACTCTCCGTCGGTGACGGAGAAGATGCTGTATGGCGACCCGATCGACTGCACGATTTCATCGAGATACTGGCGGTTGGTGTCGGTGATGAATATCTGCCCGAAGTGGTCGGACGATACGAGCCGGACAATCTGCTTCACCCGCTCGGCATCGAGCTTGTCGAAGATGTCGTCGAGCAGCAGCAGGGGGACAGTCTCGCCCTGCTCACGCAAAAAGTCGTATTGGGCCAGCCGCAAGGCTATCAGGTAGGTCTTGCACTGCCCTTGCGAGCCTATGCGCTTCATGGGATAGTCGCCCAGCATCATCTCCATGTCGTCGCGGTGTATGCCTCGGGTGGTGTAGCCGATGGCCAGGTCGCGCTGGCGGGTAGCCTTCAGTTGGGGCAACAGCGGTCCGTCGGCCAGATGCGAGGTGTAGATGAGGTCGGCCACCTCGTTTTGCGAGGCAATCTCGCCATAGAAGCGGCGAAACACGGGAATGAAGGCTTGCAGAAACCGACGGCGGCTTTCGTAGATTTCGGCGGCGGCACTGTCCATCTGCACCTCCCAGATGTCGTAGAGCATCTCGTCGGTGCACTCCTGCCGCAACAGCGCGTTGCGTTGTTCCAGCGCCTTGTTGTAGCGGATGAGGATGCCCAGGTAGGGCTTGTCGAACTGGCTGATGACCTGGTCGATAAATTTGCGCCGCTCTTCGCTGCCGCTCAAAATCAGTTCGTTGTCCGAGGGGGTCGAGAGCACCAGCGGGGCAAACCCGATGTGGTCCGACAGCCGGTCATACTCCTTCTTGTTGCGCTTGAAACTCTTCTTTTGCCGGCGCTTGATGCCGCAATACAGCTCCTCGTCGTTGCCGTTGCGCTCGTAGTATCCCTGTATGACAAAAAACTCCTCGCCGTGGCGGATGTTTTGCGAGTCGGGGTTGCGGGTGTAGCTTTTGCAAAACGAGAGGTAATAGATGGCATCCAGCAGATTGCTTTTCCCCATGCCGTTGTTTCCCAACAAGCAGTTGATGTTGGGCGAGAATTGCAAATCTGCCTGGGCGATATTTTTGAAATTGACTATCGATAGCCGGGAGAGAATCATGTCGGGTTTGTCGTTTTGTTTCCACAAACATACGCAAATTTTTTCGGTTTCGAACATAAATGCCTTGCCGAAATAGCCCGGCCCTCCTCCCGCCGCGGGGCAAAAAAATAGTTTCTCTCGCGCTATTAGTGCTTCAACTACAAAAAAATGAAGATGAAATTTTATTTATATAAAGAAATAAGTTACTTTTGTCACTCAATTCCCCGCGTAGGGATTGAACATGAGGATAAAAATAATTAAAAGACAAGAAAAATATGGCAGAAAAAGAAAAAGACGAGCTTGAGAAAATGAACGAAGCTCTCTCGATGTCGGAACAGTTTGTTGAAAAGTATCAGAAACCTCTCTTGTGGGGTCTGCTTATCGTGGTGGTAGTTATCGGTGCCATCCTGGGTGTGCGTCACTTCTACCTGTTGCCCCGCGAAGACAAGGCACAAGCTGCTATGTATCAGGCTGTAATGGCTTTTGAAAACGACTCTATCGACTTGGCAATCAACGGTAATGAAAAATTCGACGGCCTCTTGGCTATCGTCGATCAATATGGCTCGACGGCTGCCGGCAATCTGGCAAACGCCTATCTGGGTCTGGCCTACTACGAAAAAGGCGAATATGAGAACGCCCAGAAATACCTCTCGAAATTCAGCGCCGACGAATCGGTTCTGGCTCCTGCCGTGATGGCTGCTATCGGCAACTGCTTGGTCGATATGGAGAAATACGACGAGAGCGTGAAATATTTCGAGAAAGCTGCCAAGGCTTCGGACAACGCCGTATTCAGCCCCGTCTATTTGAAAAAGGCTGCCGCCGTGTATGAGAAGCTGGGTAACAAAGAGGCTGCCGTGAAACTCTATCAGGAGATTAAGGACAAATATCCTACCTCGAACGACGCCCGCGGCATCGAACGCTACATCGAGCGTGCTCAAAGCAAGTAATCAAGTTTATCTAATCACATAACGATAAGGCCGTCTCTCGCAAGAAAGGCGGCCTTATTTCGAAAAAAAGGAAGGAATAGTTATGGCTACTGCCTATCACAATCTATCGGACTACGATGCCAACAGCATGCCCGATGCGTCGGAGATGCGGGTGGCTATTGCCGCTGCCGAGTGGAATGCCGAGATTACCGATGCCCTGCTGAAAGGGGCTGTCGATACCCTCGTACGCAACGGTGTGAAACAAGAAAACATCTTTGTGGCCCGCGTGCCGGGTACCATCGAGCTGACGTTTGCCTCGCAACAGATGGCCGAGTTTTATCAGCCCGATGCCGTTATCGCCATCGGCTGTGTGGTGCGCGGCGATACTCCGCACTTCGACTATGTGTGCCAGAGTGTGACGCAGGGCATTACTCATCTCAATACCCTCTTCGGTATCCCCTTTATTTTCGGGGTTCTCACTACCGATAACATGGAGCAGGCGCGCGACCGTGCCGGAGGCCGATTGGGAAATAAAGGTGACGAAGCTGCCGTTACGGCGATAAAAATGCACGATTTCGTTTGCAAATTAAAATAAAGCGTATTATCTTTGCACACGCTTTCAGGGCAAATTCCAGAGTGGCCAAATGGGGCAGACTGTAAATCTGCTGGCTTTCGCCTTCGGTGGTTCGAATCCATCTTTGCCCACACAAAATTGCGGAAGTAGCTCAGTTGATAGAGCATCAGCCTTCCAAGCTGAGGGTCGCGAGTTTGAGCCTCGTCTTCCGCTCTACAAGAAACACCCGGTAGATAATCTTCTGCCGGGTGTTTTTGTTTTTTTTCTCTCGTTCTGTGGGGGTCGGGGGTAGTAGAAAATCGTGGAGGGGAATAATCTGGACATGTCAGCCTGCACCCTGTCATTCCCGCTTGATGCGGGAGCTGCGAGCGTGTCGTTTGCAGATGCTCCCCTTTGCCGGGATTTCTGGATTCCGCGTCGTGGCACGGAATGACTCCGGGGGCGATTACTCCCAGTCACCCTGCACGCGATATGAGCTCCAAATGGGTACAGGGGGGGAAATGTTTTATTCCCAGGATTCCGTGTCGCGATATATCTCTACTATTTCAGCTGTTCGATAGCTATATCGGGGATGTTCAAGACCGTTCTGAAGAAAGTTTTTACGTCGTCGGCTTTCTTTACCTGACCCAGTTGCCGGTTGATAGTCCACGAGGCATAGGCCTGTATGATTTTCTCCGATTGGGGGATGAACAAAACCAGGCAGTTGATGCCCTTGTTGAAGCTGTAGAGGTATATGCAAGGAGCTTCGGGTTGGTTGCTGTGGAATACATCCTCGCCGGTGAGCAATGAGGTTGCGGCTATGGCCGTGGAGCCCGACTGGGCATTGATGAGTGCGGGAATGCTCCGGTACAACCGCTCGTAGAGTTTGGAATCGAGACCGGGAGCCATCCGGGTGAGGTAGTCTGTGAAGGGTTTCAGGTTGTCGATGGCAAATACTTTGTAGTCCGACTGGTAGTTACCGGAGGCGAACTCCCGTACTCGTTGCGTAATCTCGGTATGGGTCGTAACATATTTGATGTAGTTGGAGTCGTTGGCCAAATCGTGCATCTCGTGAATGAGGTCGAGTCCTTTGCGCAAAAGGAAATCGGGCTGTTCGTCGATATAGATGGCGGTAGGGCCGTCGCCTTGTCCGATGATCGAGGTGGTGGAGCCTTGCTGTTTGCAACTTATGCCGTTCAGGGCAATGAGAATAGCTGTTGCTATGAGCAGTCGGTTTTTCATGGATGTGTGTTTTAGATGTTTGTGATTGGTCCTATCCCCTGCTTATGCAACGAAGTGGAAATAGATGACCAATATGATAAACAGATACACCGCCCAAGCGACGACGGTATAGAGCATCTCCCAGTTGGCATAGGGTTCGTTGTGCTTCCGGCACCAGCGTCGGTGGGTGATTAGCCCCCACAGCGGTATCAGAAACAGGACTATCGACAGGGCTATGAGCCATGTGTGCCCCACGATGAGGCAGAGGGCGGCAAACCCGGTTTCGACGAAGGCTATCAGCTCGATATATTTCAGGCGGATAACCGACTTGCTTTTCTTTTTCATAACGTAGCGATTAAATCATGACCGGTCCAATAAGTAAATACACACCAGTAAAGCAAATAGAGAATCCACCAGGGGACAAACAGGGATTCGTCGTTTCGCTTGCACCAGAAGGGATAATAGACCAGCAGGCCGAGCAGCACGGTGCAGGCTGCCAGCCCTATCCAGGCTATGGCGGTGGCCAGGGTGCTCATGGCCGACAAAATGAAGCATACCGTGATGAGGGTATCTACCTGGTTTTCATATTTGTTTAATTCGAATAGATTGGACATAAGTTTTTGGAGGGTTTGAAAGGTTGTTTCTGTTGTATCTTACGAAAGGCGTTTGCGCCGTTTGATTTCGGCCTTCAGCTTGTTGAGCCACTTGTCGTAGGTCGACTCGGTGAGCAGCATGGTGCGGGAGTCCTGTTTCTGGTTGTGCCCGTCTTTGCGGGTAACAATCAGCGCGTTGCGGTAGAGCGATAGCTTCACCTCGGTCTGTTTCGAGGGGAGGGGCAGCACCAGGAATACCGCCTCGGTCGATTCTCGTTCGGTGGCTTCGCCAAAGGCTTTCAGATTCCATTCCACGTCGTCGCGTTCGAAATATTGCATGCCTCGTATGATGCCGCTCTCCTTGTTGGCTTCGACGATGGTGAACTGTTCGGCCTGGAGCAACGACAGGGTCGAGTAGTAGACCAGGTCGTAGTCTTCGTCGAGACATTCGGAGGTGATGCGGGTCACGTCGTCGGAGGTGAGGTTGAGACTTTTGAACAGGCTGCACGAGGTGAGGAGCAGAAGCGAGAGCGCGAAGAGCAGATGGGTAAATCGGTACATAATGGTTTGTTGTTTTTTTTGATGTTCACGCCCGGACTATGCCCGGGCGTGAGCGGTATTCTTCAGTATTGTTTTATGGCCGGCTCTATCGAGGCGCTTTTGCCGAGCGGAACGAAGGTAAAGCCATAGGTAATCTTGCGGATGGCCGGGTCTATCTGATAGACCTTGTGCGGCTTGGCCCCCCAGGAGTCGTCGCCGCCCAGACCCATCATGCGGCAGTCGACAAAGAGGTCGACGAGCGCTTCGGGTTTGGGGTCGCAGTTGTGGCGTTGACGGGGATTCTCGGGACGTTGGCGACCGTCGTCGCGGGTCTCACCGCTGTCGAGCGACTCGAGCGTATGGTTCGAGGCATTGAATTCGACAAGCGAGTCGGCTACGATGAGCAGTTTACCCCGGTTTCCCGAGAGGGCCAGCCAGCTCACATCGGTGCGGTGGTTGTTCTCCTGCGGTCGTACATAGGGCTCGTAGAGGTCGGCAATATCGGCTCGATAGCGGTCCACGAAGCAGCTGGAGCGGCGGTCGATGTAGTTCTCCCACGGGCCACGGCCGTAGTATTCGAGGCGGGTGAATGAGGCGGGCATCTGCATGCGCAGCCCCACGCGGGGAATCATGGGCGTCCGCGAGTCGGTCAGGCGCAGGGTGTTGTCGACCTTCACCACACCGTTACCCAATAGGGTGTAGGTGATGGTCCACTCGGCCCCGGTTTGCGGATAGGTGTAGAGGCAGGTCACGCGCAGGGTGCTGCCATCGCCCGGCTCGACGGTGAACGAGCGGGCCTCGGGGGCCTGTTGCGAGGCCTCTTTCCAGGCACCCAGCAGGCGGGGCGAGTTGTAGCCGTAGTCGTTGTCGGTGGGGGCTCGCCAGAAGCTGGGGCGGGGACCGAAACCGTCGAGCAGATATTCACAACCCTTGTAGCGGTAGGAGGTCATCAGACCGGTAGTCTTGTCGAAGGTGATATCGAAATCCCGGCCCGAGAAGCAGACCGAGTTGCCCTTTTCGGTCTGGGCAATCGATTCGCCCGAGGGCTGGGCCACGGGTCTTACGGCCGGCTTCACGGCTATCTGTTCGCGGGCTATGGCATAGCCTTTGGGCAGGAAGGGTTCGGCCTCTTTCTGCCGGGCTTCGAATTCGATGCGGTAGTCGACCGCCTCGTCGTTCATGGCAGGCAGCCCTTTCAGGGCGACGGTCGTTTGCTGGCGGGGTGGCAGCGACAGGTCGAACCGGCCGGTCTTCAGACTCTTGCCGTTGCCTTTGACCGTATAGACAAAGTCATATTTGTCGAGCGGGGTGAAGAAAAATTCGTTCTTCACGTCGATGGTGCCGGCCGTTTTGTCGAAGTTGAGAAACTTGATATTCTGGTACACCTTGCCCATCTCGATGGTCTGGGGCTTGATGCGGCGGTCGGGGTAGACGATGCCGTTGATGCAGAAGTTGCCGTCGGAGGGGGTGCCGGTGGGTCCGTAGTCGCCGCCGTAGGCCCAGAACTTTTCGCCTTGGGCATTGGTCATCTCGAGGCCTTGGTCCACCCAGTCCCAGATGCAACCGCCCTGCAGCAGGTCGTGGGCTTCGATGACATCCCAGTAGTCCTGGAAGTTGCCCAGACTGTTACCCATGGCGTGAGCATACTCGCAGAGGATGAGCGGACGGTCGGACGCCGGGTCGAGGGCATAGCGCTCGATGCCCTCGGGCGAGGTGTACATGGGGCAATAGATATCGGTATTCCACTCCAGTTCGGCCCGCTCGTACTGGATGGGGCGCGAGGCATCGCGCTGCTTCAGCCAGCGGTAGGCCTCGTAGAAGCAGTAGCCGTTGCCCGCCTCGTTGCCGAGCGACCAGATGATGACCGAGGGGTGATTCTTGTCGCGCTCGACCATGTCGCGCAGGCGGTCGAGGTGTACCGGCAGGTAGAGCGGATTGTTGCCCAGCGTGCCCCCCTTGCGCCGGTCGTAGCCCATGCCGTGTGTCTCGATATTGGCCTCGTCGATGACGTAGAAGCCGTATTCGTCGCACAGTTCGTAGAAGCGCTTTTGCTGCGGATAGTGGCAGGTGCGCAGGGTATTGACGTTGTATCGTTTCCACAATTCAAAATCCTTGAGCATGGTCTCTTCGGTCACGTAGTGGCCGGTGAGCGGGTCGTGTTCGTGCACGTTCACCCCCTTGAGCAGGACAGGCTTGCCGTTGACGAGCAGTTGCCTGTTTTTGATTTCGACTGTACGGAACCCGACCCGTGCGGGAATGTATTCGCAGTTTTCGCCGTGGCTGTTGCGGGTCGAGATGAGCAGGTCGTAGAGGTGAGGCGTCTCGGCGGTCCAGGCCTTGACGCGGTCGATGGTGGCGTCGAACTTGACGCAGTTCGAGTTGCAGGCGTCGAGGGTAATGGTCTGTTCGCCCTGGGCCACGATTTGCGGCTTGCCGGTCGAGCGGTCGGTCAGCTGGTAGGCGACGGTCATCGGTTGCGCGCTCGTCTGGTCGTTTTGCAGCACGATGCCAAGGTGGAACACTCCGTCGGTGTACGACTCGTCGAGAGACGACTGTACCTCGAAGTCGGCCACCCGGGTTTGCGGTTGGGCATAGAGGTAGACGTCGCGCTCGAAACCGGTGAGGCGCCAGAAGTCCTGCCCCTCGAAGTAGTTGGCATCGGAGAAGCGGTGCATCTGTACGGCCAGCGTGTTCGTACCGGAGCGAACCTGAGCGGTAATATCGAACTCTGCCGGTACCTTGCCCGTTTTCGACAGGCCTATGAACTCGCCGTTGAGGTAGAAGTAGGCGGCCCCTTTCACCGCCTCGGCACAGAGGACGATGCGTTTTCCCTGCCATGAGGCGGGGAGGTCGAAGGTGCGCAGATAGCTCCCCGTCGGGTTCCAGGCCTCGGGCACCATAGGCGGATTGGGAGCTTGCAGATATTGCGGGAAGCCCGGCGAAATGAACTCGTAGCCGATGTTGACATAGATGGGGTCGCCGAATCCCTGCAACTCCCAGTTGCCCGGCACTTCGATGGTGTTCCACCCGGTTGTGTCGTAGCCGGGTTGCATGAAGTCGGTGGGGCGTTCACGGAACTGTTCGGTATAGTGGAATTTCCAAGTGCCGTTCAGCGACAGGTAGTCGCTGCCCCGTTCCCGTTCGCCGGCCAGAGCCGAGGCTGCGCTGTGATATGTCGTAAACGCAGCGTGCGGCGGCAGCTTGTTGATGTCGATCAGCCGGGGGTTGGTAAGTTCGGCAAACCGATTCTGCTGCTCTTGAGCCCGGATCGAGCCTGATAGCAGGAAGATAGCCGATAGAAATAATGCCATGTTCTTCATGTGGATAGTTATCTGTTTTCTTGTGAATGATGATCGATGGTTGTGCCGTTATTTGCGGCGGTATGCCGAGGGCGATTGGCCTGTATTCTGTTTGAAAAACTTGCCGAAAAACGACTGGTTGGCAAAGTTCAGTTCGTCGGAAATCTCCTGAATACTCATCGTCGTGGCCTTCAACAGCCGTTTGGCGGTCATGGTCACAAAGTCGGCAATGATTTCGTGAGCCGTCTTGTGGCTCATCTGCTTGATGACCGACGAAAGGTGTTTGGGCGATATGCACATCTTGTCGGCGTAGAAGTTGACCGTGCGCTCCTCCTTGTGATACTGCTTGAGCAGCGTGAGAAATTTCCACAAAATATCTTCCTGTCGCGATATTTTGGAGCGGTCGCTCTTCTCCCGGGCGGTGAATATTCGGTTCAGCTCCAGCGTAAAGGCCGAGAGAATGAAGCGTATGATGATGGCTTGTGCATTCGCTTCGTAGCGACTTTTCAGCAGGTTCAAGTACTGCGTCATCACCTGAGTCTCGTCGAGCGAAAGCTGGGTGTGGGGATGCTTGGCGATGTAGGAGCTGAGCGAGAATACCGTATCGAGGTCGATAAAGGCGTTCCACTCCTTGGCCGAAGTCCCCTGGATAGAAAAATAATGAGCCTCGAAATCGCTGCTCGTTGCCAGCGGCCGCCACATCGAGTTGGGATAGATAAATGCAAGGCTGCCCGGCGTGAGTGTATAGTCGGCAAAGTTGATTTGCAGCTCTTTGCGCCCCCCGGTACACAAGATAATGGTAAGTTGGTCGGGTGCTATGCAGAGGTTGGCATCGTCGTTGGCGACAAGCTCATCGAACGAGATGGGAATGAGGTCTTGCTTTTGAAGAGAATTGTGATTAGGATCAACAGGGTATTGAGTTGTTTGCATATCAATCGTTCATACAGCAATTGAGACAAAGGTAATGAATGTAGGAAGCTGAGGCAAATAAAAGCTATATTTTCTCATTTTAGTAGGGTGCAAACCACTTCCAAAGCTTTACAAAGGTAAAAATTATCTTCTAGTGACACAACAATCGATGCCCGATATATGGTTGATTATAAAATAACGTGAGTTCGATATAAATGAAAACATCGTGAGTTGTCCGTCTTTGACAAAACGTACGTCAATGGCGGGCTTCTTTTCAAAGAAGCAGTATGCAGCTATGGCAGAGAGCGAGTTGGCAATAAAGTTATTGAAGGAACGGTGTCTGGAGTGTTCAATCTGGGCGATGTTCTTTAACTCGTCATTGACTGTTTCAATCAAAGCACGTTTTCTCAGCAGAATTTTGTCCGCTATGCTCATCAGGGAGTTCTTCATGTTGTTCTTCACTTTGGTTATCAACTGTATGCCGTTAAGAAATAGGTTCTCGAACAAGGTTTGCCCGATATACCCCTTGTCCGCACACAGTTTGCCCTTGATGTTCTTCAGGAACTTTGTCTGTTTCAGCGGTTCACGGTCATCCACATTTCCCGGAGTAAACATGAAATTGAGAATTTCACCCTTATCGTTGATGATCAGGTGAAGCTTAAACCCGAAGAACCATCCCATGGAGCATTTTCCACGTTCGGCGAGACCCTTAAAAGTCTTGTGAATCAATATGCGTTGGTTCCGGCATACACGCAGCGGTGTGGAATCCACAAAGCTGATACCGGTACAAGTACCCAACAGGACTTACTTGATGAAAATGGTCAGCTGCAGCAGGACTTCCTTTTCCAGTTCTACAAAACGGTTATAGGACACACGTCTGGGAAAGAGATGCGTCAGATGTTTGCATACATATTCTTTGTAGTAATGCTTGAAACATCTGAAGCCTCCCGAGTGGAACAGGACTAGGATGACCATGATTTCCGCATCACTCATCCGGTTCGGCTTATTCCGATGCTTATGATTCTTGTCTTCAACCATATATTTTTCCTGTGTTTTGGCAAATTCCTTGCAAAAATCATCCGCCATACAAAAAATCTCCGTAACTTTAGCCTCTGAGAACATAGTGGTAGTCGCTTAAATGTTATAATTGAGCACTATAAATTTAATGCTTTTATCGCTATGTTCCTAATTTTCAAACTGATAATTTCAATCTTTATATCGAACTCACGTTAAATTTGCAGTCTTTTGACCAATTATATGACAATGTTTATGTGTGGTAATGCGG
>NZ_CAMMHD010000030.1:0-10682 GCF_946496565.1 uncultured Barnesiella sp.
ACCTGTAACCTTCTGATCCGTAGTCAGATGCTCTATTCAGTTAAGCTATGGAGCCGTTTGCGGATGCAAAGATAAGTATAATTTTATTCGCGTGTATCTTTTTTTCGAGTTTTTTTATCGCTTTTTTTTGCAGAAACTGCTATCGGTCCTATTTTCAGGCGCATAGAACTCCATTTTTTTTACTCGAGGAACTTGGGACTGAATACCAACAAACCTATATTGATACCGAAATTCCAGTTGCGAGCAGGATAATCGTAGTAGTTGGCATAGAGAGCTATCGAGGCAAACGAGAGATTCAGCACCACCGAGCTCTCGCCCATAAAGTGATATTTGGAGAAAGCCCGCCCGTAATAGGGCTCGTAATTGGCCCCTTCGTATATCTGTCGGAAAGGAGCAAAAAGGTAGAACTCGTTGCGGAATTGCAGGTTGTTCATAATCTTCCAGATGGGAATGACACCTGCGGCCAGATATTGCGTGGAGCGGAAGGCCGGGTTGAAGATGGTCTGGCTGTGCGGCGTAGGGGTAAAGGCCGGAGCTTGGGCTATGGTCGAGGTATAGTTGCTCAGGAGCCCCTTGCTCGAGACGACAGCCTTACCGCGAAGGCCCAGCACGAATTTATTGCTTATCGGGAGATAGGTGTGTATGTTGCCCTCGAGCTGCAGCCACGAGAGGGTTTGTGTCGAGTTGGACTGCAAAGTGGTGTCGTAGGGGCGGAACCGCTCTTTGCCATAGGCAAGCAGCCCCAGCACCGAACAGTCGGTGCCGGCCGTGGGATACATGTAGCTGTCGAGGTTGTTGCGGTCGAACTTCATCGAGGCCACAAACAGGTCGTAGCGGCTGCGGTCCTGCTCGTTGGTCGAGAAGTCTACGGTATTGGACTGGTAATACTTGTCGGTCATCGAGCCATAGCCTACCGACACGACGGCTTTGGAACTGGTGAGGAAGGGCAACCCCAAACGCAGCTTCACGTACTGCTCGGACTGCGTGACAAACGAGGGCATGCGGTCGGAGTAGAAAAGGGTCTCGTTCTGGTAGAACTTCTGTTTCGACGCGACGGCCTGCATCTTGAGGTACATGGGAATGGCGGTCTTCAGGTCGAACCGGGCCGAGAGTATCCCCGACGTATACGACTGACCTATCTGCCCCGTGAGGTCGACATCGAGCGAGTTGAGGCTCACGGTGCGGTAGTGTGCCCCGATGCAAATCTGGTTCGAACTGGTCGACGAGATAAAGCCTCCCATCCCCACCGACAACTGGTCGTGCACCTTGGCCTTGAGGTCGAGATTGAAGAGGCTGCTCGCCTTGTCGTAGCGAGCGTGGGGTATGAGGTCGGATATTTTCCCGTCGGAGATAGTCTTGTAGTAAGCCGCCTTGGCATCCTCGTCGGTAAAACGATTGCCGGTCTCGAATTGACGCCTGATATACTCCTTCTGCTGGTGATTTCCCCCCTCGACCGAGACGCTGTCGAACACCAGGTCGGGAGTCTTGCTCTTGAATACCATGCGCTGCAACTGCCGGGTCTCCTGCGACAACTCTCGGGGAATACGACTCTTGATCGAGTCCATCAGCTCCATGGCATAGTCATACCCGATTTTGGCAATCTGCCGGGCTTTGGGAAAATCGAGCAGTCCCACATCACTCAGATTGAACCGCATCAGAATACCATCCTCGGGATCGAGTGTATAGTCGCTCTTCTGCATAACCATATTCTCGATTTGGTTGATGAGGTCGTCTTCCTTGGGTTTATCTATTTTAGAGGCTACGATGCTGCCGATAATAATATCGGGATTGAAGTCCGACTTCATCACATCGACCGGGAAATTGTTGTAGATACCCCCGTCGTAAACCAGCACACTGTCAATCTCGATGGGCTTGAAAACGAAGGGAAAACTCATCGAAGCCCGCACGGCATCGCCCAAATCGCCATCGCGCAGCACCAGCTCGCGCTTGTGATAGACGTCGGAAGCCACAGCCCGGAAAGGTACGAAAAGGTTGTCGAAATTCCCGTCGCACTGGGCCGAATAGGGGGCAAACAGGCTCATAAAGGCGTAGTTCATGGGGAACGGATTGATGAGGCTGTTGGGCAGGAAATGCGGCTCGAACTTGGTGGAGTCTTGCAAAGCGACGTTGAACGTAACGATTTCGGGCGTCGGGTCGGGTTTCTTGAAGTAGTAGACATAGCGCTCGTCGAAGATACCCCGCGACCACAGGTTGAAGTCGTCGGAGAGAATCAGGTTCAGCATGTCGTCGGGCGTATAACCCATGGCATACCAGGCCCCCACGATGGCCCCCATCGAGGTACCGGCCACATAGTCGATAGGCACGTTGTTCTCTTCGAGCGCCTTGATGATACCGATATGCGCGATGCCCTTGGCACCGCCGCCGCTCAATACCAAGCCTACGGTCTGAGCCTGCAGATGAGCCCAGCTGCACAACCAGAGCACGAGTAACAACCCAATCCGTTTCATAACAGTCTGTTCCTTGGCAACGAGTATAATATCTGTTTTTTCAGTTGGTTTCGGAAATAAACGAATCCTTGAACCCGATGAAGTAGAGCACGCCGTCGAGCCCGATGGTCGAGATCGACTGGCTGGCATTCTCTTTCACCTTGGGTTTGGCATGATAGGCAATGCCCAGTCCGGCGGTGCTGAGCATGGGCAGGTCGTTGGCACCGTCGCCCACAGCTATGGTCTGGGCAATATCTACATGCTCGACCTGAGCGATGAGCTTCAGCAACTCGGCCTTGCGGCGGCCGTCGACAATATCGCCCACGTAGCGGCCGGTCAGTTTCCCGTCGACAATCTCCAGCTCGTTGGCATAGACATAGTCGATGCCATAGCGTTGTTTCAGGTAGTTGCCGAAGTAGGTGAATCCACCCGAGAGGATGGCAATCTTGAATCCGGCCCGTTTCAGCACCTGCATCAGGCGGTCTACCCCCTCGGTCACCGGCAGCGACTCGGCGATCTCTTTCATCACCGACTCGTCCAAGCCTTTCAACAAGCTCACCCGACGAGCGAAACTTTCGCAGAAATCGATTTCTCCACGCATGGCCGACTCGGTAATCGCCTTCACCTCGTCGCCTACCCCGGCGCGCATGGCCAGCTCGTCGATTACCTCGGTCTCGATCAGGGTCGAATCCATATCGAAGCATATCAACCGGCGGCAGCGGCGGTAGATGCTGTCTTCCTGCAGCGAGATGTCGATGCCCAGCTGCGACGAAAGTTGCATAAACGACGACTGCATGCCCACCTTGTCTTTAGGCGTACCGCGCACCGACAGCTCGATGCACGACTTGGGCGGCCGCACATTCTCGTCGAGGGGGATACGCCCCGTAAGCCGCTGGATGGCGTCGATGTTCAACCCCTGCTCGGCCACGATGCGGGTCACCTCGCCTATCTGGCGGGCCGTGATGCAACGCCCCAGGATGGTAATAATGTAGCGGTTCTTGCCCTGCAGCCCTACCCAGCTGTTGTACTCCTCCTCGCTGATGGGCGAGAAGCGGATATTCACGTCGAGCTCATAAGCCTTGAACAAGAGGTCTTTGAGAATGTCGCCCGACTTGGTCTCGTCGGTCTTGAAGAGGATACCCAGCGAGAGGGTGTGGTGAATATCGGCTTGGCCGATGTCCAGGATGAATGCGTCGTAACGCGCCAATACTTCGGTCAATGCCGTGGTTACACCCGGCTTGTCATCGCCCGATATGTTGATAAGAATAATTTCTGCCTTTGGTTTCATATTTCTGCCTTTGGTTTCATCATCTTTTTTACTACATCTGTTTAGATTAAGCAGAGCAGTCCCCTCCGCAAAAACCGAAGCCCGACCAACGGGCTACCCGGGACCGCACTGCCGACTATCAATCCAAGCCACAAAGATAATGCAATCGGCGGCAGAAACAAAGAGTTTTCTCCCAGACTTCGCGGCGACAACCCATCTTTTACCACCCCTGAAGAAAAACGGAACAGCTCCCTCCCATCCCCCTCGACCGACCAATCGGTGCAGCCAGATGTTCCCTGA
Source organism: uncultured Barnesiella sp. (assembly GCF_946496565.1). Lineage (NCBI taxonomy): Bacteria > Pseudomonadati > Bacteroidota > Bacteroidia > Bacteroidales > Barnesiellaceae > Barnesiella > uncultured Barnesiella sp. The sequence continues at coordinate 4,015 of NZ_CAMMHD010000030.1, forward strand.
AGAAAAACGAAGTTCAAAAAAGAGATTTTTCAAGCACGAGCGAGTGTTGTTAACAGCCCATACAACACTGTATATCAATACACTACGAATTATACTATGTTAAACACCCGAGAATATTTGGTTAATTCCCTAAAAACCTTCAACTTTGCCGTCGAATTTATGGGTTCCCGTCGGCAAAGGAAGCGTCCCGAGCAAGAGGAACTAACCGCTGAAAATCAGCGGGGTCTGCCGTTTCGGTGTGATGCCCCCAACGTCAGATTTAGTATGAACCATAACACTTCAGTATGAAGAAAACCAAGTCAGTTATTGGTATGCTGGCGTTGATTTTGTTGTTTTCTTCGGCCTTCAACCCGAACAAAACGGGTCTGAAAGAGGGGGAGCGAGCCCCGCAGCTGAGCCTGCAAAACGCCGATGACAGCGTCTCGCTCCAATCGTTGAAAGGCCGGTACGTACTGTTGAACTTCTGGGCAGGCTACGACGCCCCCTCGCGTATGGAGAACATACGCTACGCCCGGGAAATCGACAAGAGCGGACTCGAAAACATCAGCCTCGTGTCGGTATCGTTCGATACCAACCGCAAGGTCTTCGAAGAGACCATCAAACGAGACGGCTTGAACGCAGCTACCCAATTCTATGACAAAGACGGCTCACGGTCGGATATATTCGACAATTACCGTCTGAGCAAAGGATTCGCCAGTTATCTGATTTCGCCCGAGGGTGTTATCATCGCCAAAGACCCGAATCCGGAACATTTGACAAAACTTATTCGTCAATAATCAAAAACCGCCGCTGTACATTTTTGTTCAACGGCGGTTTTCTTTTTTTCGCATACCCCACCCTCGCGCTCGCGTGCACGCGCCGGCGAGCGGACTATCGTTTATTTTTACCCGGTAACATTGCGACAGCAAACGATTTGTATTAACTTTGCAGCCAATTTCGGGGACGACTCTCCGGCCATTGCCGCGGGGCTGCCGCTCACCCCCCCCGAAGGGTCAACTTGCAAAGAAAGGCAACAACATGATTATCGCCAGCCAAAAGAAAAAAGAGAATATCGCCGAATACCTGTTGTACATGTGGCAGATCGAAGACCTCATACGGGCTTACGGGCTGGACATAGACCGCATACAGCAACAGATTATCGACCCCTACGACATCTCGCCCGAACAGAAGAAGGCGATGCGCGAGTGGTACGAGTCGCTCATCGACATGATGCACACCGAGGGGGTGGAACAGAAGGGGCACCTGCAACTGAACAAAAACGTGCTCATCGACCTCACCGACCTGCACCTGCGGCTGCTCAAGTCGCCCCGCGAGCCCTTCTACGGCGCGGCCTTCTTCAAGACCCTCCCCTACATCGTCGAGCTGCGGGCCAAGTCGGGCGACGAGAAGGCCGGCGAGCTGGAGACCTGCTTCAACGCCCTCTACGGCGTGTTGCTGCTGCGGCTGCAGAAGAAGGAGATCAAGCCCGACACCTTGAAGGCCATCCAGCAAATATCGTCGTTCCTCTCGCTCCTGGCCGAAAAATACAAGCAGGACAAGGCGGGCGAACTGAAACTCGAAAACGATTAAAAAACAGATACGAACCATGACAAAAAGAGTTCTTATTACCGGCGCAAACGGCCAACTGGGCCACGAGATGCGCAACGTACTGAATGGTGATGACCGCTTCGAAGCCATCTTCACCGACGTAGCCGAACTCGACATCTGCGATGCCGAAGCCGTGAACCGGGCTGTCGCCGACAACCGCGTGGACTACATCGTGAACTGTGCCGCCTATACCCAGGTCGACAAGGCCGAAGACAACGTGGAGCTGTGCCGCAAAATCAACGCCACGGCCGTCGAGAACCTGGCCCGTGCCGCCGCAGCCTGCGGGGCCCGCATGATACACGTCTCGACCGACTACGTATTCAACGGACGGGGATACCGCCCCTACACCGAGGATATGACGCCCGACCCCCAATCGGTCTACGGCTCCACCAAACTCGAGGGCGAACAGGCCCTGATGCGCCTCTGCCCCCAGAGCGCCATCATCCGCACCGCCTGGCTCTACTCGCCCTACGGCAACAACTTCGTGAAGACCATGATGCGGCTAGGCACCGAGCGCGACGAGCTCTCGGTCGTAGCCGACCAGATAGGCACCCCCACCTGTGCCGCCGACCTGGCCCGCGCCATCCTCGCCGTGCTCACGGCCGAGACCTTCGTGCCGGGCATCTACCACTTCTCCGACGAAGGGGCCTGCAGCTGGTACGACTTCACCGTCGCCATCCACCGTCTGGCCGGCATCACCTGCCGGGTGAAACCCATCCGCAGCGACGAGTATCCCAGCCGGGCACACCGCCCCTTCTACAGCGTGCTCGACAAGAGCAAAATCAAACAGACCTACGGCATCACCATCCCCCACTGGTACGAGAGCCTGTCGCATTGCATAGAAATTTTACAAGAAACCCGTTAACATCGTGAGTACACTTACAGAGGAAATCAGTAAACGCAGAACATTCGCCATCATCAGCCACCCCGATGCCGGTAAAACCACCCTCACCGAAAAGCTGCTGCTTTTCGGCGGTGCCATCCACATTGCCGGGGCGGTCAAGTCGAACAAAATCAAAAAGACCGCTACATCCGACTGGATGGAGATCGAGAAACAGCGTGGCATCTCGGTAGCCACCTCGGTCATGGGCTTCAACTACGGCGACTACAAGATAAACATTCTCGACACCCCCGGCCACCAGGATTTTGCCGAGGACACCTACCGCACCCTCACGGCGGTCGACAGCGTCATCATCGTCGTCGACGTGGCCAAGGGCGTGGAGACCCAGACCCGCAAGCTCATGGAGGTGTGCCGCATGCGCAACACGCCCGTTATCGTCTTTGTCAACAAGCTCGACCGCGAGGGGCGCGACCCCTTCGACATCCTCGACGAGCTGGAGTCGGAGCTCAAAATCAACGTCCGCCCGCTCAGCTGGCCCATCAACATCGGCCAGAAGTTCAAGGGCGTCTACAACATCTACGAGCAGAACCTCAACCTCTTCACCCCCAACAAGCAGGTGGTGACCGAGCGCATCGAGCTCGACGACGTGAACAGCCCCGAACTCGAAGCCTACATCGGCGAGCAGGATGCCGAGAAGCTGCGGGCCGACCTCGAGCTCATCGAGGGGGTATACCCCGAGTTCAACGTCGACGACTACCTGGCCGCCCGCACGGCGCCCGTCTTCTTCGGCTCGGCCCTCAACATGTTCGGTGTCAAGGAGTTGCTCGACTGCTTCGTGAAGATTGCCCCCTCGCCCCGCCCCGTCCAGGCCGTGGAGCGGCTGGTGCGTCCCGAGGAGGAGAACTTCACCGGTTTCGTCTTCAAGATTCACGCCAACATGGACCCCAACCACCGCAGCTGCATCGCCTTCGTCAAGGTATGCTCGGGCAAGTTCGAGCGCAACGCCAACTACAAGCACGTGCGCAACAACAAGATGATGCGATTCTCGAGCCCCACCGCCTTCATGGCCCAGAAGAAATCGGTCGTCGACGAAGCCTACCCCGGCGACATCGTGGGTCTGCCCGATACCGGCAACTTCAAGATCGGCGACACCCTCACCTGCGGCGAAGAGCTCCACTTCAAGGGGCTCCCCAGCTTCTCGCCCGAGATGTTCAAGTATATCGAAAACGACGACCCCATGAAGTCGAAACAGCTCAACAAGGGCATCGACCAGCTCATGGACGAGGGCGTGGCCCAGCTCTTCATCAGCCAGTTCAACGGCCGCAAGATCATCGGCACCGTGGGGCAGCTGCAGTTCGAGGTCATTCAGTACCGACTGCTCCACGAGTATGGCGCCCAGTGCCGCTGGGAGCCCATCAGCCTCTACAAGGCCTGCTGGATCGAAAGCGACGACCCCGAGGCCCTCGAGGCCTTCAAGAAACGCAAGCACCAGTTCATGAGTGTCGACCGCGACGGGCGCGACGTCTTCATGGCCGACTCGAGCTATGTGCTGCAAATGGCCCAGACCGATTTCCCCAAAATCAAGTTCCACTTCACCTCCGAGTTCTAAGTCCGGGGGGAGGCGGAAAGAACGATACTCTACTCCACACAGGGGGCTGTGCTTCGGCACGGCCCCCTGTGCTTTTCCCGCCCGGGGCAGATGCCGTGCCTCCCCCCCTCTACCACATGCCGGCCCCCTCCATGCACCCTGCCTCCTCCATACAACGCACCCCGCCCGGCCCATACGCCGCCCGCTTCTCTCCCAGAATGCCGGGGAGCCCTCACAGCCACCCCGCCCTCCCCTTTCTCCACCCCCCGAAAGCGAGGCAAAAAGCGGGGCAAAAGCTCGTCGACCCGCACAAAAATGCAATCTTTTCCGGCTCCAAATGTTAAAAATCAGGGCCGAAAAATTTGCTCTATCAACAATTCTTTTGCTCTATCAACAATTTTGGTTAAATTTTAACAGCGCAACGCCTTGATTGTTAAATCCTTTAACAATCACCATTTGCATATTTCTCCTCCGAATATTATCTTTGAAATACAATCCTTCCCGATAATACCAAATCCTATATAACGACATGTTCAAAAAATTGTTGATGACCCTCGTGCTATGGGCTGTTGTATACCCGCTCGTGGCACAGACACAGGGCGACACCATCTACCACTTTCGGTTCGAGCCGGGGAACGACGGCCTCTATACCGCTTACCGAAACAACGGCACCGAGCTGACCCGTCTGCTCTCGTGCGTAGTACAGAACAAAGAGGCGATACTCGCCGGCACCATCCCCATCCAGGTCGACGGCTACTGCAGCTCGCTCCACGACGAAGCGGCCGCCCGGGCCATCGCCCGCATCCGGTCCAACCGGGTGAAGAGCGAACTCATCACTCGCCAGGGGCTCACCGAAGCCTGCTTCACCACCCGCAACCACACCTCCGGCGGCGACTATGTAACGGTGCGAATCGCCATCCCCGCCCAGACCTCCGAGGCCGGGCCGGAGCAACAGGCCGAGGCCGAGAAGCGTGCCGAACAGGCCCGGCTGGAGGCTGAACAACAACGCCTGGAGGCCGAGCAACAGCGGGCCGAAGCTGAAGCACAACGAGCCCGGCTGGAGGCCGAGAAACAACGTCTGGAGGCCGAGAAGCAACGCCTGGAAGCAGAGAAGCAACGCCTGGAGGCCGAACGGCAGCGGGCCGAGGCCGGGCACCCGGAGCACGACTCCTACCACCTCTCCCTGCGGGCCAACCTGCTGCGCTGGGCTACCCTCACCCCCGACCTGGGTATCGAATGGCGCATCGCTCCCGCCTGGGGCCTGATGGTCAACGGCTCGTGGACCTCGTGGACCTGGGACAACAACGCCCGCCGCTATGCTCTGTGGGAAGTGGCTCCGGAAGTGCGTTACTACATGGGCGAGAAGAAAGCCTGGTATCTGGGTGCGATGTTCAAGGCCGGACAGTTCAACTACAAGCTCTGCGGCACCGGCCGCCAGGGCGACCTGATGGGTGGCGGCATCACCGGCGGCTACCAGCTGCGGCTCAACCGGGCCCTGTCGCTCGACTTCAACCTCGGCTTGGGCTACCTCAATGCCGACTATGAGAAATACATCACCATCAACGGCGTACGGGTGCGTCGCGGCAACGAGACAAAGGAGTGGTGGGGACCCATCAACGCCGGTGTCACGCTGGTTTGGAAAATCTTTTAACCGTGGAGGAATCGAATATGAAAGCAAGACACTATATAAATATGATGGGAATGGCAGCCGCCGTGCTGCTCTCTTCCTGCGTGAAGGACACGCTCTATGACACGCCGCACCCCGACAAGGGAGCTGTCACCGTCAGTCTGACGGGAGTGTCGGCCGACGAGGATTTTGCAGTCGACATCGACGGGAAGGTGGCCGACATCACCGGCTCGCCTTTTACCTACCCCGACCTGCTCGCTCCGGGAACATACCGTATGGTGGTCTATAACCGTGCGGAAGGTTTCACTTTCGACGGACGAATGGCACGGGTCAATGCCCACACGGACGGGACCTCGGTCATTTCCCTGCCGGGCTATCTGAAGAGCGTCAGTCAGGAGATTACCGTAACAGCCGACGACACCCTGCTTCTCAGCCCTGTTCCGATGCAGCGTGTACGTGACCTGCAACTGGAACTGGAAGTGACACAGGGACGCCCCGAACTGATACAGAGCGTGACCGCCACCCTCAGCGGCATAGCCGGAATTTTTGATATGGAGAAGGGACAGACCATCGGCGAACCGACCTCCACGGTCTTCTCCTTCACCCGTGACGGCAGCAAGCTCACGGCCGACGCCCGCCTGCTGGGCACGATGGGAGCCGTGCAGACGCTGGTACTGGACATCGTCTTCACCGATGGCGGACGCACACAGCACACGGAAGTCGACCTGACGGAAGCCCTTGCGGACTTTAACGGCGACATGACCACCGCCTACCGGGTGACCGGCACACTGGAGACCCCCGTCGGCATGGAGGAATGCAACGCCGAGATTACCGGATGGGAAACGGTGGAAGGCGGCAATGCCAGTGCCACGCTGTAAATTCCACACACCGCTCGGGTCACCTCGCACTCGATGCGCTCCGTGTCACCCCGCACTCGATGCGAGGTCCAGTGTGTGAGTCACCCCGCACCCGATGCGGGGTCCAGAGAGGGAAGGCAAAGGACAAGTGCCGCAGACGATATTCCT
>NZ_CAMMHD010000031.1:0-7854 GCF_946496565.1 uncultured Barnesiella sp.
CAAAGGAAAACACAGTTTTCAACTTTGACAGTGCCGAGCCGCCTCCTGTATTCTGTAAATATAGTGAAAGGCGAGAGCAGAAAAGCCAAACTTGATTGAGATTTTTTGCCGAGCCGCCTCCTGTATTCTGTAAATATAAGAAAAATTTTCCTGTCTGGTTTCCGCCTGGGCCGGAGTATTATTCTATGATGTCAAGCGCTTTCAGCAGCAATTCATCGGTATCCGACGCAACCCCTTTCGGAGTTACATCCACATTCACATCGGGCGAAATACCCCTGTTTTGTATACCCTCCTTGTTGGCGAAATAAAATCCCTCGCCGGTAAATCTCACATGTACAGCCCCGGGCAGAACAAAGGTGGAGATGGGGCCGTCGGAACCCGCCGTGGGTGAGCCGACCAGAATGGCATTGGGGCAGTGGCGTAGAATGGCCACGATACTTTCGCCCATGCTCACGGTCTTCTCATTGATGAGTACGACCACCTTTCCTGAGTAACAGTCGGGATTCTCTTTCCCAAAATATTGAATGTCGTTCCACCGGACAACACCCGGGAAATCGGGCACGACAGAAGTCGTACGGGTGCAACCGACACGATGCGGCAGAAGGTAATCGGCCATATGGTGCAATAAATCACAGGGATAGTTCCGCATATCGATCACGATAGCTTTGGCATCCTTAAACTTCTCCATGACAAGCGGCAGGCTGTCGCTGCGGTACTGACCGATGGGCGAGAAATAGCCGATGCTGTCTGATAACCACTTGTAATAAGGCGCGTCGGAAAAAGATTTAGCCTTTCGCGGGAAATATTCTTTGGGAGTCAACCCCGATATGGAGACCTTCAGCGTTTTATGGTCCCGTTTTATATTCAGGTCAGTAACGGAATCCTTTTGCTGAATAAGATCCAGAGAAACGGCATACAGCAACGACCGTTCGTTCGACGCACTGATTATTCTCGCGTATCGTTTTACCAGATCATCTACCTCTACACCGTTTATCTGACAAACGACATCGCCCTTTTTCAGCGAGGTCTGCCCCTCGAAGTCATCGGTTACGGTAAGTTTCCGCTCTACAAAATCCCAGAAAACCGGTAAATAGTAACTCCTCTCTTCAGCGGGCAGTATCGAATCGGAATACTGGCGCGAGGTGTGATTATCCTTCAGACAGGTCCCCAGATAATCGATGGTGGAGCGATACTCTTCCGCATTTTCGGCGTGGACAAACAAGGGGATAAAGCGGGTTAAAACACGGTTCCAACTCTTGTCGGTAATATCCTTGCGATAGGGGTAGAAATATTCTATAATGTTCCAATATCGGTAAAGGGCCAGCAACCGGAAGCCCGCATCGGGATAAAGGTTGTCACCATATTTGGCCTCTGTCGGGAATGAATTCATGGAGCTCAACCCCTTGTTGTAGTAATGGATGGTTTGGGACCGGTCGGCATGCTTAATCGAATCCAACAGGTCGTATAACGGTTTATGAAGATGAGCGATTTCATTCATCCAGGGGAATGAAGGGATTGAATAGTACAGAGAGTCACAAGCCGGGAAATCGGTTTTTATATGATTCCCCTTGTCCAACGGCCCCATGGAACGGACTTTGTCGAATACCAATTCACAAACCTCTTTTTTAGACCGGGATTTCAAAACCTCGGGCAACCACCGGAACAATTCATAGTCCCAATTATATTGACCGTCGCAAACCATGGGGTGATAGTATTTCAGGAATCCCCAGATTTTACCGAGCAAGGCCAACTTGTCAATGCTGTTTTTGTCCGTGGGTATCGCGTGGATAGCCGAGCCTGCATCAAATTCATGATCCTCTTCGGCCGGATAGGTCTCCTGGGTCATTTCCACTGTTGTTTCAGAAATCCAATAAGGCCCGGCATCGGGGAACATGAGTTGCGGTATCATTATCTGGCTGTTGCTACTCAATGGAATACTTACCGTATAATCTTTCCAGTCGGTAGAGCCTTTGATCCACTGCATGGCCATGGTGTCCATGGCCGATACCGCCATTAGCAGCGAGTCGTTTGCCGATTGCGTCTTTACTCGCATCGAAAAGGTAACCCCGTTTTCTCGGTTGACGGGTAGTGTGGTCAATGTCAAAACCGACGGCGCTATGGAATCACGGGCTCCACAAATTTTCAAAGCCTTGCCTTCACCTGTGGGTAATGAATCTACGGTAAATCGATGGCTGTCACTGTTTACACTCCAATCCGGTGGAAGACCGGGTTGAGAAATATCTGAGAATGCGGTATGAGATTTATAAGTAACCTCCTGATTTTTAGCCTGCATATGCAGAACTAAAAAGGGGAGCAGTGCCGATAGTAAGAATTTAATATTCATGTATCTCTTTTTTTACGAAAGTACCAAGTTTCATTGAATTACACAAGTGCCGAGTATTGGGCCAGCTTGTCATAGATACCGCTAATGCCCAAAACGAGAAGAATCTACCTCTTTCTTTTCCTTGGTGATACTTCCGCCAAAGCGGTACACCAGTTTTACGGAAACCGTGCGGCTGTATTGTCCCATATTCAAGTCGATGTGTTGCCCGGCATAGCGGTTTTTCACCTTCATGCGCATGGTATCGAACAGGTCGGAGCAGTTCAGGCTCAGACTGGCTTTATCCTTCAGGAAGTTCCATTGGGCACCCACATTGACCGTAAAGACCGGTTTCGTATCGCTGATACCGGAAATCATGCTTGAGCGGTACATCGCGTCCAAGTCGAAACCCAGTTGGGACCCTACCGAGAAATGGTTCTGCATGGACAGCATGCAGGCCCATTTGTTCCGGTCGAAGGGAATATCCCAGAAGTGGTCACAGCGGTTGCGGTCATTGACCACGGTGGCATTTACCTGCGAGGAGAGCCAGTTCCCGATGCTGAACGGAATGTTGGCACTCATGCCGAAGGACTGGTAGTAGTTCCAGTTTTGCGTGCGGTACACAAGAGCCAGACGGTCTTTCGCCTGATACATCTCCATCGTGAAATAATCGTCGATGCGCTCATAAAACAGCGACAGCATATACTTCTGCAGGAAGAGGTAGTTGGCATTCACGCTATACACATTGGCAGGTCGCAGCCCTTCGATAGTCTGAATCTCTTCGTAGGCATTCATGTAGGTGGTGCTGGTCTGCATGTCCCAATAAGTGGGGTACTCCTTTTCCGACGAAACGCCCAGCATGAAGGTGTGCTTTTCCGACGGCGAATAGCTGAGACTGGCCTGCGGATAGAGCGACCACTTGTGATAGTTCCCGATGGAGTAATATTCGCCGGTTGCCGAGAGCGAAAGGTACAAACCGTTTGCAAACTCCTTGTCGAAGCCGGCATACAAGTTGGCTATCTGCTCGTAAAGGCGCGAGGTGGAGTTGTCCACATTGTCCTTTCCTTCCGTCTGATTGAAGAGCTGACTGTTTCGGTTGTCGGTATAGTCATATCGGACACCGTACTTCAAGGTCCAGTCGTTGGCCAGGCTGTGGCTCTGGTCGGCATATACCGAGACCTTGCGTATCTTCTGGTCCGAAGTATAGTCAAGCAGTTGGCGCGTATGGTCTGTCAGTTCGCTCTCCAGGTGGTTGTAGTCGTTCATCGAATAGTCCGTATAGTCCACGCCGAGATCCAGCCCGAAGCTCGAGGAGTAGCGGGCAAAGACATTGTGCAGCCAGCTGTCCTGCACCTTGTCGTTGTGGCTGTTCTGAAAATTCCCGTTCACATCGATGGTCCCCTTGCCGTTGCCCGACAGGGCACCGTTGTATCCCACACTCAGCGCATTATCCTCGTTTATCTGATAGCCATACTCGGCATAGATGTTATGCTTCCACCCCTTCGTGTTGATTTTCTGCCGCTGCGTGATGTCATATACTTGCCCGTCATACTGGTGCATGGAGGCCAGATCCATCACGGTCATGATGTGCGAATAGCCGGGGTTGTATGAGACATTCAGCGACGACTTGCCTTTTGTCAACAGAAAGTTTACATTGCCGCTGTAACTGCCGAAATACTGGTTGCTGTAAGTCGCCGAGAGTTCGCTTTGGAGCGTATTGTCGGCAGCCTTGGCCGTCACGATATTGATGGCGGCACCGCGCACATGATATTCGGGCGGCGTGTTATACATCACTTCGGCCGTCTGAACCTGCGAGGCAGAGGTATTCTTCAACATTTCAATCAGCTGTTCCTGGGTCAGGGTACTGGCCTTGCCGTTGAGGATTACCGTTACATCTTTTGCCCCGATCAGTGAGAGCTTGCCGCTCCGGTCCTGTACTCCCGGCAGCTTGCAGATAGCCTCGTAAGCATTGTTGACGATATGCTTTTTTGAGATGGCCGAAATATCATAACTCAGTTTACCCTGTTCCACGGTTACCAAAGGGCGTTCTCCCTCGACAACCACTTCGGCCAGGCTATGCTCTTTCGGCTCCAGTACGATGATGCCGGCGTCACGCGTCTGACCCTTTACCACCTGGGACTGATAAAACAGATGCTGGACGATGAGCAGATAGCGGTCTGCCATGGGTTCAAGGCTGAATGTACCGTCGGCTGCAGAGATGGCTGCGCCCAGGTAGGTCGAATCGGGCAGCTGCATGACGACGGTTGCACCCTCCACCGGCTGCCGGTCGGTATCTACTATTTTTCCTGTTGTTTGACTCCAGACAGGGATTGAACTGCAAATGAGAATAATCAGGCAGAATGCTGTCTTTATGAGATTCATAATGTCCTATTGTATCGTATGTAATCACATGTCACCAAGTGATTTATTTCGAGCCGTCGGGGTAGGGGCAGGCTTCGCCCGTAGCGATGTAGGTCGGGCGTTGGGCGTCGGTCGATTTCAGGTAGTCGGTCAGTTCCCGGGCCAGAGCTTCGGCAATTGCGGGTTGCTCGAGAGCCAGGTCGTGCTGCTCGCCTATATCTGCACGCACGTTGTAGAGGCGGCGTTGCTGCGTTTCCCAATGGTAGATGAGGTGATAGTCGCCTTTCAGAATCGACGAGTAGGCTCCGTAGCCCTCCTCTGTATTCTGGGTTTCGCCCCACAGGTTGGGGAAGTGCCACACGATGCTGCGCTCGTGACGGGTCGAAGGGTTGCGCAACACGTCGGCAAAGCTCACGCCGTCGGTCGTCTGTACGGTCGAGTACTCCTTCACACCGGCCATCTCGAGAATCGTGGGGAAGAAGTCCTCGATCATTACCCGTTGGTCGCACACGCTGCCGGCCTTGGTCACGCCGGGCCAGTAGACCATCATCGGCTCGCGCACGCCACCCATGAAGGCCGACCCCTTGCCGGCACGTGCCGGGTAGTTCTGGTCGCGGTTTTCACGGCCCTGGCGTACGTTGTTCAGCCCCTGTCCGCCGTTGTCCGACATGAAGAGGACGATGGTATTGGCTGCCACCTCGGGCTGGCTTTCGAGAAAGTCGAGCAGGTCGCCCAGGCTCTTGTCCATGCCCTCGACCAGTGCGGCATATCGGGCCTCGTTTTCGTTGAGGGGGGCATCGAGTTGGATATCGTAGCGGTTGCGGTAGTAGTCGCTGAATCGGGCATCGTCGTCGTAGGGCGAGTGCACGGCATAGTGCGACATGTAGAGGTAGAAAGGTTGCTGCCGGCTTATCGGCTGTTTCAGGGCCTCGATGGCTTCGCGTGTGAGTGCTTCGGTGAGGAATATATTCTGCCCGTGGTATTTCTCCAGGCCCAACACTTCGAAGGGCGAGCCTTGGCCGAAGTTACGCGTGCCCAGATAGCTGCCCGGTGCCCCGTTGGCCCCGCCGCCGATGTTCACGTCGAAACCCATGGTCGAGGGGTCGGCCCCCGATGTACCCTTGGCGCCGAAGTGCGCCTTGCCGCAGTGTATCGTGTAGTAGCCGTTCTGGTGCAGAATCTGGGGGAACGAGGTGATACGGGTCGAGTTTTTCAGGTCGGCGGTCAGGGTCGTGTGTGCCGGTTGTATGCCGTTGTAGTTCCACTCGGGCAGTTGAATCACGTCGCTCGAGGCGTCGGTCTTCTGGTCGTAGTTCAGGGTCCAGTTGGTCACCCGGTGACGGGCCGCATTCATGCCCGACATCAGGCTGCACCGCGTGGGCGACGAGATGGCACAGGCGTAAGCCTCGGTAAACTTCACCCCCATGTGGGCCAACCGCTCCATGTTGGGGGTACGGTAGCGGTTGTTCAGGGGAGTTGACTCGGAGTAAAACGGAACCGATGTATCTTGCCAGCCCATATCGTCGACCAGAAACAGAACGATGTTGGGCTGTTGTTGTGCTTGTATGAGACCGGTGCCGGCAAGCGAAGCCAGCAGCAGGGTGCTTTTCAGGGAAAAATTCTTTTTCATGTTGTGCTTGGTATTATATGAGTTTTCTCGGGAAGACCGAAAATGATTACAATGATAACGAAAATCCCGATTATTCAGGACTCTCGCTACATAAAACATGTTAATGCCCACTCCTCGAGCGGTGAACCGAAGGGGGAGCGGGCATTTGTATCGTGTCGTATCGGGCGGGTCAGGCTTGCCGCTTCGGGCGGTTGGCTGCGCGGGTCATGCTGAAGGCCCGTTTGTAAAATATGAATATGGGTATGGTGGCACCAACACCCAGCGAGAAGAGTACCGAGGCTGTGGTGATACCGTTCTTGAAAATCTCGAGCAGGTAGTGTATGGCCTCGTTGTCGTTCCCGCTGCTTTGCAGGAATCGAATGAGCGAGAATACCGTGCGGTAGGCATACATACCGGGAATCATCGGGAGCAGGGCCGGTATGTACAGTACCGTGGCCGGGCAGAAGATGCGGTATCCGGCAGCCAGGCTGAGCATACCTATCGAGAAGGCAGCGATAAACGAGGCCGAAGCCAGGTCGAGGCCTGCATATTTCAGCAGTACGAACCGGATGCTGTGACCTACGGCCGCCAGTAATGCTGCATACAGAATGGCCCGGCGGGGCGGGTTGGAGATAACGGCGAAGCCTATGGCTGCAATGGCAGCTCCGATGGCGTCGGCAATGACCGAGCCTAATATTTGCCAGTCGATCATAACAGTTTCCCTCCCATCATTAAAAGAGTGATACCCATACCGAAGGCGATGCAGACAATCAACAGCAGGGCGTTGATGAGTCGGGCGGTGCCGGCCAGCACATGACCTTCGATAATATCGATAATCCCGTTAATCAAGGGGACGCCCGGTATGAGGTAGAGCACGCTGGCACCGATAGCGATGTCGGGGGTGGTGCCCCAGTGCTGCCACATGGTAATCGAGGCGATGAGCGATGCGACAAATGCCGATATGGTGAATACGAAATAGTGGTTGAAGTGCAATATTTGTTTGATGCGGAATCCCACGAGCGTAGCCACAAATACGGCGGCTACCGCTATCCAGTCGCCGTTGAAGAGCCGGCAGAACGAGGCATTGGCAAAGCCCACCAGAATCCACACCGTCCACGGGTTCATGCGAGGTTTGCTCGTGATGGCGTGGAATTTCTCCCACAGCGTGTCGAGCGGGAGGTGGTTGTCGTAGGCTTCCCAGCTGAGGGCGCTCAATTCGGAGTTGAATTCAAAATTGATAGCCCCCGATTTCGCGGTACTCACCGTGCTGTATACGTGGGCGTTGTCCTTGCTTCGCAAGGTCATGCTGATGGTTTTGTGAAAGAGTGTCATGTGGGCTTCGAACCCAAACGACTCGGCTATACGGGCCGTGTTGCGCACAATACGCGAGGTATGTACGCCCGATGCCATCAAACAGGTTGCATATTCCGTGAGGAATTGCGATACCGATTTCAGTTCTTCGTGTACGTTGTTCACCTTATTGTAGTATTGACCAATGTTTCAGCGTGCAAAGATAGTGAAAGGCGAGAGCAGTGGCAAATGGAAAACGAAGTTTTCGACATTT
>NZ_CAMMHD010000032.1:0-5805 GCF_946496565.1 uncultured Barnesiella sp.
CCGGGACAGTCTGCCGATTGACTCATAATGACGGAATTAAACGACAGTCCCTAAAGTAACTCTGTATTATCTTTGCTACATGAACGAAACGATAGACCATCTGATTAACTACGGCAATATCCTGCTGAGTTGCAGCATCCCCCACGACATGCACCTGGAGCATCGCATGCCTGCACACTCCATTATTTTCGTGCGCTCCGGCAAGCTGGTTATCGAGGGGCGGGAGACGACCGACGAGGTCATGGCCGACAACTTCGTGTTTGTCCGTCGCGACTGCTCGGTCAACGTCACCAAGGTGCCGCTCGACGGGCATCCCTACCGGGGTATCAATTTCTCTCTGCCTCGCAAGGGGCTGAAGGAGTATTACAACCGGGTGGCTGCCACCTGCAAGCGGCTGCATGGCCTCGGCCCGATAGGAAAGACGGTGAATGTGCTGCCCCGGACGGTTGCCTTGAAGAGCCTCTTCGACTCGTTTCTGCCCTATACCGATAGCGGTGAAACGCCTGCCGACGAGTGGTTGCGGCTGAAGGTGCACGAGGCCGTGATGTGCCTGCTCGCCATAGACGACCGTTTCTATCCGACCCTGTTCGACTTCAACGAGGCGTGGAAGATAGACCTGATGGATTTCATGGAGAGCAACTATACCGAAGACCTTACGCTGGACGAGTTTGCCTCCTACACCGGGCGGAGCCTGGCCACCTTCAAGCGCGATTTTGCCAAAATCAGCACCCTGTCGCCGCAACGCTGGATTACGGAGCGGCGGCTCGAGGAGGCCCGGCGGCTGCTTCTCGAAGGGGGCGTATCGGCACAGGATGTCTGTTATCGGGTCGGGTTCAAGAACCGGTCGCACTTCTCACAAGCCTTCAAGAAGCAGTATGGCTATTCGCCCCTGCATTGCCTGAAACAGAATCGGGAAGATTCATTTTAAATCAAAAACTTTTCGCGAAAAAGGGGGACGACGGGTATCGGTTTCTGTATAAAGTTTTCTATCTTTATGACTCCAATTTTTAACAAAGAGGATTGTCATGAAAATAACATTTGAGATATACTACCACACCCGTTGGGGCGAGTCGCTCATGCTTTCGGGCGAGACTGAGCAACTGGGCTCGGGCGACGAGAGCCGGGCTGTGGTGATGGATTGCCGCGGCGGTGACCTGTGGAGCTACACCATCGAGGTGCCCGCGACGATAGCCGCCTTTGAGTATCGCTATCTGGTCAAGTCGGGCGACTCGGTGCGCCGGGAGTGGAACCGTCCGCACCGCTTCGTGCCGGGGCAGAAGGCCACCGAATATCGGTTGCTCGACCGCTGGCGCGACACTCCCGCCGACCTGCCGTTCTACTCTTCGGCGTTTACCCAGGGCATCTTTTTCCGTCAGCATCCCCAGCCGCAACCCGGGGTACCGGCGGCCGGTACGGTGACCTTCAAAATCTTCGCTCCGCAGCTGCGCCCCGACGAGCAGCTGCTCCTGGTGGGCAGTGTGCCGGCTCTGGGCAACTGGGAGCCGAGCCAGGCTCCGGCGCTCGACGATACCGACTTTCCCGAATGGCATCTTACCCTCGATGCGGCTCAACTGGGCCCCTCCTTTGAATACAAGTTTGTGATAGTGCGCACGCAGCAGCGCGAAGTCGTGGCGTGGGAGACGGGTGCGAACAGGGTATATACCGATTCGGAGCTCTCGCCTTCGACGGCGGTCGTTGTGTCGGGGTTGCTCTTCAACGGGCCCGAACGTCCCTGGAAAGGGGCTGGTACGGCCATCCCGGTATTCTCATTGCGTACCGACTACGGTTTCGGTACGGGCGAGTTCCTCGACCTGAAATATCTGGTCGACTGGGCGTTGCGCACAGGGCAATCGTTCATCCAGCTGCTCCCGGTCAACGATACCACCCTGACCGGCAGTTGGTGCGACTCCTATCCCTATAACGCCAATTCGACCTTTGCCCTGCACCCGCAGTATCTGCGCCTCTCGGAGGTGGGCCGGTTGAGCGACGAGGCCCGGCAGGCACAGTTCGATGCCTTGCAGCGGGAGCTGAACATGCAGCCCGATGTCGACTACGAACGGGTGAACCGCGCCAAGATGGAGTACCTGAATCTGCTCTTCGACGAGTTGGGCGACGACACCCTGTCGAGCGAGGGGTTCAAGCAGTTTTTCAGGGAGAACAAGTTCTGGTTGCAGCCCTATGCCGCCTTCAGCAGCCTGCGCGACCGTTTCAAGACGGCCGACTTCACCCGTTGGGGCGAGTTTGCCAGCTACGACGAGTCGATGATTGCCGACTACTGTGCCGTGTGGAGCCCGTGGTACCGTTCGGTTGCCCTCTACTACTACATACAGTATCACCTGCACCTGCAGCTCTCCGAGGTGCGCGACTATGCTCACCGGGCCGGAGTGGTGCTGAAGGGCGACATCCCCATCGGCATCAGCCGCACCAGTGTCGACGCGTGGGTCAACCCCGATCTCTTCCGCATGAATTGTCAGGCGGGTGCTCCCCCCGACGACTTCTCGATCGAGGGGCAGAACTGGGGATTCCCCACCTACGACTGGGAGGTGATGGCGCGCGACGGCTATGCCTGGTGGAAAGCCCGCTTGCGTCACATGTCGCGCTATTTCGATGCCTACCGCATCGACCACATTCTGGGCTTCTTCCGCATCTGGGAGATTCCGCTCGATGCCGTCCACGGTCTGCTGGGCCACTTCCATGCGGCCATGCCGCTCTCGCCCGACGAGCTGGCGCAGAAGGGGTTCCGCTTCGATGCTTCGTGGCAGACGGTTCCCTATGTGCGGGAAGAGTCGTTGCACGACATCTTCGGGGCCTATACCGACGAGGTGAAGACGCGCTTCCTGGTCGACAAGGGGAACGGCCGCTGGGACCTGAATGTGATGATGGATACCCAGCGCAAGGTGGTCGACTACTTCTCGGGGGCCGACGACGAGATGAACGTGTCGATTCGCGACGGCCTGCTGAAGCTGCTCGACGAGGTGCTCTTCCTCGAAGACCCCGACCAGCCGGGATACTATCACCCCCGCATTATGGGTAACCGCACCCAGGCCTACCGGGCTCTCGACGATGAGCAGAAGGACTGCTTCGACCGCCTCTACGAAGATTTCTTCTACTGGCGGCACAACGATTTCTGGAAGTCCGAAGCCCTGCGCAAACTGCCCGTACTCGTCGCCTCGACCGATATGCTGGTTTGTGGCGAAGACCTGGGCATGATACCCGCTTGCGTGCCCGAGGTGATGAAGCAGTTGCAGATTCTCTCGCTCGAGATACCGCGCATGCCTAAGGAGTGGAACTGCGAGTTTGGCGATGTGAGCCGCTATCCCGTGCGGTCGGTATGTACCACCTCGACCCACGACATGTCGGGCATCAGAGGGTGGTGGCAAGAGGATCCCGCACGCACGCAACGCTACTTCAACGAGGTGCTGGGCGAGCCGGGTCAGGCACCCGCTACCTGCGAGCCCTGGATTTGCGAGCGCATGGTCGAGCTGACGCTCTCGGCTCCCTCGATGCTGGCTATTCTGCCCTTGCAGGACTGGCTCTCGATCGACGGCCGCCTGCGTCGCAAGAACCCCGACGAGGAGCGCATCAACAACCCCGCGTGCCCGCACTACTATTGGCGTTACCGCATGCATCTCTCGCTCGAGCAACTTTTGGCCGAGGGGGTATTCAACACCCGTTTGCAGGAGATGATTGCCCGTAGCGGGAGATAGCCCGGGGCAGAGCGCTTGCGCAACGATACAGGAAAGAGATAAGAAAAGGCCATGGCAATGCTCGGTAATCGAGTGCGCCATGGCCTCTCTGTTTCTTATGTTCTTATGGGTAGCCCGGGTTGCCCCGGACAACCGCCGGGATTAGAGCTTGTACCCCTCGAAGTCGTAGAGTACGGTCGAGAGGTAGCGTTCGCCCGTGTCGGGCAGCAGCACCACAATCTTCTTGCCTCGGTTCTCGGGGCGTTGGGCCAGTTGGGTAGCGGCCCATGCGGCAGCCCCCGACGAGATACCCACCACCATCCCCTCGGTCGAGGTGAGCTCGCGGCTGGTGCGGATGGCGTCGTCGTCGGTCACGGCGATAACCTCGTCGACTACCGAAGCGTCGTAGGTCTTGGGCACGAATCCGGCACCGATGCCTTGCAGCTTGTGCGGCCCGGGTTTACCGCCCGACAGAACAGGCGAGCCGGCCGGCTCTACCCCCACGATGCGGATGGCCGGGTTGTGGCTCTTCAGCCCCCGGCCCACGCCGCTCACCGTGCCGCCGGTGCCTACGCCAGCCACGAATATGTCCACCTCGCCGTCGGTATCGCGCCATATCTCTTCGGCCGTCGTCTTTACGTGGGCAGCCGGGTTGGCGGGGTTTTCGAACTGTTGCAGAATCACGCTGCCCTCGATGCGCTCGTTCAGCTCCTGTGCCTTCTTGATGGCACCCGTCATCCCTTCGGCTCCCGGGGTGAGTACCAGTTCGGCCCCCAGGGCTTTGAGCAGATTGCGACGCTCGAGGCTCATGGTCTCGGGCATGGTGAGGATGAGGTGGTACCCCCGGGCCGCAGCCACGAAGGCCAGCCCCACGCCGGTGTTGCCGCTCGTGGGTTCGATGAGGGTGGCATGCGGTTTCAGTATGCCCCGCTGTTCGGCATCGTTGATCATCGAGAGGGCTACCCGGTCTTTCACGCTGCCGGCCGGGTTGAAATACTCCAGTTTGGCAATGACCGTAGCCTCCAACCCGTGTGTGCGGTTGTAGTTCGAGAGCTCCAGCAGCGGAGTGTTCCCAATCAGGTCGGTCAGACTTTTAGCTATCTTTTTCATTGTTCAAGTCGTTTTTGTAGTTCTACAATCAGATAGGGGGCTGCACGTTATCGGGCGGCAGCCAGTTCGTAAAGACGGGCAATCTCCTGCGGCCAGAGGCTCTCGTCGGGCGTCTCGAGAATGAGGGGGATGTTGTCGAAACGCGGGTCCTGCATCAGCCGCTCGAAGAAGCCGATGCCCAGCACGCCGGCCCCCAGACTGTCGTGGCGGTCGACGCGCGAGTTCAATCCCTTCTTGGCATCGTTCAGGTGCATGCCCCGCAGATAGTTGAATCCGATTATCCGGTCAAACTCTGTCCACGTCTGCTCATACCCCTCGGGTGTAGCCAGGTCGTAGCCGCCGGCAAAGGCGTGGCACGAGTCGATGCACACCCCCACGCGGCTCTTGTCCTCCACCTGGTCGATGATGGCAGCCAGATGTTCGAAGCGGAACCCCACGTTGCTGCCCTGTCCGGCCGTATTCTCGATGACGGCCGTTACCCCCTGCGTCTTTTCGAGCGTCAGGTTTATCGACTCGGCGATGCGCGAGAGGCACTCGTCGATCGAAATCTCCTTCAGGTGGCTGCCCGGGTGGAAGTTCAGCAGCTTCAGCCCCAACTGTTCGCAGCGCTGCATCTCGTCGAGAAAAGCCTTCCGGCTCTTCTCCAGCCCCTCGGCCTGCGGGTGTCCCAGGTTGATGAGGTAGCTGTCGTGAGGCAGGATGTGTTCGGGGGCAAAACCATATTGTGCGCAGTTCTCGCGGAACTGTTGTATACTCTTCTCCGACAAGGGTGCCGACTGCCATTGCCGTTGATTCTTGGTAAAGAGAGCGAAAGCCTTCGCTCCGATGGTGTGTGCGTTTACCGGGGCGTTCTCCACGCCACCCGAAGCACTTACATGAGCTCCAATGTATTTCATATCGTTGTCTGTTTCGTTTTTTTATCTGTACAAATATAGTGAAAGGCGAGAGCAGAGACAAAGGAAAACACAGTTTTCAACTTTGACAGTGCCGAGCCGCCTCCTGTATTCTG
>NZ_CAMMHD010000033.1:0-4327 GCF_946496565.1 uncultured Barnesiella sp.
GCTCTTCAGGTTGGACTTGAACCAACGACCCTCTGATTAACAGTCAGATGCTCTAACCGACTGAGCTACTGAAGAAGATGTCATTCCTTAAAAATGCGATGCAAAAGTAATGGGTTATTTCCAATTATGCAATATATTTGCAAAAAAAATTTTTCCGCAAATGAGGATAGTAGGATTGGGAAACGCACTGACCGATGTGCTGGCACGTTTGCATTCCGACTCGTGTTTCGAGGAGATGGGCCTTTTGAAAGGGGGTATGCAACTGATTGACGAGGAGCGTCTGTTGAAAATCATGGCGGTCTTCGAAGGGCTGGAAACCACGTTGGCTTCGGGTGGCTCGGCTGCCAATGCCGTATCGGGTGTGACCCGTATGGGTGTGTCGGGTGGTTTCATCGGCAAGATCGGGCGCGATGCCTATGGGCGTTTCTTCCGTGAAGATATGGAGCGTAACGGGGTGAAAACTTCGTTGATTGAGAGTGACCAGGCTTCGGGGTGTGCCATGACCCTGATTACCCCCGACGGCGAACGTACGTTCGGTACGTTTCTGGGTGCCGCCTCTACGCTGAGTGCCGACGAGCTTACCCCCGAGATGTTTGCCGGGTACGACCTGCTTCACATCGAGGGCTATCTGGTACAGGACGAAGCCCTCATTCTGCGGGCCGTGCAACTGGCCAAGGAGCTGGGGTTGCAGGTCTCGTTCGATATGGCGAGCTACAACGTCGTGAAAGAGAATTACGCCATCATCCGTACTTTGGTCGAGAACTATGTCGACATCCTTTTTGCCAACGAAGAGGAGGCCATGGCCTATACGGGCGAGGAGCCGCGGCAAGCTGTCGAGACACTGGCCCGCTGCTGCAGGATTGCGGTGGTCAAGTGCGGTGCGCAGGGGTCGTTCGTTGGTTGCGGCGATAGCATTGTCGAGGTACCGGCTACGCCCGAGGTACGCATCGATTCTACCGGGGCCGGCGATCTCTATGCTTCGGGTTTCCTCTACGGCCTGTCGCAACACTGCTCGCTGTACGTTTGCGGCGAGATAGGTTCGTTGTTGGCCGGCCGGGTCATCAAGGTAATCGGTACCAAGATGAGCGATGAGATATGGGATGAAATAAAGTTAAAAGTGGCCGCCTTGATTGCCGGGGACCGGTCGCATTGACTATCTTCGTAAAGCTAAGACAAAACAGAGAGTGATGAGAAAAATACATTTGGTTTTAGGAATCGCCTGTGCGCTGACCCTCGTGGCAGGGAGCGTGAGTGCGGCACCGGCCGGAAAATCGGATCGGAGGGATTTCGAAGTTTCGCGTAATCTCGATATATTCAATGCACTGTTCAAGGAGTTGAACCTCTTTTATGTCGATACCATCAATGCCGAAAAGGCGATTGGCGACGGGGTGAATGCCATGTTGGGCCGGCTCGACCCCTATACCGAATATATCCCCGAGAAGGAGAAGGACGATTTCTTCTTCTCTACCACCGGCGAGTATGCCGGCATAGGTTCGCTCATTATGGAGCGCGACAAGGCGGTCTACATATCGGAACCCTACGAAGGGATGCCTGCCCAATTGGCCGGTCTGCGCCCGGGCGACAAGATTGTGATGATCAACAACGATTCGGTGGCCGGCTGGAGCAGCTCGAAGGTGAGCGAACGGCTGAAAGGTCCGGCCAATACCAAGTTGAAGGTGACCGTAGAGCGGCCGGGTGTCGAGGGGCTTCTCTCCTTCGACCTGACCCGCAAAAAGATACAGATGCCCGCCGTACCCTACTACGATGTGGTGTGCGACAGTGTGGGCTACATCTACCTGAGCAGTTTTACCGACTCGGCCGCCGATGAGGTGAAACGGGCTCTGCAAGAGCTGAAGCGTCGGGGCATCACCTCGCTGGTGCTCGACCTGCGAGGCAACGGCGGCGGTATACTCGAGCAGGCCGTGCAGATTGTCAACCTGTTTGTTCCCAAAGGGGTAGAGGTGCTCTCGACCCGGGGACGCAACAAGAAGATGGACAAGATCTACAAGACCACCCAAGAGCCGGTCGATGAAAAGATACCGCTGGCCGTACTGATCGATGGCGGTACCGCCTCGTCGTCGGAGATTGTAGCCGGTTCGCTGCAAGACCTCGACCGGGCCGTAATCGTGGGTTCGCGTTCGTATGGCAAAGGGCTGGTACAGTCTACCCGTCCATTGCCCTATAATGGCATGCTCAAGGTGACGATTGCCCGCTACTATATCCCCAGCGGCCGCCTTATCCAGGCTATCGACTACTCGCACCGCAACCCCGACGGCAGCGTGGCCCGTATCCCCGACAGTCTCACGCACGAGTTCAAGACGGCTCACGGCCGCATTGTGCGCGACGGTGGCGGCATCAAGCCCGATGTAGAGACTTCGGTCGAGCGTCGGGGCAACATCGGCTACTACCTGATGCGCGATTTCTATTTCTTCGACTTTGCCAACCAATACGCCGCCCGTCACGATACGATTGCCCCCGTCAAGGAGTTCGTATTGCCCGACTCGGTCTATAACGAGTTTAAGGCCTTCGTGAAGTCGAAGAATTTCAAATACGACAAGCAGAGCGAACGCATCCTCTCCGACTTGAAGGAGGTAGCCAAGTTCGAGGGCTATTTCGACGAGAAGACCCAGAAGCAGTTCGAGGCGCTGGAGGCCAGTTTGAATCACGACCTGGACCGCGACCTGGAGACTTTCCGCGACGAGATAAGCCAGTTGCTCTCGATTGAAATCGTGAAGCGATATTACCACCAGAAGGGCGAAATCATCGAGTCGATCAAGGACGACAAGGATTTGACCGAGGCCTGCTCGATTGTGAACGACAAGACCCGCTATGGCCAGATTTTGAACCTCACCGGGAAGCACTGATAGTTTCCGGACCTATACATCGGATACAACAAAGGCGATGAAATCGAATTTCATCGCCTTTGTTGTATGTAGATAATCAACGCAGCTTACACGTTGAAGCGGAAGTGCATGATGTCGCCGTCCTGCACCACATAATCCTTGCCTTCGATATACATCTTTCCAGCCTCTTTGCAGGCGTTTTCCGACCCGAGGGTGATGTAGTCGTCATACTTGATGACTTCGGCGCGGATAAAGCCTTTCTCGAAGTCGGTGTGGATGATGCCGGCACACTGCGGAGCCTTGCTCCCCTTCAGGTAGGTCCAGGCACGCACCTCTTGCGGTCCGGCGGTGAAGTAGGTCTCGAGGTTGAGCAGGCTGTAAGCGGCGCGGATGAGGCGCGATACGCCCGACTCCTTGAGGCCGATTTCGTTGAGAAACATCTGTCGCTCTTCGTAGGTCTCGAACTCGGCAATCTCCGATTCGGTCTTGGCGGCCACAATCAGTATCTGGGCATGCTCGTCCTTGACGGCTTCGCGTACCATATCGACATATTTGTTGCCCGATACGGCGCTGGCGTCGTCGACATTGCAGATGTACATCACTGGCTTGTTGGTGAGCAGGAAGAGGTCGTGGGCAATCTTCTGCTCGTCTTTGGTCTCGAAGGTGACCGTGCGGGCCGGTTTGCCCTGCTCGAGAGCCTCTTTGTAGCGGCTCAGCACTTCGTAGGCGATTTTGGCCGCCTTGTCACCGCCGGTCTGTGCCTGTTTCTGCACCTTGGCAATGCGCGATTCGATGGTCTCCAAGTCTTTGAGTTGCAGCTCAAAGTCGATAATTTCCTTGTCTCTTACGGGGTTTACCGAGCCGTCGACGTGTGTGATGTTGTCGTCGTCGAAGCAGCGGAGCACGTGCAGAATGGCATCGGTCTCGCGAATGTTGGCGAGGAACTTGTTACCCAGACCCTCACCTTTACTGGCCCCTTTCACCAGGCCGGCGATGTCGACAATCTCGACCGTCGTGGGGACGATGCGCTGGGGATGAACCAGTTCGGCCAGTTTGTTCAACCGCTCGTCAGGAACGGTAATCACTCCCACATTGGGCTCGATGGTGCAGAACGGAAAGTTTGCCGATTGCGCTTTGGCATTGGACAAACAGTTGAAAAGAGTCGATTTGCCCACGTTGGGCAGCCCGACTATACCACATTGTAAACTCATTCTATTGTGTCGTTTTGTTTATAATTCGTGCCTAAAGACTGGCATTGAACAGGCTGATGAGTGGACAATCGTCTGATTTACTGCAAGCTATCGAAGCTCTTAGGGGCGTTGCTCTCCCTCTTGTTGCAGACCTGTTCGGGCAGTCCCTGCAAAGATAGTGAAAGGTGAGAGCAAAGACAAACGGGAAAACTTGTTTTTCAAGTTTGGCTATGTCGAGTCGCATCCTATCTTCTACAAAGATAGTGAAAGGAGAGTGCAGAGACAAATGAAAAC
>NZ_CAMMHD010000034.1:0-3301 GCF_946496565.1 uncultured Barnesiella sp.
TATATATTCCCTCCAAATTTTTTGACGACTTTTTTATGCTATAAAACATACTTTTTCTCAACTCCCCCATTTTCACTCCGTTACAAACAAACTTTTTTTCGCAAAAAATTCGTTCCTGCCACTCTACGGAGCAACAGGAACGAACAAAGGGTATTCGAGTGAAATTATCGGCTTATATCTTCTCACACGGCAACCCGAAAGCTTCGGCTACGGCAGGATAAACGATTTTACCGTCGACTACATTCAGACCTTTGCAGAGAGCTTCGTCTTCGGCACAGGCTTTTTCCCAACCTTTATCGGCCAGCTTGAGGGCATAGGGCAAAGTTGCGTTGGTCAAGGCCAAGGTCGAGGTGGCCGAAACGGCTCCCGGAATATTGGCCACGCAATAGTGCACGATACCATCGACTTCGTAGACGGGCTCGGAGTGTGTAGTCGGATGCGAAGTCTCGAAGCAGCCACCCTGATCGATTGCGACATCGACCAGCACCGACCCCTTCTCCATCAATCCCAGCATATCACGGGTGATGAGATGCGGCGCCTTGGCTCCGGGGATAAGCACAGCCCCGATTACCAAATCGGTCGTGGGAAGCTCGGCTCGTATATTGAATTCGGACGAGTAGAGGGTCTTGATGTTGGCGGGGCGAACCTCATCGATGTAGCGCAACCGGGCCAGCGACAAGTCGGCAATGGTAACATCGGCACCCATACCGGCGGCCACACAGGCAGCAGCATAACCTACCACACCACCACCGATTACCAGCACCTTGGCCGGTTTCACACCCGGCACACCGCCCATCAGTTTACCTTTGCCGCCCTGCGGGCGCTCCAGGAAGCGGGCCCCCTCTTGGGTAGCCATACGGCCGGCCACCTCGGACATGGGGATAAGCAGCGGCAGACTGTGGTCTTTCAGCTCGACCGTTTCATAGGCCAAACAGGTAGCCCCACTGGCCATCATAGCCTCGGTGAGCTTGCGGTCCGATGCAAAATGGAAATAGGTAAACAACAACTGCCCTTTGCGAATGAGGGGATACTCGGGCTCGATGGGCTCCTTGACCTTGACTATCATCTCGGCCACGGCATATACATCGGCAATGGTGGGCAATATCTTGGCACCCACACGCTCGTACTGCTCGTCGGGGAACCCGCTATTTTCGCCTGCGCCTTTCTGCACATACACCGTATGACCTCTCCGTACCAGTTCGTTCACTCCGGCGGGAGTCATACCCACTCGATTCTCGTTGTTCTTGATTTCTTTGGGGATTCCTACTATCATAGATTAAGATTTATAAGATTAAATTATTTCGGTTGAAAGATAAGAATTTTATTCTTTTTTTCCATCATGCCGAGCCCGTTTTTTACACAAAAAAGCGGGACGATTCGGGTTTAACCCCCATCGCCCCGCCGAGATGCCTGTATTTACGGGATTCAGTTTGTCTTCACCATCAATACCGAGGGGACTGCACGCTCGCCTTCGTGGTCGTACTTGCCATTGTCGCAAGGGTGATTGATCACGCCATAGGACTGGATATAGAGGGTCGAAGAGCCTCCGCCGTCAAGATTGAGAGCATCGGTCGCCCCCATCTGCCGAGCAAAGGTGCGCAGATCGTAGAGGTTCACCCCCTTGGCTCCATCGAGACGGCCATCGAAGACGATGAAGAGCACCCGATTGTCGTCGGTCGTTGCCACGCAGGTACGCGGGTGTGTATCGGTTGTAAACGAATTGGCCCACATGGCCACATCGTGCCCGTTGTCCATCATCAGCGGCCCCGACACGACTACCTGCTGATAGTCGCCCCCGAGCGAAGCCTCGTCGCTCGAGCTCCACGTCTTTATCTCCACCCGGTCGCCCGTGGCACAGAAGGCCCCGGTGGCACGAGTCGAAAACTCG
Source organism: uncultured Barnesiella sp. (assembly GCF_946496565.1). Taxonomy (NCBI): domain Bacteria; kingdom Pseudomonadati; phylum Bacteroidota; class Bacteroidia; order Bacteroidales; family Barnesiellaceae; genus Barnesiella; species uncultured Barnesiella sp. The sequence goes on from NZ_CAMMHD010000034.1 coordinate 1,889, forward strand.
TTGGTCCCGGTGGTAGCCACCACAGTGCCGTTACACTTCAAGAAGTGACGGCTTACACCGGTCGAGGTATTGAAAAAGGTACCGTTTATCGCCGCCAACGCATTGGCCGCGATGGCCCGGTCGCTGGTAGTCTTGCTCAACGAGACCTCATACGAAACGACAAACGAAACATTGGCCTTGTTCAGGTCGATTTCCAACATGCTTATCGTTTGCGGATAGTCAAAGAGCTTTTGCACCTGAGCCGTCTTGCTCACGACACCATCCCGAATCTCCCGCTCCTGCCACGAAATCTGAGCGATAGCTATCGAGTCGGCCTCGTTTTCGCCCGAGGGGCGGGTAGGTATCGAGGCGTGATTGTCATCATCGCCACACGACGTGAAAGGTGCGACTGCCATCAAGGCAACCGCAACCAGAAACAACTTACTCCACTTCATTCCTGTTCGATATTATACTCGGGAATACCGAATCAGAAGTTGAATCGCTCTTGCTTCATCTCGCCCAAGGAGTGCATCTGCCCCACATAAGTGACAAAGTGAGTAGTCTGCTCATGGGCACGCAGAGCCTCATCGTCTTTCCAGGTTTCACAAATCATCAACACATCGTGACGCGTAGCACTCTCGAAAATATCGTAAGCCACACAGCCCTCCTCTTTGAGTGAGCATTCGGTCAACTTTTTAGCAATCTCCAAAAATTCGGCGCGACGAGCCTCATCGACTCTCACAAAAACATTTAATCTAATCATCGTTTTTACGGTTTATAGGGTTTCTTTTCGAGGGAGTAAAAATAGAGTTTTCCGTTCACAATAAAAAGAGAAAATAGCACAATAAATACAAAAGTAGATAAAGCAAAGAGGTCGCAAGGGTATCAATACCCCTGCGACCTCCCGGTACAATTTCATTATGCTTCGTTTCCCAATCCACGCCGCAGCGGGGACATTCTCCGGTCCATCAGAACGGCAGATCGTCGGTCGACGAGGCCGGCATGTCGGAAGCAGCCGGGGCCGGCGGGAACGGAGGTATATCGTTGGGCATGGGCGGCATATCGGGTACGCCTTGAGCTGCGGGAGCCGACTTCTCTATTTTCCAGGCTCTCACGTCGGTGTACCAACGGCCGTTAAACTCGCGGCTCTCGAGGTCGAAGCTGACCGTCACGTCGTCGCCGATTGCTGCCGGATATTGATCTACCTTATCGCCAAAAAGATTGAAACATACCTTGCGAGGATATTGCTCCTCGGTTTCCAATACATACTCTTGTTTCTTCCACGGGTTGCCGGCTCTCGATACACCCTCCTGCAACGGCAGCACGTGAATGATTTTTCCTTTGATTTCCATATTGAGTGTTACAAATTATTCGGCAACAAATATAGTGAAAGGTGAGAGCAGAGGCAAACAAAAACGAAGTTTTTAAGTTTGA
>NZ_CAMMHD010000035.1:0-2608 GCF_946496565.1 uncultured Barnesiella sp.
GGCGACAATTACGGGTATGTCGAATCCTCATCCCATGATTTGGTTTCAACGGTTTCGTCTTGGAGAATCACCGCTCCCGTCCATATCTTGTCGGGTACAACAGTGCTTCTGCCCGATGGGGCCATCGCTTCGGTATTCTTCAATGACGGCACTTACGGAAGATACTCCGAGACTTTCACCGCGACAAAAAACGGCACGTTGTATGTGTATAAAAATGACGGAAAGGAATTTTCCGTAACGATTGAACCGGGATATGCCAAGCAATGTATCGTCTTGTCGCAGTATGGTCAAAACGGAAATAAAGTGGACGGTTATTATACCCTCAACTACGGTACAAAAACAACCTACTACAACAATGTCGACGGCGGAGCATACATTCAAGCGCTTGTCGATTACAAAAACTGCTTTTTCCTTTACAACGGACAGATGTTCCGATTCGACGAAGAGACGGGCAGCCAAGTCATTTTGAGCAACAAATGCCGAATGACCAATTACATCGCAAGCAACTTGCACAAAGATACCTACACGGTGGTGAATTATTCTTTCGACAACTCGCAAAACTTGATTATCCGATTCTCCGACAACCCGATATTCAGGACCGAAGAGGGTCGTTATTTCAAGATATTCGAAGACGGCAGCGACTACAAAATCGTCTTGCAAAAAGGATACAGCCTCTATGTCGATGCCTTGGACATCAACCTCACCGATGCATATTCCCTCACCAACATCGCACGGATAGAGCCCCGCACTTTTTGGGAAGTAAGCAAAAACTACGGCGGCATTCTTCTCGCCTCCAACGACATTCCCACCTACAACAGTCCGAAGGGGTTCTATTCTTTCCCGGGGGTCATCGGTGAATATTTCCAAGGGCAGGAATTGGTAAAACAACGGGTAAGGAGCGTGGCAACCCCCGTCGTGAACGAAAATATTCTCGAAAAAGTGCCGAAGTTCGCCCATCTGATGCGCACCCGGGAGGAAGATGTCACCATCGTCTTCACCGGATCTTCGACCATCATGGGGCGTCCCTACACGACCGAACGGTTCGATGCCGGGCTCAGACCGCCCCTGTTGCAGGGCAACGACCTGTGCTCACTGATTTGGGATTGCATTTCCGCTCCTTGGGGGCAGGAATATCGCACATACCAATCGGATTTCTTTACCGAAACGGGCGATTGGGAGACCACCATCAACGCCGGCAACTGGGGCGATGCCGACGGGCAACGACCGACAAGGACGTCGACCAGCAGCAATGCTGCCATCGGATTTACCGTTCCCGCGCGCGCCAACTACTTCAACTACATCTATCGCGCCTGCGACCAAAGCGGGAAGCAGACCATCGCCGTGGCCGAGGGAAACGGTGCGGTAGAAGTGTTTGATTACAAAACCGGTGCTTGGGTCGAGGCGAACGGGTATGTCCTCGATGCAAACACCGACAGCATCGTCTCGGCCATGAATTTGGCGTATGCCGACAACACCATCTACCAGATGCGCATGAAGATGCGGAAGCTCTCTTCTTCGGAAGTGTCGATGACCCTTACGAAGAGCTCGGGCACACGCATGAATTACATCGGCGTGGAATGGACGCGGGGAAAAAATTTCCTCTACCTCATCAATGCCGGCCGGGGCGGCTGGGCTCACACATGCAACGGCTCCGCCATCGACCTGAACAAGGTGCAAGGAACCGACATTCTGGTGTTCAAGCCCAATCTCCTGATGGGACACATAACCATCGGAAATATCGGTGCTTCGGGAACCGGCAACCAAGAAGCCGGTTATTACACCGACTTTATGAAACGGGTCTACTTCAATGAGTTCAACGATGCCGACAGTTCTTTCCACAAAACATTAAATGGCTATTCCGACTGCGAGTTGTGCCTGTTTACCGCATATATAAATGCCGGATTCGGACAAAACAGGCTTTTTGACGACGCCAACCGTACCATCTTGTTGCGAAAAACTGCCGGCGGGAAATCGGTCTCCAACATCTCCTACTACGACAACTGCGCTGCCTGGATGGCGACAAAACCCTGCGCGAGCATCTTTGCGCACAACCTTTTTTGGAGATGGGCCGAAAGAGCCTTCAACGACATCTACGAGGCTTACACTCCCACCGCCAAAGAAGGTTGCAGCCTGATGACCGATGGCATGCACGCCAACGACAACGGGTGCTATTACATCTATTGCGTTCTGAGCCAACTTTTCTCACGCCTATAAAACCCTCAAAATGATGGATAAAATCTTCAACTGGGAACAATGGCGCATGATTGCCGTCTCGGCCATAAGCCCCGTGCTGGCCTTTCTCACGCCGACGAAGGGGTTTGTCTATGCCCTCGTCCTGATGTTCGCCTTCAACGTTTGGGCAGGAATGCGTGCCGACGGGGTGTCGGTGATCCGATGCCGAAATTTCTCATTCAAGAAGTTCAAGAACGCGTTGGCCGAGCTGCTGCTTTACCTCGTTATCTCGGAGACGATATATTCCATCATGATGGGCTGCGGCGACGACACGGCGGCGCTCATTGCGATGAAGTCGCTGACATACGTCTTCATGTATGTCTATGTGCAGAATGCCTTCCGCAACCTCATTCATGCCTACCCGGCCAACAAGGCG